>CAYPCC010000035.1:0-18639 GCA_964409095.1 uncultured Phycisphaera sp. | reverse complement strand
GGCGACGTAGCCGGCGGGGCCGCCGCCGATGACGATGAGATCGAAATTTGCGTTATTAGCCATAGTGCTGGAATTGTAGCGAGAGGCGGTGGATGAAGCTGGGGAGATGGAGGTCGTCGTTTTTTTAAGGCAAACGCCTCCGCGGCGAGCGGTCAGGGCTTCGCCCCGACACCCCAAAGGCAGAAAGTCGAGATGTCATAACGAGGTACCCGCATTTCTAAGACGGGGTGCAGGGGCAGATCCCCTGCCGCTCGCCGCGGAGGCGCTTGCCTTGGAAAAAACCACAGCAAACAACACTTATCCGAAGACCACGGTTTTATTGCCGAATCGCATCACGCGGTCTTCAAGATGCGCCCGGACGCCGGCGGTGAGGACGAGGCGTTCGACGTCACGGCCCCGGCGGACCATCTCATCGGGG
Organism: uncultured Phycisphaera sp.; assembly: GCA_964409095.1. GTDB lineage: Bacteria > Planctomycetota > Phycisphaerae > Phycisphaerales > Phycisphaeraceae > Algisphaera. The sequence continues at coordinate 18,221 of CAYPCC010000035.1, read as the reverse complement.
TCGTGGGCGTGGGTGACGCGGATGACGTCCTGCTCGATGATCGGCCCGGCATCGAGCTCGCTGGTGACGTAGTGACACGTCGCGCCGATCAGTTTCACGCCGCGGTCAAACGCCTGGTGGTACGGCTTGGCCCCGATGAAGCTGGGCAGAAAGCTGTGGTGGATGTTGATCATCCGGCCGTCGTATTGGGCGCACAACGCGGGCGGCATGATCTGCATGTAGCGGGCGAGCACGATGGTTTCGACCTCAGCTTCGACGCAGCATTTTTCCATTTCGGCAAACGCAGCGGCCTTGCCTTGGGGGTCTTTTTTTGGGGGGACGGGGATGTGGTGGTAGGGGACGCGGTGGTATTCGGTGAGCGAGCGGAGGTCGTTGTGGTTGGAGACGACGCCGCGGAGGTCGAACTTCAGGTCGCCGGTCTTCCAACGGTGCAAAAGGTCCGCGATGCAGTGGTCTTGTTTGCTGCAGAACAGCATGACGCGGTGGGGGGTGTGCGGGTCGCGGATTTTCCAGGTCATATCGAACCGCTGGGCGATCGGCCGAAAGCGGTCGCGGAGTTCGTCGATGCCAAAGGGCACGGAGTCGGCCCGGATTTCCTGGCGCATGAAGAACAGCCCGGTGTCGGGGTCGGCGTGTTGGGCGGCCTCGACGATCCAGCCGTTGAATGATGCGGTCAGCGAGGTGACGGCGGCGACGATGCCGACCTGGTCGGGGCAGCTGAAGGTCAGGATGTAGCGGGGGGAACTAGACATCGGTGAAGGGTACGGGTGGCTTCGCGTTGGTTTCTAATGTATCGGGTCCAGCGTGCTGCCGGGGGATCGGGCTCGGGGGCCGGGGTATTCGAGCGCTGGATTATCGGTCATTGGCGGTTGGCGGATGGATCGTGCGGCGGGATTGGACTAATCTGTTCGGCGTCAAGGACACGAAAAGTTGCCGGTCATCCCGGAAAACAGGGAAACACGCGCGGCGCACGGCTGCGACGGAAGAAAGACGATCAGACTAATGAGAGACGATATGACCACGGGGCGTCGCCGCAAGGCGGCGCTGGTTGTTGTTTGTGCATCGGCTTGGGTCGCCGCCAGCGGGCTGGTGGGGTGCGTGTCGGCCCCGGCGGAATGGCCGACGGTGAGCGTCGCCGACGCGGATAACGCCGAGCTGCGGACGCGGGGCGTGGACACGGCCTGCGAGTGGTCGGCGTTCGAGTCGATCGTGGTGAATGAGCCGGCGCTGGTGCGGGCGGCCTCGGCGGTGTCGGTGGACTTTTTTGATCGGCAGGTTTGGATCGACGGCGGGGGCAAAGCGATCTTCGGCGTCTCGCCCGACACGCTGTATGCGTTCGTGGTGGACGGCCGGGCGCAGAGCGGCGGCGTCGAGGCCGAGCCGGGGCAGGTGTTGTTGTGGACCCCGGCGGGCGTGACCCCCGAGTGCTACCACGTGGACATCCGCTATTTGCGATCGAGTATGGACGTGGTGGGGCTGCCCGAGTTGGACGAAAAATTGGCGGCGCTCGAATCAGAGCAAGCGGATCAGATCTGGTGGGGCGCGTTGCAGCCGACGGGCGTGAACGCGGTGGCCGCGACGCCGCCGCAGATCAATGAGCAGCGCAAGCGTTATCTGCAGAACCCCGAGGTGGTCGCGCTGCGGTTCGACCCCGACGGGCCTGCGGCGCTTCCCGCCCGGGTGGCGGCGATGTTCGTCGAAGCGCTGCGTGACGGCGACGGCGACCGCGTGGCCAAACTCATGAGCCCCAAACTCGGCGTCGAAGACGCGGCGAGCGACACCGTGTCCCGACGCACGATCGCCAGCGCCTTGGCCGCCCGCGACTGGTCGGGCGTCGGCCCCGAAGCGCTGTCGCCCACCGACGACCCGTTGGCGTGGACCGTGCAAAGCGGGGCGGCCGCTTACGACCTGACCCTCGTGCCGGGCGATGGCTTGTTCTACGTCGCGGGTTTTTCCAAGCAGCGATGAGCCTTTGCCCGACGGATGGATGGGCGACGATTTTACTTTGCACCACAACACGATTGGACGCCGCATGAGCGGTGTCCTTCTTCAACCAAGGCTTCGATGATGAATAATTTTCTGACTACGTTTCTCGTGATCGGCAGCATGGTGGGCGTGAGCCCGGCCTGGGGCCAGGCCTCGGACGCAGGCGACGCCGTGCGCGAATACCAAGTGATCAGCTCTCGCCAGATGGCGGCGGGCCAAGGCGCAAATGCCTCGCAGATCACCAGCACGTTGAGCCAAGACGTGACCCAAACCACGACGGCCAACGGCGGCGTGCAACTGGCCGTGACGCCCACGTCGGCCACGGTCGGCGTCAGCGGCGCGGGGACGTCGGACGTGCCTCTCGACGATGCACCCACGACCACCGTATCGGCCGACGACGTGGCGGCGGATGCGCCGCCCCACGCGGTGACGGCGGTGGACAACCCAGACGCCGACGACAACGCGACGTCGCTGCGGGTCGAGTCGGACCTGCCCGCCCCGGCGGGATCGGGCGTCAGCGGCGGGCCGGTGACGGTCAACACCAATTCGACCACGGCGATGCGCAACGGGCAGTCCGTCGCGGCCGTGACCACCTACGCCAGCGAGCCGATCAGCTTCACCACGGCGGCCGGCGACACCGTCGTGATGCGGACCGAGGGCTTCAGCGCTACCGACCCGGCCACGGGTCAACCGATCGCCAGCGGCAGCCGGGCCATCGGCCAAACCGTGACCGCCGCGGGCGACCTCGTGCCTTTTGCGATGCAGAGTGCTTCCGCGGCGGGTTCGGGCCTCGGCTCGGGCGGTTCCGGGGGCATCGACGCCGGTGCGGCGGGCCTCGGCGCGGTGGCGAGATTGCTCGCTGATTACAGCACGCCGTTGTCCAGCGCCCCGGCGTCGGGCGACGGGGCCGCCCCGCCGTCGTGGCTGGGCGCGGTGGCGGGTGTGGCTGCTGGCGTGGACGCGTTGGCGTCCTCGACCCCGGCTCCCGGGAGTTCCTCGACCTCGGGCGGCGGTGCTGCGGCAGCGCTAAGCCAAGCCAACGGGGCGGCGGCGGACGCGCTGGTCGGCCCCGCGGTCGCGGCGGCCGGGGGCAGCTACGCCGGCCTCGGCGGTAAAGGCAATGGTGCAGGCGACGGCTCGGGGAGTACCGCCGCGCTGGCGGCCGCGTCCCAAGTGGCGTTCGGCGGAGCCGACGCGGGCCTGGGCGAAGGCGCAGCGGGCGTGACCGTGTCCAGCGGCCCCGGCGCATCGGTCGCCGCGAACACCGGCGGCAACGGCTTGGGCGGCACTTCCGGAGGATTTTCCGGCGGCGGCGATCCCATCGCCATGGCGCTGGGCAGCGGCGACTCGGCCGACTCCGCGGCCTTTGGCGGCGGGGCGATCTACGGCAGCGGCCCCGGCGGCGGCGCGGGACTGCCCGACTTGGGCACGCAAGTCGTGCTGAGCGACCAAGGCGTCGTCCGCAACGCCGTGGCCAACCTCGCGGTCGCGGGGAACTCGTTGTTCGCGCTGCCCGCGTCCACCGGCGGGTTCACGTCCATCAGCGTGCCTAATCAACTGCTGACCTTCTCCATTTACGACAACGGCGGGGTCGACAACGAAGACGTGATCAACATCACCTTCACCAACAACGGCAACCCCGTCGCGGTCTCGCCCAGCGGCAACAACGTCACCCTCTTCTTCCTCACCAACGGCCAAGGCACGACCTTCAACGCCTCGACCAACCCGTCCGTCGCCGGCAACCAGTTCAGCGTCGGGGTCACGCCCGGCACGGCTCAACTCCGCTTCGAAGCGGTGTCTTCGGTCGTGGCCAACAACGGCGGAGCGGTGCAAATCACCAGCCCCGTGACGTCGGGCCCGTCGTCGCAATCCTTTGACCTCCCGCAAGCCGGCGGCGACTTCGCCACACTGAACATCCAAGTCACCCCCTAACCCTGTACCCCCCCGCGCCGCCGCCCCACTGCGGTGGGGTGACACGTTGGTTTTCTCAAGTGCGTTTTACCCTCGGTTTGCCCATGAAAAACTTTAATCCATCCGCCCTCGCCGCCTTGACCGTCTTAACGCTTTGCGTGTCGGCGACGGCGCAGATCGATATCAGCGTCAACAACCAAGCGTTCGAGCAACGCGGCCCCGGCGACCCCGCGGCCGACCCCACCCGCGCGCTCGAGGAACAATTCCTCACCGGCGACGGCGACTTGCTCCTACTCAAAGAACGCGACTTCTTCGAGCTGCGCAGCGTCAGCGATTTCGTCTTCACGTCCAACGCCCGGCTGTCCGACGATGACCGCGTGGAAGACGTGTATTTCCGCGAAGAAGTCGCGCTGCGGGCGAGCACGCAGATCGACCGCAAGTGGGACGTCTATGCCGAGGGCGGTGTGATCCTCACCCGTTTTTTTGATGAAAACGACCTGAACACCAACGTGGCGTTTGCCCGCGTCGGCGCCTCCACCCCGCTGGATGGCGGCGTCATCGGCGGCAGCTTGACGGGCAACTTTATTTACGACGACGAGTTCGACGACCGGCTGATCAATCAGTTCGTCATCACCGGGTTCTACGTCAAGCCGTACGCGTTGGAAAACGACTGGCTCTTGGTCCCACGGATCGTGACCAGCTACACCGTCGCCGATCCGGACAACTTTTCGTTCTTGAACCTGACGCTCGGGGCGGACTTGGTCAAGCCTTTGAGTGCCGACGTGGCGTGGATCACCGGCGTGGATCTCTACGGCAACTGGTACAAGGATTACTTCGAGGAAACCCTGGGCGAATCGCGCGACGACTACGGCCTCCGCGCCCGCACCGAGCTGCGCTGGAGCATCTGCGAAGGCGCAACGCTCCGCGGCATCCTCGGCTACAACGTCCAAGACTCGTCGATCGACTTCTTGGATTACAACGAGTTCACCGCCGCGGCGAGCTTGCTGTTGACCGTTGATTTTTAAGCGGTCGTAAAAGCCAGCGGGTTAGGCGGCGGCTTGGCCGTGCATGGTCCAGGTGATCCCTTTGCCCGAGCGTTTGGCTTGGTAGAGGTGTTGGTCGGCCTGTTCCATGAGTTCTTCCGCGTCGCGGCAGTTTTCCCGGCGGAGCGAAGAAGCACCCACCGACAAGTCCACCGCCAGGCCCGGCCCGAGCAGGGACGCGGCCTGTTGCCGGTAGAGCTGGCGGATATGGGCGGTGAGCTCGGCGGCCCGGCCGAGCGTGGCGCCGGGGAGGAACAACACAAACTCGTCGCCGCCGATACGGATCGCCAAGTCTTCGTGGTGGCGGATGGCGGACTTGAGCAGTTCGGCCAGGAGGATGAGTAGTTCGTCGCCCTTGCCGTGGCCGAGGGTGTCGTTGACGGTTTTGAAGTTGTCCATGTCGATCATGACGCAGATCAGATCGGTGTCGGAGGCTTTGGACGCTTCGATGAGGGCCGGGAGGTGGGCGTCGAGGAAGCGGCGGTTGCCCAGGTCCGTGAGCGCGTCGCGCATGGCGAGTTTGCTGAGGGTGCCGACGGCTTTTTGCGTGGCGGCGGTGACGCGGTCGTCGAGGGTGCGGCGGAGCTGGCGGGCGTCGTGGTAGTCGCGGATGCGGTTGATGATGAGCGAGCGGACGGCGGTGGCCATGCGGCCGACCTCGTCGTCGCGGTCGGTGGGTAGTTCGCGGACCTGGGTTTGGCGCTGGTCGAGGACCAGGTGGTCGAGTTGCTCGGCGAACTCGCGGATCGGCTGGGCGATCACGCTCCAGGCAAACCAGACGCCCAATGCGGCAGCGGCGGCCATGCCGAGCGTGGCGAAGATCGTGCCCAGGTCGCTGGCGGCGTACAGCTGGCCCAACCCGAAGCCCACGCCGAGGGTGACGACGACGAGCAAAGCGAGTTGGCTACGCAGTGCCGCACGCTTGTGCGGGGCGCGGTCGAGCTTCGCTTCTTCGCGGGAGCCCTTGGGGTGCGGGTTGTCGGCAATGGTTTCGACCACGGTGTCGCATCGGCGAACCCCACGCCGGGGTTTGGCGTCAAATCGTCCCCCCGGCAGATTCTCAAGTGTTTCACGGACCCCGGCGAACGGTTGTGCGGTTTGTGGCGAGCAACGTTGGACTTATCGGGCGGCGGCGAACGGCGGCTGGTTCACGTCGGCGGGCAACGCGATGCGCTGGATCGCCTTGGCGAGGCGCGTGGTCGGATCGACGTCGATCAGGACGCCCTGCACGACGGGGTTGCCCTCGGCGACGTCGAAGGCGGCGGGCAGGCCGGTGGACATGTGGTGGACGACGCGGTCGACCCGCCGGCCGAGGACCGAGTCTTGCGGGCCGGTCATGCCCAGGTCGGTGACGTAGGCGGTTCCTCCCCCGCCCCCGGAAGATGGCCGCGGCGTTCCGGGCAGAGAGAGATCGCTTCCGGGGGCGGGCAGGATGCGGTGGTCGGCGGTGGGGACGTGGGTGTGGCTGCCGACGACGGCAGCGACGCGGCCGTTGGCGTGCCAGCCGAGGGCGATTTTTTCGCTGGTCGCTTCGCCGTGGATTTCGACGAGGACGATGGGGGGGGTGCCGCCCTGCTTGCCCAGTGAGTCGAGGAACCGGTCGATCGCGGCGAACGGGTCGTCGGCCTGCACCGAGTTCATGAACAGCCGGCACATCACCATCACCACCACGACATCAGGTCCGCCATTGATCGGCGAGGCGAGCCGCATATACCCCTTGCCCCACGCCCGGCCGGGCAGATTGATCGGGCGGATGAGATTCGGGGCGTCGTTGAGGGTGTTCTTGATCTGTTGTTTGCGGAAAGCGTGATCGCCCAGCGTCATGCCATCGACGCCCGCGGCGCAGAGTTTGTTGTATTGCTCGGGGGTGATGCCCGAGCCGTTGGCGATGTTCTCGGCGTTGGCGATGACGAGGTCGGCCCCGTGGGTTTCGCGCAGGGTGTTGACCTGTTGGGTCAACGCTTGTCTTCCGGGGGTGCCGACGATGTCTCCGAGGTAGGCGATGCGGAGATTTTGGATTTTGGATTGAGGATTTTGGATTGAAAGGCTCCCGCAGGTCAACGACTTGCTGCTGTCCAAACACCGTATCAGAACGCCGCGCACCGAGATTGCGATAAGATAGCGGTTCGTCCTGTTTCCCAATCAAAAATCCCCAATCCAAAATCAAAAATCGCTCCCATGCGCTGCCCCTTTTGCCAAGCCAACGACGACAAAGTCATCGACTCCCGCGAAGCGGAGCACGGGGTGTCGATCCGCCGGCGTCGGGAGTGTAAGCAGTGTAAAAAACGGTTTACGACTTACGAAAACGTCGAAACCAACACCCGGCTGACGGTGATTAAGCGGGACGGCAACCGCGTGCCGTTTGACCGGGAAAAGCTGCTGGGCGGGTTGCAGAAGGCCGCGTACAAGCGGCCGATCAAGGCCGACCAACTCGCCGCGGTGCTCGACGAGATCGAGACCGAGTTGTTCAAGCGCGGCAAGAAAGAAGTCGAGTCGACCGACATCGGGCGGATCTGCGTCGAGAAACTCAAACGGCTGGATCACGTCGCCTACGTCCGCTTCGCCAGCGTGTATATGAAGATCGCCAACATCGACGACTTGCTTGAAGAGATGATGGAAGTCAAAGAAACCCAGCCCGAGCCGCCGGCAAAGGACCAGGGCAATTTGTTTATGGGGTGAGGGGGTTTTGGACCTGAGGTTTTTAAGGCAATCGCCTGTCTATATCGCTTGCGGTTTAGCGGGCGATCGAAGATCGCCGTGTTCCTACGTTTCCGACGTTCACCACCGCGTCGGCCCCACCCCCAGCATCTTCCGCAGCCCCAGCGCCGCACACGCCAACCCCACCGCGATCACGACCAGTCCCGTGGCCGTCGCGTCGCCACCCGGGGTTTGCAGCGCCGCGTAGATCGCCAACGGCAGCGTCCGGGTTTGACCCTCAATATTCCCCGCCACGATGATCGTCGCCCCGAACTCCCCGAGCGCTCGGGCAAACGCGAGCAAACACCCCGCCGCCAACCCGTGCCAACTCAGCGGCAAGGTCACGCTCCAAAACGTCCGCCACCGCCCCGCCCCGAACGTGTGCGCCGCTTTTTCCAAATCAGGGTCCACGCCCGCAAACGCCACCCGCAGCGTCAACACCAAAAACGGAAACGCCACCACCGCCTGCGCAATCGCCGCCCCCACCCAAGTAAACACCACCCCCCCCGCCCCCGGAATCATCCCCGGAATCATCCCCGGAATCACCCCCGCTCCCGGAAGTATTCCTTCAAAGGGGCCGTTGCGCCCGAGCAGCTTCAACAACACATACCCCGTCACCACCGGCGGCACGACCACCGGCAACATCACCCCCAACTCCACCAAACCCTTCCCCCGGAAATGCTTGCGCGCTAGCACCAGGGCCAACCCCATGCCGGGCGCGAGGCATAGCCCCACCGCCGCCGTCGCGCACAGCAGCGACAGCCCCACCGCCGACATGATCGCGGACACGTCCATGGTCACGACGATAGCAGGTCAACGCACGCTAAACCCACCGTCCGCGAACGCGCGGCGGGCGGTGTCGCTTTGCAACCAATCCAACAAGCGACGGCCGAGTTCCGCTTCATCGACCACCGCTGCGGTGATGACGATCGGATCGTGCGTCGCCGGGTCGATCACGCAAAGCACGCCCAACGCATCGCCATCCGAAGATGTCGGTAAATCGACCGCGTCGCTGGCGTAGACCACGGCCGCCTCGACTTCGCCGAGCTGGGCGTATCGCAGGGCGGCGCGGACGTCGGCCGTGGTCACGCCGCGGGTTTTGAGGGGTTGCCATACCCCGGCCGAGCGCAGGGCTTGCTCGGTGTAGCGCCCGGCGGGGACAAACGTGGGGTCGCCCCACGCGATCCGGGCGAATCGCGGCTCGGCGAGTTGGTCGAGGGTGATCGGGCGGCCGCGGCCGACGACGACCAAGGTGTTGCCCGCGAGTTCGGCGAGGCCGTCGGGCGTGACTCGGCCGGCGTCGATGAGCGGCTGCATCCAGTCGGGGTGGGCGAGGATGACAACGTCGGCCGGGGCACCGTCGAGCAGTTGCCGGGCAAGGGTGCCCGAGCCCGCGAGGTGGAGTTGGAGCGTGACGCCGAGTTCGGCTTCGAGGGCGGGGGTTAGCCCTTCGAGTACAGGTCCGAGGCTGGCTGCGGCGGATAATCGAACCACCGGCGGATTTGGGTGGGCCTCGCCACATCCCACGAGCCCGCCGGTTCCGCCGACCCCCAGCGTGACGAACAAAACTAGCCGGCAAGCCAATCGGACCGCGTACATCAAAATCCAAAACCCACCTTAATCACGAAGCCAAGAGGCCACGCTTAGCGTTTACCCTGAGGCCAAAATACGGAAAAAACCTTGCATGAACGAGGGTTCAATATAAAATAATGTTTTGCCTAGCACATATCGACGCCCATTCTTGGCGTCACGTCTCGGGTTCGACTTGTTCTTGGTTTAATTTGCGATTCGTTTTTCCATCTTCTTGTTTCCCGCTGTTCATCAATTCACCCCGAAAGGTTTCCACATGGCCAATGTGCAAACGATCGTTTCGCGTAAAGGTTCGCAGGTCCTGACCGTCCGCCCCGAGACCAGCGTGCTTGATGCGTCACGGCTCATGAACGAACACAAAATCGGGGCGTTGATCGTGCTCGAAGGTGAATGCGTCTGCGGCATGTTCACCGAACGCGACGTGCTGCGGCGGGTCGTCGCGGAGCAGCGCGACCCGGCGACGACGGCGGTGCGCGATGTGATGACCGTCAAGGTCGTGACCTGTTCGCCGGAGATCGAAGTCGATCACGCTCGCAACATCTTCATGGAAAAACGCATTCGGCACCTGCCGGTGCTCGATGAAGATGACCGTTTGGTGGGCATGATCTCCATCGGCGACCTCAACGCATGGGAACTGACCGGCCAGGAAATGAAGATCGCCGCACTCGAAGAATATCTCTACGGCATGGCGTGATCCTGCCGTCGGCACGCATTCGCTTGCCCCGTTGACGCGGGGTAGCGGGTGGGACTTCCGGGGGAAGCGAGGGGGGGTGAACGCCTTTCGAGCGTTGAGTCCATGGGGCTTTGGGGTGACCTAAAATCATCGTGAAGCCCCGAGCGGTTTGGGGGACAAATCGCTTGGGCTCCGTTCGGAAGCGTTTTTTATGGACTTCTGGCTGACTGGATTGTTCGTCGGGGCCGTCGTCTTCGCGGCGGTGGTGTGGGCTTACGTCAACTACGGCGGCTTCGGGAAGTCGCTGCGGTATCAGTTGCCGCAGCCGGGTGATGAAGGGTTGCAACATACAGAACCCCAGGACACGAGCACTGACGTGCCCGAGCCTCGGACGAGTGGCTTGAATCTCGCCCCCATGCAGTTAGAGCTTCCGGGGGGGGTGGCGATTTTGTCGCCGGGGCGGGACGAGGCGGAGCATCTGCCGACGGTGTTGCCGGAGTGGTGCGAGCAGGAGATGGCGGGATTGCGGGTGGTGTTTGTCGATGACGCGAGCACGGACGACACGCCGACGATCACCGCGGCGATGCAGCAGCGTTACCCGCACTTGATGGTGGTGCGCAATGAGCAGGAGCCGCCGCCGGGGTGGATGGGCAAGTGCTGGGCGTTGCATCAAGGTTACGAAGCACTCCAAACCAAAATCCTCAATCAACAATCAAGAATCGAATGGCTGTGTTTCACCGATGCCGACATCCATTGGCACCCGCAGCTATTGCGCACCGCGATCAAGCACGCCCAGCAGCACGACGCGGATTTACTGGGCGTGACACCGACGCTGCGTTTTGGCAGCGTCGGCGAGGCGATTGTGCAGCTGCAACTGGTGCTGGCGCTGGGGATCATGTTGCCGTTTGAAAAAGCGATGGACCCCGATTCGCCGGTGGCGCTGACGGGCGGCGCGTTCATCTTGGTGCGCAAAAGGTTTTACGACCAGATCGGCGGCCACACCGCGGTCAAGGGCGAGATGGTCGAAGACCTGAAGATCGGCATGGCGCTGAAGGCGGCGGGCGCTCGGCACCGCGTCGCCACGGCCGGGGAACTTCTGTGGTGCCGGATGTACGACGGCTGGGCCGACATGTGGGAGGGCCTCACCAAGAACGCCTACGCCGGGCTGAACCACCGGTGGTGGGTTGCGGCGGGCGTGGTGCTGGCGGTGTTGATCTTGAACATCGGGCCGGCGCTGTACGCGGCGGCGAGTGTGGCGTGGCTGTTGATCTCGCCCGGTTGGCTACCGGGGGTGACGCTGGCGGCGGCGCTGCTCGCGCTGGCGTGGCAGGCCCGGGCGCTCAACGCCGGGCGGAAGCTCATGAACATGCCCTGGCCGTATGCGTGGACGCTGCCGATCGGCAGCGCCGTCTACGCCGCGATCATCGCCGCCAGCGTGTGGCAATACCACACGAAAGGCAACGCGTGGAAGGGTCGGCGGTATTCCTCCGCCGATGCCGCCGAGGCGTGAATCGCGCCGCGGTGGGGTCCGCCGTGTCACCCGTTGCGAATGATCGGCCATCCATTCCCAAGCCCGCGACGCACCGCGGTGGTATCCTTCACTTGTCTTAGGGGACACCTCTCTCATGAAATTTCTCGAACTACTTCTGGACTGGCAAGACCTTCGGCTGGACTTCGGCGTCGACGCGGTGATCTATGCCGCGATGGCGCTGGGAGGCACGGCGTTGTTCCTGTTACGCCTCGGCGTGTCGCTGCTGTTTGGCGGCGGCGAGGGCGACTTTGACACCTCCGACCTCGAGCACGGCGGCGGGTTCCCGCTGATCTCGCTGCTGTCGCTCACCGCGTTTTTCATGGGTGCCGGGTGGATGGGCCTCATCGCCCGGGTCGATTGGGGCATGACCCCCACGCCCGCCGCGTTCGCCTCGGGCGGCTTTGGGTTCCTGCTCATGCTGCTCTCGGCGAGCCTGATGTTTGGCGCGAAAAGACTGACCCAAGACGTGACGTATGACGTCAAAACCGCCGTCGGCCGAACCGGCCAGTGCTACATGGCCATCCCCGCCAAGGGCGAAGGCGGCGGGCAGGTGCGCGTCAGCGTGTCGGGCCGGTCGATGATCGTTCCGGCCGTCTCCGCGGGGCCGGCCATCGAGGCGTTCCAGGATGTCACCGTCGTCGATGCCCGCGATGACGAAACCCTGGTCGTGCAGCCCGCCAACGGCTAACGCCGACGCACCTTTGCGAGTTTTGCCCAGCAATGCCGCAGCCCGGCGAATGCTTTTGCCGCTACCTTTAAACTCTGAAATCCACATTCTTCCTTCACCCCCTGGGGCCACCACATGATCACATCCACCCTCTTGACGCTCGCTCAATTTGGCCTCGGCGACCCGCCCGACGATGGGGCGGGCAGCCTGTCCATCGGCCCGCTGATCCTGATCGCGCTGGTCGTGCTCGTGGTCTTTGCGGCGTTTGCGTTCGTCGTCAAACGCTACAAACGCTGCCCGTCAAACCGCATCCTCGTGATCTACGGCAAGGTCGGCGGCCAACGCGCCGCCAAGGCGCTGCACGGCGGCGGCGCGTTTGTTTGGCCGGTGATTCAGGACTGGGCGTTCCTCAGCCTCGAGCCGATGACCATCGACATCGAACTCGCCAGCGCGTTGTCCAAGAAGAACATCCGCGTGGGCGTGCCGTCGACGTTCACCGTGGCGATCAGCACCGAGCCGGACATCATGAACAGCGCCGCCGAGCGTTTGCTGGGCCTGCGCGACCAGGAAATCGCCGCCCAAGCCCGCGATATCATCCTCGGCCAAATGCGTCTGGTCATCGCCATGCTGACCATCGAAGAGATCAACCAGGACCGCGAAAAATTCCTCGACCTCGTCAACAAGAACGTGAACTTCGAGCTCTCGAAGGTCGGCCTGTACATGATCAACGTCAACATCCGTGACATCACGGATGAGTCGGGCTACATCGAAGCGCTGGGCAAGAAGGCCGCCGCCGAGGCGATCAACCAGGCGAAGATCGACACCGCTCAGGCGCTGCGTGAAGGCGCGATCGGGACGGCGGCGGCGGACAAAGAGCGTGAGGTGCAGGTCGCCGCGCAGGTCGCCGAGTCGAACATGGGCCAGAAGCAGGCCGAGCGTGACCAGCGGATCCGCGTCGCCTCGCTCGAGGCCGAGGGGATCTCGGGCGAAGCCAACGCCCAGCGTGACCAAGAGATCGCCATCGCCCAGCAAAACGCCTTGGCGATCCAGGGCAAGAAGCAGGCCGAGGCCGACCAACGGATCCGTGTTGCCGCGCTCGAAGCGACTTCGGTCGCGGGCGAAAATAAATCCAAAGCCGAGATGGCCGCGTACGAAGCGACCCTCGCCGAGGCCCGGGCCGAGGCCCGTCGCCGCGGTGACGTGGCGTTGGCGAACGCGAGCCGTGACGTGCTCATCGCTGAGAAGGAGGAAGAACTCGCGCGGATGGAAAAAGAGGTCATCGCTAAGCAGATGATCGAGATGCAGCAGGTCAAGATTGAAGCCGAGGCCGAGGCCGAGCGCATCCGCCGGATCGCCCAGGGCGAAGCGGACGCGGTGCTGGCGAAGTACAACGCCGAGGCCGAGGGCCTACGCAAGGTGCTCGACGCCAAGGCCGCGGGCTACCAAGCCCTGATCGAAAGCTGCGGCGACCGCAAAGACATCGCCCCGGCCTTGCTCATCATCGAGAAATTGCCCGAGCTCGTCGCCGAGCAGGTCAAGGCGATTCAGAACCTTAAGATCGACAAGATCACTGTGTGGGACAGCGGCGACGCCAACGGCAGCGGTACGGGTTCCACCGGTAACTTCCTCAAGGGCCTCATCGGCTCGCTGCCCCCGATCCACGAACTCGCCGATCAAGCGGGCATCGACCTGCCCGAGGTGCTCGGCAAAGTCCAACGCCCCGGCCCGCTCAAGCACGAGACCACCAAGCCGGTGGCTACTCCCGCCGCGGAACACACGCCCAAGACGGACTAAAAGATTGCCGCCGATGGCGTAGATTCGCCACTTGGTCCATGAACGGCGGATGAGCCACCCCTCATCCGCCGTTTTATTTTTTTCTGTGCCGACGTGTGGAATCTGCGGCAAAATAGGTTGATGCATCAAACAACCCTCACCCTCCCCACCCACGGCCAAGGCACGACCGAAATCACCGCCCAAATCCGCGACGCGCTGCGCGACTCGGGCTTGACCACCGGCACGGTCAACGTGTTTTGTCAGCACACTTCTTGCTCGCTGGTGCTGATGGAGAACGCGGACCCCTCGGCCCGCCGTGACCTTGAGGCGTTTCTGCAAAAACTGGTCCCCGAAGACGAGCCGTATTTTGTGCACACCGCCGAGGGGCCCGACGATATGCCGTCGCACATCAAGGTGGCGCTCACGCGGACCAGCGAAACGATCCCGTTTGCCGACGGCCGGCTGCTCCTGGGGACGTGGCAGGGTTTATTTGTGTGGGAACACCGCGATGCGCCGCACACCCGACGGTTGGTCGTGACGGTGACGGGGCAATAACTGGTTTTGTAAGCGATCAATCGGCGTCGCGCCGTTAAGGGGATTCTGGCGAAACAGGTTTTAGCCAACCCAGTGAGACGAGGAAGTCGTCCATCGCTTTGGTGGTGGCCTGCAACATGCCGGTGTCGGCGTTGTTGAAGAAGCCGTGTGCCTGATCGGGATAGACGATCAGTTCGCTGCGGACACCAAGTTGGGTCATCTGATCGCGGAACGCCTCGGCGGTGGCGACGGGAATAAGGTTGTCGTGGTCGCCGAGCATGATCCGCGTCGGCGGCAGGTCGGCGTGGAGGTTGTGAAGGGGCGAAAAAGTGTTCCAAGCGTCCCCGAAGCGCGACTGACCGAAGCCGTCCGGGCCGTTGTCGTAGACGGGGTTGAACAGCACTAACCCATCGGGTCGGAAACTCACGCTGAGGTCTTCGTCCTCGTCGTACTGCGCCGCCGCGCCGTCGGACAGCGTGGCGGTGACCGCGGCGAGTTGTCCGCCCGCCGAGCCGCCGCCAGCGGCGATGCGCTGCGGGTCGATGCCCAGCGCCTCGGCGTGAGCGCGGACCCACCGCATCGCCGAGATCGCGTCCTGAGCCGCATGGATCGGCGTCGTGTCGTGGTCGTTTTTCAGGCGGTACTGCACGCAGACGGCAACCATGCCCCGTGCGGCGAGGTGCTCGGACTGACGGCGGAACTGGTTTTTGTTACCGCCGTTCCAGCCCCCCCGTGGAAGAATACCATCGCAGGCCGCATGGCCGGCTCCGCCAGTTCGGCCGTCGCGGGCTGATACAGGTCCAGCATTAACTCCCCTTGTGGCGTCGTCTTGTAAACCACCGTCTGCATTTCGATTTCCTTAGCCCCGATCGCAAACGCCGCGCCGCCGCTCGTTGCCCACAACAGGACAATCAGTATGCAAAGACAGAGCAGATCAGGCATGAGCGATCTCAAATGAACGGAGAAATCGAATAGATTCATAGCGCGTCGATCACCATCTGCCCGATGTCCGACGTCGAGTGCCCCGAACGGTCTAGCGATTTGCCGGCGAAGTTTGGGGTGACGGCTTGCACGGCGGCGCCGATCGCGTCGCCGGCTTTGACCGCGGCGGCGTTGGCTTTGATCCGGCCGACTTCGCGGAGCAAGAGGCCCATCGAGTCGATCGCGGCGATCGGGTTGGCAATGTTTTGCCCGGCGATGTCGGGGGCGCTGCCGTGGACAGGCTCGAACATCGAGGGGGCCGTGCCGTCGGGGTTGAGGTTGCCCGACGACGCGATGCCCATGCCCCCGGCGATCGCGGCGCCCAGGTCGGTGATGATGTCGCCGAACATGTTCGGCACGACGATCACGTCGTACACCTCGGGCTTGCTGACCATGAACATGCAGCACGCATCAACGTGGTGATAGCCGGTTTCGACCCCCGGAAATTCTTCTGCAATTTCGTTAAACGTCCGCAGCCATGTTTCGCCGGCGAAGTTCAGGACGTTGGTCTTGTGCACCAGCGTGAGGTGGCCGCGGTAGCCGGCGGCCTTGCGGGCGACGGCGGTCTCGAAGGCGTAGCGGACGCAGCGCTCGACGCCGTGGCGGGTGGCGACCATGGTCTGATTGGCGACTTCGTGGGGCGTGCCTTTACGCATGATCCCGCCGAGGCCGCAGTAGAGGTCTTCGGTGTTTTCGCGGACGCAGACGAAGTCGATCTCTTTGGAGGTTTTGTTTTTCAGCGGCGTGTCGATGCCTGGGTACAGCTTGACCGGGCGCAGGTTGATGTACTGGTCGAGGTCGAAGCGGAGCTTGAGCAGGATGCCCTTTTCGATCACGCCCCCGGCGAGGCGGGGGTCGTTGGGCTGGCCGCCGACCGCCCCGAGCATGATCGCATCAAACCCCCGGAAGGTGGCGATGTCGTCATCGGTGAGGACGTGACCCGTTTCGAGGTAGTGGGCCGCAGAAAACGGGAAGTCGGTCTTGGCGTAGTCGAGGTTGACGGATGGGGCGATCGCGTCGAGGACGCGGAACGCTTGGTCGACCACTTCGGGCCCGATGCCGTCGCCGGCGAGGTTGGCTAGTTTCAAAGTCATGACGGATACTCCGGGGAAAATCGAGTCGGGCAGTGTAAAGGATCGCGTCCATGGTGACGATCCGCCACGAACAACGTGTGGCCATCCGAGAAACATCACCACCCTTTGTCGTCGTCCGGATTCTCATCGTCGTCGCCCGGCTCCCAGTCCTTGCCGTAGAGGTCGGGGTCGTCGTCTTCATCGTCGCCGTCGTCCGTATCACCTTCGGTGTTTCCGGGGGCACTTCCGGGGGCGCTTCCGGGGGTGGGTTCGAGTTCGACGCGGTCGCCGGAGGCTTGCCAGAGGTCGGCGTGGGGGTCTTGGTTGCGTCGTTCATCGCGTTCGGCTTCGAGCTCGGCGATACGTTTATGGAAGTTGCGCCAGGCCGCGAGCATGGCGAGGATCAGCAGGATGCCGACGACGCCGATGGCGATGATGAGGATCAGGGCGTAGTGCAGCCGCTCGACCTCTTCGGGCGTCGGGAATTTTTTGGCGGCTTGGGCGAGGAGGGGCAGGAGATTCACGGGAGTGATTGTAACCCCATGCGGGCTGAAGCCCGCACGCCGAAGTTGGAACGGATCGCCAGGGTGAAGATCGTTAGCTGACCGCGACGGGGCCGCGGTAGGTGCAGACGGTTTTGCCGGTCTCCCAGACGCTGACTTCATCCAGCGTCGCCCCCGGAACCGCCCCCGCCCCCGCCCCCGGAAGTTCGCTAGAGAGATGGGGCGACAAGAAATCCCAGACGACCTTGGCGATGTGTTCGACCGACGGGTTGAGGTCGGCGAACTCGGGGACGTCCACGTTGAGGTGTTTGTGGTCGAGTTTTTCGATGACGTGCTGATCGACCACGGCATCCAGCGCGGCGGGTGACAGGGCGTGGCCTTGCGGATCGATGGGGGAGCGCACGACGACTTCGACGCGGTAGTTGTGGCCGTGGCCGGCGGGGTTGTTGCACTTGCCGAAGGTTTGGCGGTTCTGCTCGTCCGAATGCTCGGGGACGTGGAGGCGGTGGGCGGCGGAGAACTCGTACTGCTGCTTGGTGAGGATGGTGTCCATGGCGGTCTTCTCGATGGCGAGGGCGAGCGTCGGGGTGAGTTGCAAAGCAAGGCGGTGAACGGTGCCGTCAAGTGCGGGGCCGAGCGCGGCGAAGAGGTCGCGCATCAATTCGCCCATCGGTACGGCGATCGCGGCGTGTTCGTCGGCGATCGCTTCACGCAGGCGGGGCAGGACGTGGTCGCGGACGGCGGAGTCGATGTGTTTGATGTTGATGAAGTAGCCGGTCTGCGGGTCGGCCTCGCCGTGGCAGACGACGTGCAGCTCGTAGTACCGGCCGAGCCCGCGCATCGCCGGCCACGACGCGAACGTGTTGTCGCGCGGCGAGTCGTCGTCGGCCGGGTCGGGCGACAAGCAAAAGCGGACGGTGCGGGAAAGCTCGAGCATCGGGCGAGTATAGGCGGGGTGGGGTGTGGGCAGTGGGCAAGGGGGTATGGGCAGTGGGGTGCCCCCCCGTTCATCGTCAGAGCCGCTTGCGTCTTCCCCACTGCCCCGCCCCGACTGCTCACTGCCCAGTCCCCACTGCCCGACCGTCCCACCGCTAAACTGACCGCATGAAACGCAACCTGCTGATCCTCGCGGCGACGGCCGCGGTCTTGCTCCTGATGTTCGGGGTGTACCGGGCGACGCTGCCGACCTCGGCGTTGCTCTCGCCCGAAGAAGCCCAGACGAAGCTCGAAGACCTCGCGGCGCGGTTCAGCGCGGCGAT
>CAYPCC010000034.1:15477-18728 GCA_964409095.1 uncultured Phycisphaera sp. | reverse complement strand
ACTTGCGCGAGCCGACGATGCCTAACCCCAGCGCATCGTCTTCGCGCAGCTCGCCGCGCACCCACAACATCAGCGGCGGGTCGGGAATATGTCTTAGTAGGCGGGGATATTCGTCACCGTCACGATGCACCAACCGAGCGCCCGCAGATTGAACCGCGTCGAGTTCGCGGTCCACCGCCCCGCTCTTGACGACGTCGTCGAGTTTGCGTTTGAGTTCACCCGCGCGGTTGGCGGAGATGCCCTTGATCCCGCCGAGGTGTTGCCCGGTGACGCCGAGGGTCGCGGCCGCCGAGCCGAACTGCTCGACGCAGCGCCCAATCAGCGTCTGGCCTAACCCCGGCGTGAGCATCAACGCGAGCAGGGCGCGGGATTCGGGGTCGTTGAAGTCCATGCCGGGAGTCTAAGGCAAAAAGATGATTCACCGCGGAGGACGCGGAGGTGCGCGGAGGAAAGGCGAAAGCAGTTAACCGCAGATTTCGCAGATTGACGCTGATTCAAACCAAAGGCATTTTGAACTGATTTTGAAATTTCCTTCGGAAGCCTTCATGGTTGTCGATTACATAGGAATTTTGATCAAAAAATCGGCGCGAATCTGCGAAATCCGCGGTTACTTCTTCTGCTTTGTTGGCTTGACCTCCGCGCCCCTCCGCGCTCTCTGCGGTGAAATTGGCCTTGATGGACTCGCCGAAAAAAAAGACCCACCACGGAATGCTTTTTGGAGCTTCCGGGGTGAGCCGTAGGGTCGTTTCGGACTGCGCTCGACGGCAGTCTCCGTCGAGCTGCCTAGCGCAGGCCGCTCTGTCTCTGCCCGCAGCGGTCGCTGCAGTGGTGTGGGATGCAAATACAACAATCGCTGGGGCAGGTGGTACAGTCTTCAATCACTGGATCACACTCCTTTCGGGAAACGAACAATTCCAGCCATCCCCCCGGAAGCTTTTTATCCCGCGACCATGCGGGGAAAACTTCGGGAGTGCCGGATTCTTTCCGCCCCGCGACGACTCGCGGGGCACGATCGGGTGGGTTTCAACTTTGAAACCCTTGCCCGGCCGAGGCGCTTTGCCGTCCGCCGCATCCTTGGCGTGCCAAGCTGTATGACGGGGGTTGACGCACTCAACGCTAGGATTATTTGGGGGCTGAGCGTTGGGGTCAAGAAGTTTTGAAAAATAAAAAACCCACGCGCGGGGCGTGGGTTTGGGTAGGTTTTGGTTTGATCGGAGTGGCGATCTGCGATCGCCCGCTAAACGGTTTTTTAGCTGGCGGCTTTTTTGGTGGATTTGGTGGGTGTGGTGTGGAGTTTGTATTTTCGTTTCATGAGGTCGGTAAGGTGTTCGACTTCGGTCATCGCGGTGGGGGACCATTTGCACCAGTGGATCTGCACCGCGCACTTGGCCCCGCGGACGCCGTCGCGGATGTAGCGGTTGAGGCGTTTCATGGGCAGCTGAGCGATCATTTCTTCGCGGAAGGGCATGCAGAAGACGGGAGATTCGGGATCGGGGACGAAGTAGGCCAAGGGCTCGGGGGTCGGGCCGTCGGGCGTGTTGAGGGTGTATTCGAGGGTCCACTTCCAGGCGCTGCCGTGCCAGATGATGTGGCGTTCGACGCCTTCGTAGGCTTCGAGGCGTTCGAGGAGGGTGTGCAGGAGGGCTTGGTGTTGCTCTTTTTGCGGGGCCATCAGCTGTTCAAAGGTGGGCGGATTCCACTGGTCTTGCCAGGCGAGGCGGAGGGGTTCGACGGGTTTGGCGGTCATGGTGGGGTTCCGGTTTACGGCAGCAGAATCGAAAGAGGCGGGAGAGTGGGTCGCCTCGCCCGCTCTCAGGCGAGAGGTTGGCGGGGCGTACCTAGCATCCGCCCGGGAGAAGCTCACGGTTTGAAGCACACTCACGGCCGAGGCGGGTAGAATCCGGGCGGCTAAACAACCCCAAACCCTAAAACCGTGAGGAATCGCGGGAGTATAGCGGATTCCACAGGTTTCGGCAAGTCTCCACGAAACCGGGAATCTATTTAAGCTACTATGAATAATCAGGTTACAGTCCAAAACACTTCACTTTCCGTGGTTGTGATGGCCAAGGCCGCGGTGCCGGGCCGGGTCAAAACTCGCTTGACCCGTGGCGACGGCGGGTTATCGGCCGCCCAAGCGGCCGAGGTTCACTCGGCCATGATGGACACCGTTTTGCACCGGTTGGCGGCGTTTACGCAAACCCCCGGCGGCGGTCCGCCCGCCTTAGTGTTGGCGATGGACGACTCCGCGGGCACCCCGGCCGGGGCCGGGGCTGCGGGTTGGCGAATCATCGCCCAAGGCGACGGCGATCTGGGGCAGCGGCTCGACCGGGTGTGGCAAAACTGCCGGGAAACCACGGGAAGCGACGCGGTGGTGTTTTTCGGCGTCGATAGCCCGGACGTGCCGGCCGATGTTTTGGCGGCGATTGGGGACGGGCTGCGACACGCCACGGCCGTGATCGGCCCGGTCGCCGATGGGGGTTATTGGACGCTGGCCTGCCGGGAATATCGGCCCGCCTTGCTCAAAGGCATCGACTGGGGCACCCCCGCGGTGTACGATCAGACGCGGACGATCGCCCACCAAGCGGGCATCGACCTGCAGGCTCTGCCGGCCTGGTACGACGTCGATGAGCCCGCGGATTTGGTCGCCCTGATCCAGCGGCTCCAAAACGCCCAGGAACCGGCTCTCCAGCAACTCCGCGATCGGCTCAAGCCTTTCTCGTACCCCTTCGAAACCACCCCCTCACCCACCATGAGCGAATCCCACCCCCCCGCCACCACGTCCGCCCCCCGGCCCGTTGGGGCCGACCACGATGAGCCGATGGACCTCTCCGATTCGGTGCTGCTGCTTGTGGACGACAATGAGCAGAACGTCGAACTGTTGCAGGCCTATTTAGAAGCGCTGCCCTGCAAGACCCTGACCGCGTTCGACGGCGAACAAGCGATGGCGATCATCGACGACGACGACCAACCCACACCCGACTTGGTTCTCTTGGATGTCATGATGCCGCGGATGTCGGGCTTCGAGGTCTGCCAAAAGATCAAAGAGAACCCCAAGACGCGGTCGATCCCGGTCATGATGGTCACCGCGCTCAACGAACTCGGCGATATCGAACGCGGCGTCGAAGCCGGCACCGACGACTTCCTCACCAAGCCCGTCAACAAACTTGAGCTGATCACGCGCGTCAAGAGCCTCTTACGGGTGCGTCACCTCAAGCGCGAACTCGACCGCACCGAGGCGTATATCGACGACC
>CAYPCC010000034.1:0-15467 GCA_964409095.1 uncultured Phycisphaera sp. | reverse complement strand
CCTCGAACGCAGCCGACGCACCGAGCCCGACGCGGGCTGAAGCCCGGCGGAACATCACGTTTACGGAATCATCTTTACGGCGATCTTTAGAGATCGCCTTTTTTTTCGCTGCGCCGATTCCGCTTTCCCGGGTTTTAATTCTGACGTGCTCAAAAAGCGGTTATTCCCGGACGGCATTTCGACGCCGGTCAAGTCGGGACCGGGAATGAACCCCGTGATTTTCGGGTCGTAGGGCCGATTATTCGGACAGCGGGGTAGGTCTGTAACGGATGTAGCGTTTGGCTGGGTCCGACAATGCGTAATCCGGGTCCGTGAGATGATGCGTGGTGAATTGAATTCGTCAGAAGGTCGATGAGCAGGGCGTTGGCCAGACCCGGCGGTACCGGGCGACACGAGGAAACTTCACGCTGCGTTGGCGTGGAGCCGTGTTGAGAGTGGCACAACGGCGTTGGTTCATGTTGAGGCACGCCGAGTTCATTCAAACCGCCGGACGACCAAAGGATGGCGTCGTCTCCACTGCGGGAAACTAGGGAAACCTTTCCAGGAGCTTTCAGATATGAGTCGCATTAACACCAACGTCACTTCCTTGCTGGGTCAACGTGTTCTGGGTCAACAGAACCAATCGCTGACTACCAGTCTCGAGCGCCTGTCCACCGGTACGCGGATCAACCGCGGTGCCGACGACCCCGCCGGCCTGATCGCCAGTGAAGCCCTGCGTTCGCAGAAGGCTTCGATCACCGCCGCCATCGGCAACGCCGAGCGCGCCGAGCAAGTCGTCAACGTCGCCGAGGGCGGCCTGCAGGAAGTCAACAACCTCTTGCTCGAAATCCAGTCGCTCGTCGGCCAATCCGCCAACGACGCGGGCCTCTCGCTCGAAGAAAAAGAAGCGAACCAACTCCAGATCGACTCGATCCTCCAAACCATCGACCGCATCTCCGAAACCACCAGCTTCCAAGGCACCAAGCTTCTCAACGGCACCTACGACTTCAACGTCGAAAGCCAAGCCGCCACCGTCAACGACATCCAAGTCAACGCCGCCAAGCTCGCCAAGGGCGACACCCGCGACGTCAATGTCTTGGTCACCCAGTCGGCCCAGAACGCCGGCTTCTTCCTCTCCACCGCCGGTGCGCTCGACCTCTCCGCCGCCGACGCGGCCTTCACCTTCGACCTCGCCGGTGCGGGCGGTAGCCGTCAGTTCAGCTTCGCTTCGGGCACCTCGGTGGCCGACATCGCTGAAACCATCAACACCTTCACCGACATCACCGGCGTCTCGGCCGTGGCTTCGGGTACCGGCGTGAAAATCCTCTCGACCGGCCTGGGCTCCAACGAGTTCGTTTCGATCGACATCAAAGACGCCGCCGGCCAAGCCGGTTCGGTCCTGAACCTCAGCAGCACCGCTTCGGCTCAGGCTTCGACCGCCGGCGGCACCGCGTTCTCCGCCGCCGCCAACCCGATCCGCGACGAAGGTCAAGACCTCGGCGCGACCATCAACGGCGTCGCCGCCACCACCAACGGCGGAACCGCCAAACTCTCCACCGACTTCCTCGATGTCGAAATCGAACTGACCACCGCTGGCGCTCAAGCTCTGGGCACCATCGCAGCCGCCACCATCACCGGCGGCGGTGCGAACTTCAACCTCGGGGCCAACGTCGACATCGGCAACCAAGTCTCCATCGGCATCGGCAGCGTCGCCACCCGCAACCTCGGTAGCGAAACCAACGGCTTCCTCAGCTCGCTGGCCTCGGGCCAGGACAAGAACGTGGTCGACGGCGACCTCACCGAAGCCCAGAAGGTTGTCAACGACGCGATCTCCGAAGTCTCCACCCTCCGCGGACGCCTCGGTGCGTTCCAGAAGAACACCGTCGGCTCGACGATCCGTTCGCTGGGTGTCGCCCTCGAGAACACCAGTGCCGCCGAGTCGGCCATCCGCGACACCGACTTCGCCGAGGAAACCGCCGAGCTCACCCGCTCGCAGATCCTCGTCCAGGCCGCGACCAACGCTCTGAGTATCGCCAACTCGAACCCTCAGAACGTCCTGTCGCTGCTCTAAGTCTGACTCGCAACGAAGCTCTTTCACGCGGCGGCCCTCAAGGGCCGCCGCTTTTTTTTGCGCGCCGCTCGACCCCGCCCCGCCAAACTTGTCCGATAAGTCCGGCCGCGGACTTGCGGTGGATATCTCCTCTGAACCGCGGGCGGCAAGCCGGTTCCGATAAACGTAAATCCGGAAGCGACTGGGGGTGTTGTGATCGAAAGGCCGAGAACATCCCTGCAGCGAGACCCAACGTGAACTCCGCGGAACACGCCAAACCTCAACGCAGCATCAGTCTTCAGATCGGATGAACAGATCTGCTTTACGGTCAAGGCAGGACGCCTCAACCACGAACGTGACACTTAACCCAAAACGCACGTGTTCACGGAAGGACAAAAGTTATGAGTCGGATTAACACCAATGTTTCGTCATTGCTGGGTCAGCGGGTCCTCGGACAACAAAACCGCTCGCTCAACACCAGCCTCGAACGCCTCTCCACCGGCCTCCGCATCAACCGCGGGGCCGATGACCCCGCCGGCCTAATCGCCAGCGAATCGCTCCGCTCCGAAAAAGCCTCCATCACCGCCGCGATCAGCAACGCCGAACGCGCCGAACAAGTCGTCAACATCGCCGAAGGCGGCCTGCAGGAAATCAACAACCTCCTGCTCGAAGTCCAGTCGCTCGTCGGCCAATCCGCCAACGACGCGGGCCTCTCCGCCGAGGAAAAAGAAGCCAATCAGCTTCAGATCGACTCTATCCTCCAAACCATCGACCGCATCGCCACCACCACCAGCTTCCAAGGCACCAAGCTGCTCAATGGCACCTACGATTTCAACCTCGAAGACCAGGCCTCCACCGTCAACCAAGTCAAAGTCAACGCCGCCAAGATCCCCGCCGGCGAAGAACGTGACGTCAAAGTCCTCGTGACCCAGTCGGCCCAAAACGCTGGCTTCTTCCTCTCCACCAACGGGGCGACGTCGCTGGACCTCTCCGCCGCCGACGCCACCTTCCGATTCGATCTCGCCGGCTCGATCGGCAGCCGCGAGTTCAGCTTTGCCTCCGGCACCGCCGTGGCCGACATCGCCGCGACCGTCAACACGTTTACCGAAATCACCGGCGTCTCGGCCATCGCTTCGGGTAACGGGGTCGTTTTCAAGTCCGTCGGCCTCGGCAGTGCGGAGTTTGTCTCGATCGATATCCGCGACGACGCCGGCCAAGTCGGCGCCGTCAACCTCCTCTCCACCACCGCCAACAACACCGCCTCCACCGCGGGCGCGACCGCCTTCTCCGCCGCCATCAACCCGCTCCGTGATGAAGGCCAGGACATCGGCGCAACCATCAACGGCGTCACCGCCACCACCAAAGGCACCACCGCCAGCGTCTCGAGCGACTTCCTCGATATCGAAATCGACCTGACCACCGCCGGCGCTCAAGCCCTCGCCGCCATCGACGCCGTCACCATCAAGGGCGGCGGAGCCAACTTCAACCTTGGTCCCAATGTCGATATCGGCAACCAAGTCTCCATCGGCATCTCCAACGTGGCCGCCCGAAACCTCGGTAGCAGCGACAGCGGCTTCCTCAATCAACTCGCCTCGGGCCAGGACAGCAACGTCGTCGACGGCGACCTCACCACCGCCCAGAAGATCGTCAACGACGCGGTGAAAGAAGTCTCCACCCTCCGCGGCCGACTCGGCGCGTTCCAAAAGAACACCGTCGGGGCCACGATCCGCTCGCTGGGCATCGCCCTCGAGAACACCAGCGCCGCCGAGTCGGCGATCCGGGACACGGACTTCGCCGCCGAGACCGCCGAGCTCACCCGCTCGCAGATCCTCGTCCAGGCCGCAACCAACACGCTGGGAATCGCTAACTCCCAGCCCCAGAACGTGCTCTCACTGCTGGGCTAAGCCCCGCGTAGGAAAACACGTCGGCCCCCGGAAAACTCCGGGGCCGGCGGGTTGGATGATCCGACTCCGGTCGCTCATCCGATCACTGATGCGGAAGGGCGGCTTCTTCGGAAGCCGCCCTTCTTTCGGTATACCACCTATCGCTTCAAACTATCGCGTTGCACACGAATGACCGCCGATCATTTTTAAGCGGTATATATCGCGTTTTTGTGTAACAATCGCCGATAACTTTATCTATGTGTGGAATCCTCGGCGTCGTTCACCGCGACCCCCAACTTGAAGTCAACCGCGAACGCCTCCTCGCCGCCCGTGACACCCTTACCCACCGCGGACCCGATGAAGCCGGCCTCTGGACGGCCCCCGGAATAGGATTCGGGCACCGCCGGCTAAAAGTCCTCGACCTGACACACGGCCAGCAACCGATGCTGGACCCCGGAAGCGATCCCGCATCACCGAATCACGCCTTGGTCTACAACGGCGAGGTTTACAACTACCGCACCTTACGCAGCGAAATAGAAAAACAAGGCCACACCTTCATCGGCGACGGCGACACCGAAGTCATCTTCCACGCCTTGATCGCCCACGGCCCCGACGCGGTCCACTCTTTTGAAGGCATGTTCGCCCTCGGTCACTGGAATCACAAACAACGTCAACTCTTACTCATCCGCGACCGCCTCGGCCAAAAGCCGCTCTACTGGCACCACGACGGCGAGCAACTTGTCTTCGCCAGCGAACTCAAAGCGCTGCTCCGTTACCTCGACCGCAAATTCGACATCGACCCCGCCGCCCTCGACGAATTCTTCACGCGCGGCTACATCCTCTCGCCGCGCACCATCTTCCAAGGCATCCATAAACTCCCCGCTGGATGCCGGCTTCAACTCAGCGTCAACGATTGGCAAATCGACATTGAACGCTACTGGGATGTCGAACCTCAAGCCGCGAACGACATCCCCACCGATGCCGACGACGCGGTCGAGCTGTTGGATGAACTAATTACCGAAGCGGTGAGTAAACGCATGGTCAGCGATGTACCGTTGGGCTGCTTGCTGTCGGGCGGAATCGATTCGTCGCTGATCACCGCGATCGCGTCGAAGGTCTCCGATCAACCCATCAGTGCATTCAGCATCGGCTTCGATGAATCGGCAGAGCACAACGAACTCCCGTTTGCCGAGATGGTAGCCAAAACCCATGATTGCAGATGGATTTCGGAGATGGTGCGGGGCGGAGATTCCGGCGGGAACTTCCTGGCGGACCTCGACGACGCGCTGAAGTTCTTCGACGAACCGTTCGGCAACTTCACCGTCATTGCGCAACGTAAGCTCGCCCAACTCTGCCGGCAACACCTCACGGTCGTACTCTCGGGCCAAGGCGGCGACGAACTCACCGCCGGCTACCCCGGCCGATACAACTGGGTCTTAGACCAGCCCCCAAACGCCCCGCGACACCAACACTTGCCGCCGGTGGACAGCCTCAACACCTACCTCGGCAAGACCAGCTTCGTCGGCTGGAACGGCGGCCGGGCCGCGATGTTCTCCGATACGTTGCGTCACGCCGTGACCCAGGCCCATTCCCCCGCCGGTGGCGTTGCGGCGTTCTGGCGCACCGGTGGCGAGACGCTAAACCACGTGCTGTACGCCGACGTAAAAACTAACCTGCCTGATTACCTGGTCGCCATCGAAGAGCGCATGACGATGTCCGCCAGCCTCGAAGCGCGTAACCCGCTACTTGATCATCAAGTCGTCAATTATTTACTTGCGCTTCCTGGATCTATAAAAATTCGCAACGATCAAAATAAATGGCCGTTGTTCAAGCTCTGCGAACGCTATCTGCCCCGCGAAGTGTACGATCGGCCCAAACGTGGCTTTACGCCGCCGCTGGGGTTATGGCTGGAGCAAAACAGTATTGCCATCGCTGAACATTTCCACGCCACCGCCCCGCTGATTGCCGGCGTCTTTTCTCCGAACTGGCAGGCGTTTCTCGAAACGGGTCAGACCTCGGCGCAGACCACGATGCCGGTGTACTACAGCCTCGTCCTATCGAAATGGGCTGAGCACTACGGCGAGTACATCAACGCTTGGCCAAGCGCAAATTCATCAAAAACAACGCATTGGCACGTCACCCACCGCGAACAGACGCCCGCCGCGATCGGCGAGTCACGGTGGTTCGCTCAGGCGTTGGGCAACTTCCCCGCGGGCTGCGATTTGCATTTCACGGGCGACGATGACGGCCACTTTTCGTGGATCGCTGAGCAGCTGGGCTACCGCGTGACGCACGCCGACGATTGCCCGCAGCGCATCTTCCTCGGCCTCGATGCAGGCGAGATACTGGCGTCGTTGGGCGCTACGCAACCCGTCGATCTGGTTTGGGTCGCCACCTTTGCAACTAGTGAACAGGCGTTGATTCAACGATGGCTGCAATCCATGCCTAATCACATCACCGTGCAAGGTACGCAAGGCGTGCAAGTCGCTGCCGACCGCGGGGTGTTTGTGGCGAAGATGCACGCAGAACCGGGCGAGGCGGCAGCGACTACGCTGGCGTTTGATTTCAATCAGCACGTGGCGTGATCGAGGCGAGCGGGACGCTTCGCGTCACCCGCTAAACGCTCTGTGATTCCGAGGTTGGCGGACCAGAAACACTCAGCCTTTTTGCGCTACGACGACGAGGTCGCGGTAGATGCCGGTGATTTGGCCGGTGTGGGCGATGGTGAGGCCGGGGACGGCGGCGATCTGACGGGTGAGTTCTTCCATGGTGTACTCGAAGCCGTGGTAGACCGCGTCGGACGAGCCGCCGAACTGCCAGCCTGGCGTGACGATCAGGGCCTTGCCGCCGGGCTTGAGGACGCGTGCGATTTCCCGCAGG
Organism: uncultured Phycisphaera sp.; assembly: GCA_964409095.1. Taxonomy (GTDB): domain Bacteria; phylum Planctomycetota; class Phycisphaerae; order Phycisphaerales; family Phycisphaeraceae; genus Algisphaera. The sequence continues at coordinate 8,675 of CAYPCC010000034.1, read as the reverse complement.
ATGATGATGGGATTGGCGAGGTGTTCGATCACGTCGAACAGCGTCACGGCGGCGATCGTCTCATCCTCACAAGGGATTTCGTCGCCCCGGCCTTGCTCAAAGCGGGGGCGTGGGCCGGGGTATTGCTGGGTTGCGGTCATTTGGCGCGACTGCTGGACGCCTTCGGGCTCGGGGTCGATGCCCAGGACTTCGATGCCCTGTTGGGCGAACATGTGGGAGAAGAAGCCGTCGCCGCAGCCGACGTCGAGCAAGAGGTCGCCTTCGTTGGGGCAGCATTGTTTTGCGGCGCTGGCGAGGTGGTGGGCACGTTTGCGGAAGAAGTCGGCTTTTTGGTAACTCTCCCACACCAGCGCGCCGCGATCTTCGTATTTCTCGAAGGGCATGGCGGCGGCGTGGTAGCGGGCGTTCCACATCAGGCCGTCTTCAAAATGCTGCTGCCGAACTTCATCGAGGTCGGCACACCACCAATCGAACCCGAATCGGTCACGGAACTTTTCGGCTTCGTGTTCGAGATACTCGGGCGTGAAATCGTCGGTGACGAGTACCTGCGGCACGGCCAACACCTTGCGCCCGGTTTGTCGCACCGCGAGGCCTAGCGCCAATAAACCGATCTGCCCCCAACCCAAGAGTTCTTCGCCGCCGACTTCGTCAAAGACCTCTTCACCGATGACCGCGACGCCCGCGGCGATGGTATCGACTTCTTCGGGAAAGCGGTAGGCTTGAGCAGGAACACCCTTGCCGTGATGGTGAAACCCCTTGGGGTGAACAACGAATTCGCCCATCGAAACGACCGCAGCGTTCGAGTCGAGACGCTTGGCCCCGACCATGGCGACCTGGCCACTCATCCCGAGAAATGCGGCGAGCTCGTCCGGCCAACTCTCGGCGGGCTGCATCTCGACCGCGGTGCGATGGCGGATCACCACGAGCCCGGCGGCGCGTTGGTATTCCCAGCGGAGACTTGTGTGTTCAACCGCTACCGGGGTGTCGAGGGGCGTCGCGGAGGTGGCCAATAGGGAAGTATTCATATCACGCTTATCGGCCCCCGCCGCGGGTTTTCGCTACTTGCGGGCAGCCCACGACCAAACCCGTCAACGGAATGGGGTTCATCACGGAACTCGGCGGTCCGTGTTTTGAGTCTAGCCCGGATCGGCGGACCGCCGATAGATGACGCATGGTTGTAGCGCCGCGTGTTTCGATCTTGATCCCGAACTTCAACAACGGCCGGGCGTCGTCGCGTGGCCAAGCGGTCGATTTGATCGGCGACCTGCTGGAATCATTGCGTGTTACCTTAAAAAATGAAGTCACGGCGTTCGAGGTCATCGCCTACGACGATGGTTCGACCGACGACGGCCTCGCCACGCTTCGGCGGTGGCGCGACGACGGATTTCTCCAACTCATCGAAGCCCCCCACTGCGGCGTGCTCGCCAAAACCGCGAACCACCTGGTCGAAGCGTCGTCGGGCGATATCCTTGTTCGCCTCGACGGCGACATCACGGTGCTGACGCCGAATTGGGTCACGAAACTCTGCGCCGTGTTTGACCAAGGCCCGGCCAAGCTGGGCGTGGTTGGTCCCAAACAACTCGTCGAAGGCGGCCAGTGGGTGCATAGCTTCGGCGATTTTGTGCTGCACCCCAAGGGCTATCACCACCTATACCAAGGCGCGGGCCGGCACCAAGTGATCCGTCCCGCCGAGGTGGATCACGTCATGGGTTGTTTTTACTGCTGCAAGCGTGAGGTCCACGACACGCTGGGCGGGTATGACGAAAATATCTTACGGGGGCAGACGGTGGAGTTTGGGATGCGGGCCCGGCTGGAGGGCTACCGATGTTTTGCGGTGCCGCACATCGAGTTTGTGCATCGTCATTCGCTGCGCGACCTGCGGGCGAATCACGCCGACACCGACGGCGGGATTGATGTGTCGCGGCAGTCGTTTAAGACCAAGTGGGGCTTTGATCGGCTGTCGGCGGACTTGGATGTGGTGCGGGAGCGTTACGCCGGGACGCCGCTGCTGTGGAACGCCGACGTATTCGGGATGCCTGCGGACGAGGCGTATGCGTTGGCGTCCGGGCCAGCGCTGACGATCGAGACGTCGCAGTGGAAGCGCTACGGCGAAGACGGAGCGTTTCGTCGACAGATGGACTTCCGCGTGAACATTGCCCAGCAGATTGCCGACCACCGCAGTCCGCCGCACCGCGTCGGGCTGATCGGCGCGTCCGACGGCCTGCTGGCGCACCTGCTCGCCCAGCGGGGCATGACGGTGTGCGCCTGCGAGATGAGCCGGGGCCATATCGCGTTGGGCAAGCAGTTTTTGGCGGGTAAAACGTACCCCGGCCGTGCGCCGGAGTTGATCCATCAGGCCGACCCGCGGGAGTTGCCGTGGGAATCGGGGTCGATGGATTTTGTGTTCTGGCCTAACCAAATCGATCGCCACCCCAACCCGACGCCGGTGATGGCCGAGGCGCGGCGGGTGATGCGAGACGACGGCATTTTCGCGGTGGTCGCGTCGCCCGAGGCGTACTTGGCCCATGAGTTGGCGGTGCAGGTGCGGGCGGTGGACGGTTGGTCGGTGCCTACGCCGCAGGCCAAGCCCCACGCGGAGCAGCCGACGGTGGTGCTGGCGGCTCCGGACGGGTCGGTGTTGACGCGATCGAAATCCGTGGCGGCTTGACGGGCAAGGTCCGATATAATGCCGATAACTCCGATTCTCGACCTCGCCACCGGCGGCCGCCGATAGTATAGACGTAAAGTAGGACACGCGGCGGCCCGACGCGGCCGATCGTGGCGGTGGATCGCTTGGCGGTTTTCACGATTTGGTGTCCGCGTCCCTAGACTCCAGTTATATTATCACGAGTTGCTTGCCATGAATCTGTCACGACGCCAAATCCTGATCGCCGGCCTCGGCCTCGCTGCGACGGGGTGCGCCAGCTCGAATTCGACCTCCGGCGGCAAAGCCGGCCGCATCGGCCCGATCTGGCCCGAAGGCATCAAGCCGCCGACGACCACCCAAACGACGACCACCTATCGTGCCCACGCCCCCGCGCCGACGCCAGCCAACGTGTTTGCGGAGGCGCCGGTCGCCGGTGTGCTGCCGCGCAAGAACTGGACTCGCCACGGGATTACCGGCCGGGACATCAGCGCCATGAACGGCGTCGATAAAATCACCATCCACCACGAAGGCTGGACCCCCGTCACCTTCACCTCCGCCGCCGCCGCCTACGACCGCATCGAAAACATCCGCCAGATCCACACCCGCGACCGCGGGTGGGCCGACATCGGCTACCACTACATCATCGACCGCGCCGGCCGGATCATCGAAGGCAGGCCCATCCAATACCAGGGCGCCCACGTCAGCGAAAACAACCCGCACAACCTCGGCATCCTCGTCTTGGGTAATTTCGAGCAACAAAAACCCAGCAACGCCCAGGTTCAATCGCTCGGCAAGTTCACCAAATTGATGATGCAGACCCACGGCGTGGCCGCCCGGTCCGTGCGTACCCACCAGGAAATCAATCCCACGCAATGCCCCGGCCGAACATTGCAGGCACACATCGACCAGCTACGCCGTAGCCGAGTGATTGCGTGATGGGGCGGGTATTGAATTTGATCGATAAAAAGCCCGCCGTTTATGCGGGCTTTTTAATTGGCTGCATGTTTTAGTGACCCACACTTAGCGACGACGCGTCATCACGGTTGCCGCGCCTGCACCCAATAGCATGAGGCTCATGGGTTCGGGGATGGCGGTGATGACTTGTAGATCGAAGCGGCCGAACTCGGCGTTGGTGCTGGACCAACTGCTTAGGCCCCATCGGCTGCCGGTGGCGAGCGAGCCGTCGAGGGCGATACTGCGGGAATAGTACGGGATGCCGTGTTCGTTAACGATCATCAACTCGGCGGCGGCGTCCTGGGCGTCGTAATCGACGATCACGCGGTAGGCTTCGTCGCGGTCGATGTTGTCGAGGTCTTTGACGAGGAAGATGACGGTTTGCGTGCCGTCTTGAACGCGGACCAAACGGACATCTTTATCAATCCCGCCGGTGATGCTGTCGCCGTCGAGGAGTTGGAACTCGTAGAAGTTGTCGGCATCTTCGTAGCCGAAGACGATCCCCGCGCCGACGCTGGCGGCGGTGAAGTTGACATCAATCGCGGCGAGGAACGATTGGCCTTCGCCCAGCGTTTGGCCGTTGAAGGTCGCCAGCGCCCGCGAGCCGCCGGGGGCGTCGAGGGTGCCATCGGCGTTGAACGTAAAATCTGCCCCGGCGTTGCCGGTGAAGGGCGTGGACCAGTCCGCGTCACTGCCGAGATTGCTGCCGGCAACGCGTCCCTCGAAGTGGTCGCCGGTGACACCCGGAGCGGGCATCAGGCGGGCATCGACGTAGGTGTCGTTGGTCTTGATCGTCCACGAGTACAAAGCGTTGAGCAGGCGATCGCGGGTTTGGGCCTCGGTGGCTTCGCCGATGAGGTTGTTCAGTTCAAACGGATCGTCGGCGGTTTTAAACAACTCGATCTCGGCGTTGAGAAACAGGTCGTGGCTGCGATTTGGATCGGAATCCATCTCATCGAGCAGGCGGTACGAGCGGTTGATGCGCTCGGCGTCGGCGGCGGTGTAGTTGCCGGGGTTGGCCTGGAGGTCGTCGTAGACGCGAAGGGTCTCGCCGTAGATGCGGTTGCCCCATGGGCTCCTTTGGTATTGGTCGGCGTTGAGCTCGCGGTCGCCGGTGTGGTTGAAACGGTAGATCAACGAGTATTGCCCGTCGGTGATCTTCTTTTCGTTTTGGCCGTCGTCGGTGGTGCGAACTTTGTGCTGGACTTCGGTGACGCTGTAACGGGTTTCGGTGGTCGCTGCTTCCGAGCCGTCGAGGAGGCCGGCGATGGATCGGCCTTGGACTTTGGGCTGGTCGGTCACGCCGATCATGTCCAGCAGCGTCGGCATGAGGTCGATCTCGTTGACGACGGTGTCGTCGATCCGCCCGCCGGTGTCGGCCACGCCGGGCCCCGCGATGGCGAGCGAGACGCGGCTGCCCAGGTCGTAGGTCGATTGTTTGCCGCGGTGCCACGCCGGGCCGTGGTCGGCCATGAACACGACGATCGTGTTGTCGGTCAGGCCCAGGTCGTCGAGGCGCTGCAGGGCGTCGACGACCTTGGTGTCGGCGGATTCGATGCCATCCAAATGCAGGGCCCAGTCCCGACGCGACACTGCAGTATCCACGAATTGGCCGGGGACCACGACGTCGTTGGGATTCACGGTGAGCGAATTCACATTGCTGCTGGGGTACGGGCGGTGGGGGTCGGGGATGTTATAGAGCAAGAAGAAAGGCTCGTCGGCGGCCTGAGCGCCGGCGGCGATCTTGTTGATCGAGTCGGGGTTTTCGCCGTCGATCCAATAGTCGTAGCGGTAGCGGTCGGCCCCGGCGACGTGGAGCTTGTGCGTCACGCCGGTGGTGTAGCCCTGATCGTTAAGCATCTCCACAAGGGTGGTCGCGTCGTCGTGGACGCGGAACCGGGAGTTGAGAGGATTGGCGTTCTCGTCGGCGATGAGTTGATCGATCTGGGCTTGGTTGGCGGGGGTCAGGTCGCCGGCGGCCATGCCTCGACTCCCGGGGAAGAAGTTGGCGACGTTGTCGCGGGTGTTGTTGGAGTGCGGCATCAGGCCGGTGAGCAGCGCGGCCTTAGACACCGAGCAGACCGGCGCGGCGACGTGGGCGTTGGTGAAGTACACCCCTCGATTGGCGATCGACTCGAGGCCCGGCGTCTGGACGCCCGGCGTGCCGATCACGCTGTCAAACGCCCCGGCATCTTCGGTGAGGATGAACAAAATATTGGGCCGCGTCGCTTGGGCGTGGATCGACGTCGGCACCACCGTGAAGCCGGCCAAAGAAAGCCCCGCGGCGAAAAGAAACGTCGGTCGGCTGTTAAACATGGGTGACTCACAAAAAAAAGGGGAATGGAAAAATCGAAAAGGAATCGTTTGCGTTGCTGCGACAAAGACCGCCGTCTCACGCCGCCGCGTTTGGGCGACGACGACTCAGCAGGCCGCCGACCATGGCGGTTAAAGCAACCCCCCTCCGGGCTCGGGGACCACCACGACTAGCGTTTCGCCGTCGGCGTCCAGCGAGAAGGCAACGGTCTGGGCGACGCCGTCGAGGTCCACCATCGCTGCGTAGTCGCCGAGGAATCCGCGAACGATCAACTCGCCGTCTTCGTTGGTCAGGCCTTCTTCGTCGGTCCACCATTGATCGAAGACCAACGCTTGATACGCTTCGAGCACGGGGCGTTCGGACCAGTCTTCGTTATACAGCGTGCCGTCTTCGCCCAGCCAGTGATCTTCGCCCCAGAAGCCCCACTGCAATATGCCCTCGACCGCTTCGTGGCTGAAGAACGTCGTGAGGTATTGGGTCATCAACTCGGCTTGGCGTGAGTCGTCGCCGGGGGTGTGGATATCGAGTTCGGTGATCTTGAGGCGGGGGATCAGGTCGGCCATGTGTTCGAGTTGGGCGTAGACCTCTTCAGGCGTGCGGATGCGGTCCCACTGTTCGTTGATGTGGGCTTGGATGCCGATGTTGGCGGTGTCGCCGATGGCGGGAGAGCCGCCCGAGCCGTTGGTGCGCCACATCATGCGTGCGCTCCAGCCGTCGGTGCCATCGGGGGCGTTGCCGCCGCTGTTGGCCGTGCCGCCGGCGAGGCCGGGCAGCTTACCGCCGCGGACGAAGTCGAACCCTGCGCCAAACTTCACGCGGTAGCTTAGATAAAGCTCGTCGTAGTTTTGGCCGAGTTGGAAGTTCCACTGGGCTCCGCCGCCGGTGGTGTCGGATGAGCCGACGCTGCCTTCGGGGTACAGCAGCCGTAGCGATCGTCCCGCGTCGTAGGCCTCGGGGCCATCGACGATACTACCTCGGCCTTGGGCTAAACCATTTTCGTACGCCGGGTCGTTCCAATCCGCCGCGAGCATTTGCGGGGTGTAGACGCCCACCGCATCGTCGTCGAACGTGTTTTCGTAGATGACCCCCTGTGCACACGCCATAGCTGGCAGCATTACCGCGACACCAAAAGCGAGACAACCGGCCAAAGACCGAAAAATTGATGACATGGTATAGCCCTAAATGAGCAGTAACGCGAAACGTTAAAGTATTACAATGCCACAATCATGTCAATGATTTTGATGCGATATGTTGGTCTATACCATAATGGGGTTCTGGCCACGCCTCATCGCGATTCCGATCAGCCGGTCGTCTTGGGTGATGGCTTGCTCTGCATCTCGGTCTTGGCGAGGTGGTCCTCCAGCACCGCCCGCATCCCGCCCTCGGTACCCAGGTAGCGGTGCAGGAAGTCGGCGACCCGATCCTGGATCGCGGGGCTATCGACGATACGTCGGCTGTTGTGCCCCGCCCCGCGGACGAGCGTGAATTTCGAATCCACCCCCGCTTCGAGCAGCGCCGCGTGAAATTTGCGGGTCTGGTCGATCGGCGTGACCTCGTTGAGGTCGCCGTGGATATGGAGGAACGGCGGGGCGTCCGGCCGAACGTGGTACATCGGGCTGGCCAGTTTGGCCCGGTCGAGGTCTTGGTGCATCGGGTGGCCCAGCAGCCGGGCCTCGGGGGATTTCTCGGCCCGGCTGCCACGGCGAGACGCCCAGGTCTGGATCGCCACAAAGTCCACCAGCCCGCCGTAATTGATCACCGCGTTGATTTTTGTGGATTCGTCGGCGAATCCTTGCCCCCGGCCGGGAAGCCCGGGGTGGGCCAGATGCGAGGGAGCCGGCTCGTAGGGCTTATCGAACACCGGGTGGCCGTGGGTCAGCCCGAGCATGCACGCCAGATACGCCCCGGATGACAGGCCCGCCGCCGCAAACTGATCGGTCTGCAGTCCGAAGGCCTCGGCGTTGCCCCGCAGAAATCGGACCGCAGCCTTGGCGTCTTGGATCTGGGCGGGGAAGGCGTGCCGGGGCAGCAGCCGGTAGCTCACGCTGGCGACCGCGAAGCCGTAGCGCGTCAGCCAGCGAACCCGGCAGTCGTCTTTGTTGCCCGAACGCCAGCCCCCGCTGTGAAAATACAGCACCACCGGGACCAGGCGATCCGTGTCGGGGCGGTAAAAATCCAGCAACAACTGCTGGCCGGGCAGCTCCTCGAAAACCAGGTTGCGACGCGATTCGAGTTGGGGGGCGCGGTCGTTCATCGGGCAGAGCGATTCGCAGAGCAGAAGAGACGTGGGCCGCCCTACCCGCCGTAGGGGGAGTAAAACGTCGAAAATCAAGCAAAACCTACATCGTCATCGCAACTATACCTCATCTCGCCGCGTCGGCCAGTGGTATATCCCCCGCCCGGCCCCGTTGCCGGGCCTTCCACCGGGCTTGATCGCCAAGCCGAAACCCGTTACAACAAAGTGGTAAGAGATCGAGACATGCTCCGCCGCGGCGAAGCCTGACTCCACCACCCGAGATTTTCCGTGGGTGGTATACCCTTTGGCAGTTCAGCACATGTTCTGTGAATCGGGCCAACACGGCCCGGTGGGCTGTCCAAGAACACGCTCTGTTTGCGATGCGATTCCAACCGTTTCGTCGGATCGGCCGTGACACCGTTTCCAGGCTCATCGCCCATACTTTGTCCATCGCCACCCCGACTCCATCGACCAGAATCGGCCCCCCGGCCCCCCGGCCCCCCGGCCCCCCGGCCCCCGCATCA
>CAYPCC010000033.1:279-19058 GCA_964409095.1 uncultured Phycisphaera sp. | reverse complement strand
CAACTCTTCGCCACCCTCAGCACCCGCACCCGCGAGTGGAAGCTCGGCCACGGCGATCAGGTCATGCTCTCCGATACCGTCGGCTTCGTCCGCGACCTGCCCCACCACCTCGTCGCCTCCTTCAAAGCCACCCTCGAAGAAGCCGTTCACTCCAACCTCCTGTTGGTCGTCCTCGACGTCGCCGACCCCCACTGCCGCCGCCAACTCGACACCGTCCACAAAGTCCTCGACGACATCGGCGCGACCGAACAACCTCGCCTCTTAGTGCTCAACAAGATCGACAAGGTGGACCACAACATCGACTTGCTGCTCCTGCAAAAAGAGTACCCCGACGCGATCCCGCTCTCGGCCGCGACCGGCCGCCACGTGGACCAACTCGTTGAGGCCGTCCGCGATCAGCTCCACGGCGGCACCGTCACGCTCACCCTCAACCTAGCCCAGGCCGACGGCAAAGCCCTGACCTTCCTCGAAAACCGCGCGACCGTCTTGGAACGCAATTACGAAGGCATCCGCGCCCACCTGACCGTGAAGATCGGCCTCCGCCAACTCGATCAACTCCAAGCCATGGGCACCAGCGCGATCTTGCCGGACGAATACGCCGCGTCGGCCGGGACCGGTTGGGGCCGATAAACGACCGGCGATCTCAGGACCTCGCAACTTTCGCTCTTGTAGCACGTCCGCTAACGCGCTGGGCGTATCACTCGCCCACCGTTTACAGATTTCTGGTGGCCTCACGCTTAAGCCCGCCGCTGATTTGGGGGATAACTCAATGGGGTCCGGTTAATCATCGCGTTCGCCGGAACACTATTTTGCTGCGTCCGCGTCGCCTGCTTGCGATGTGATGCTTTTTGTACTGCGAGACTGACCGATGAGCCTGAAACCCGCTAAACCCGCTGCTGATTCCACCACCGCCGCCGACGACCACAGCCCCGAGCACATCGCCTCGCTGGCCGAGAGTCTGATGAACGGCCTCGCCGAGGCGGTCAAGCAGATCGACAAGGTCAACGACGAGACCCGTATGCTCTCGTTCAACGCCTCGATCGAAGCCGCCCGCGCCGGCGGCTCGTCCGGCAAAGCCTTTGGCATCGTCGCCACCGCCATCCGCGACCTCTCCGACCGCACCGCCGGCGTCGCCCAGTCCATGAACACCCAGGCCGCCAGCGTCACCGGCGAACTCCGCACCTCGCTCGACGCACTCACCAAAGACGTCCGCGGCATCCGCCTCACCGACCTGGCGCTCACCAACATCGACCTGATCGACCGCAACCTCTTCGAGCGCTCATGCGACGTGCGATGGTGGGCGACCGACAACAGCCTCGTCGATGCGCTGGCCGACCCTTCGCATGACCCCGCCAAACGCGCGTTCGCCAGCAAACGCCTGGGCGTGATCCTCTCGGCCTACACGATCTACCACGACCTGGTCCTCGCCGACGCCAACGGCCGCGTCGTCGCCAACGGTAAGCCCAACAAGTATGCCTCGCAAGGCGCCCACGTCGCCGACAAAGTCTGGTTCCGCGACGCGATGAGCTCGGCCTCCGGGGAAAACTACGCCTTTGAAACCCTGCACGAGTCCCCGTTGATCGACGGCGAACGCACGCTCGCCTATTCCTGCGCCGTCCGCACCGGCGGCGAGGCCCACGGCAGGCCACTCGGCGTGCTGGGCATCCTCTTCGACTGGGACAGCCTGGCCCAGACCATCGTAAACGGCGTCTCGCTTTCGGCTGAAGAAAAAAAACGCACCCGCTGCTGCATCGTCGATGACCACGGCCTCATCCTCGCCGACACCCAAGGCCAAATGCTCAAAGCCAAAGCCCCGCTACCCAACCCCGCCCGCGTGCTGACCAAAACCAACCACTTCATCATGGAAAACATCGACGGCAAGCCCGCCGTCATCGCCCACGCCTACGCCCCGGGCTACGAAGGCTACTCCACCGGCTGGCACTCGCTGCTGATCCAAACGCTGGCGTGACGCGACGCTCGGATCAGTGATCTGAATCAAAGCATCCCGATCACCAGCAACATCAACGCCCCGACCACGAACCCCGGCAGGAACAGCATGGCGATCCACAGCGCCACCGTTTCGCCGGGCTCAAGCTCGTCAAACAGCTGCTTCGCCAACGCCCAGAACACGCCAAACGACAACGCCAACTCGACCCAGAAGGCGATGAAGCCCCAGCCGTCGAGCAGCGTGTTAAAGCCCAGCTCCACCATGACGTCAAACTGACCGGCCAATAGCGCGAGCGCTGCGAGTTTTTTCAGCGCGGTGAACAACTCGCCGAACGCCGAGCCAAAGAGCTTCGACACGATCAGGATGCCGACGAACAGACACGGCAACTGCGCCGCAAACAGAATCAGATAGCCGATGAGCGCCGCGAGGTTGCCCGTGATCCCCTCGGGCATGCCGTAGGACATCCGATTAACCGGGGTCATCAGCAAAAACGCGTTGACCAGCAGCATCAGCACCCCGCCGCCGAGGAAGATGAGCGGCAGCGTGATTTCCTGGAAGTGGTGACGCTTGGCCATGTCGGCCGCGAGTTCATCCTGGAGCTTGCTGCGGGCGATGACCCGATCTTCCCCGACCGCGGCGGACACGCCGACGGCCGCCGCGCCGCGGCCCCGACCCGCCGCGGGCGCTGGCTGGCTATCGTCTGCCGCCGGCTCCGCCTCGACCACGGTCTTGAGCTTCGCCCCCGCCGCGACGTTGAACCCGCAGTTTAAGCAGATCACCGCGCCCGGCCGCAGCGGCGAATTACACGAAGGACATTTCGAGGCGCTCGCGCCCGTCGGCACCCGGGCCGACGGCGACCGGGCCGACAGCGGCGCGGTATCGCCGAGCGGCTTGTCGTCGGGTAGGTCTAATTCGTAGGGGTCGGGCTCGGGGGCCGCGGGCTGGGGTGTTGCCGGTTTGGCGGGTTGTGCCTTCGGATTGGGTTGGCCGGGCGTTGGCGGAGACTGGGCTTGGCCGACCAGCGGCCCGTCGGGCTCGGGCCGACCCGTGGACGACATCGGCACGCGAAATTTCTGGGTGCAGGCGCAACGCACCTTCTTCCCGGCGATCTTGCTCTGCCAGCGATACGCCTTGCCGCAGTTGGGGCAATCAAATCTCGCGTCACTCATCCAGACCCTCCCGGGGGCACATGAACAGGGATCCCGTCGTCGCCGCAGCGTCGCGGGCGGCGGGGGATTTGTCAAGGGTTTCAAGGAGCGCTCCTCGCTTTATCCCACCCGCCATTGGCATTATGCTTAACCCACCGGCCAACGCTCCACGGACGCAGCGCTGCCGGTCGTCGCCTTGCCTCTCGGAACTTGATCCATGCCCGTCCCCCTGACCGACCTGACCCGTCAGCACCAGGCCCTGATGCCCCAGTTGAGAGAGGCGTTTGTCGAAGTCGCTTCGTCGGGCCAGCTCATCCTCGGGCCGTATGCCCGCAAGTTTGAAGACCAGATCGCCGAGTACTGCGGCGTGAAGCACGCGATCGGGGTCAGCAGCGGCAACGACGCGATCATCCTCTCGCTGCTGGCGCTAGGCATCGGCGAGGGCGACGAAGTCATCACCACGCCGTTGGCGTACCTGCACATCGCCGAGTCCATCGCCCGCGTCGGCGCGACGCCGGTCTTCGCCGACATCGACCCGCGGACCTACAACCTCGACGTCGATCAACTGCCCGGCCGGATCACCGCCAAAACCAAAGCCATCCTGCCGACACACCTCTTCGGCCTGCCCGCGAACATGGGGCCCATCATGGCCCTCGCCACCAAGCACGGCCTCCGGGTCATCGAAGACACCGACATGGCCATCGGTGCGAAGTTCGACGGCCAACCCGTCGGCAGCCTCGGCGACATCGCCACCATGAGCTTCTACCCCACCAAAAACCTCGCCGCCCTCGGCGACGCCGGGGCCTGCCTCACCGACGACGACGACCTGGCCAAGCGTCTGCGTTCCCTCCGCGTCCACGGCATCGAGCCGGGCTTCGTGGTCCCCGAACTGGGCGGAGCCTTTCGCCTCGACGGCCTCCAAGCCGCGATGCTCTCGGTCAAGCTGCCCCACCTCGAAGCCTGGACCGCCAAGCGACGCGAACTCGCCAAGCGCTACCACAAGCTGCTCGAACCCTTGGCGCTCACCACGCCGTTTGAGGCCGACGAAAGGCAGCACGTTTTCAATCAGTACGTCATCCGCGTCCGCGGCGAGGGCCGCGAGCCCCTGCGGATGCACCTCGATGCGCTGGGCATCGGCAACCGGGTCTACTACCCCAAGCCGGTCCACCGCCTGGCGTGTTTTGCGGCGCTAAACTACGGGCCGGGCAGCCTGCCGATCGCCGAGAAGGCGTCGCAGGAATTATTGGCCCTGCCGATGTTCCCGGAGATGACCCGCGAAGAACAAGACGAAGTGGTCGGGGCGGTGCGGGATTTTTTCGCGGGGGATTGACGCTGGTGTGTGCGAATCACACTTGGGTTTGAAAACCAAAGTCGGCAGTTAACCGCCGCGACCGAAAGGCAATCGGGTTTGGATCAGGTCAAGGACGCACAACCCGCCGACCACGACGACTGCGCCCCGTCGCGGGAAGCCGCGTCGGATGCCGACCCGATCATACGCCTGCGTGGCGTCCACAAACGCTTCGGCCCGATGACCGTGCTCAACGGCCTGGACCTCGACTTTCGCCCGCATGAAACCACCGTCCTGCTCGGGCCATCCGGCACCGGCAAAAGCGTCACCCTCAAACACATCGTCGGCCTGCTCCAACCCGACGCCGGCGAGGTCTGGTTCCACGACCACCGCGTCGACCAACTCGCCGAACGCGACATGGTCCCGCTGCGCAAGCGCATCGGGTTTCTTTTTCAAATGGGCGCGATGTTCGACTCGATGACCGTCGGGCAGAACGTCGAGTTTCCGCTGGTCGAACACACCAACCTCAATCGCAAAGAGCGGGCCGACAAAGTCGATCGCCTGCTCAAAATGGTCGGCCTGGGCAAAACGCAAAACAAAATGCCCGCCGACATGTCCGGCGGCCAACGCAAACGCGCCGCCCTCGCCCGAGCCATCGCCCTCGAACCCGAGGTCATGCTCTACGACGAACCCACCACCGGCCTCGACCCCATCCGCTCCGACGTCATCAACGAACTCATCCTCGCGCTCACCAAACAACTCGGCATGACCAGCATCGTCGTGACCCACGACATGAACTCGGCCAACAAGATCGCCGACCGCATGGTCTTGCTCTACGACGGCCAAGTCGCCGCCGACTCGGACCCCTGCACCTTCCGCAACAGCAAGAGCGAACTCGTCCAACGCTTCATCCGCGGTCAGGCCGACCAGCAAGACATCGAGCTCATCCGCATGGGTTTTGAGGAAGGCCGATCGCCGAATATGACCTCGTCCAACGCCACCACGCAGCGCGACGAAGACAATGCCGCAGCGCTGCGGGCCTCGGCCGAGCGTGTTACCGAGGCCCGGCCCCCAACGCCTGTCGCTACGACCAACGACTCACCCCCGGCCCCCCTAAACACCCGCGACCAAGACACCCCCGACCCGTCGGTGTTCCGCGAAGACTAAGCCCCGCCCCGCCCCCGAGCCTCCCCATGAACGAACGCAACCGCAACCTCATCGTCGGCGCGACCACCGCCGCGGCCATCGTCGGCCTGATGTTTCTCCTGCTCATCTTCGGCTACGTCCCCCGCCTCCTCCAGGGCGGCTACTTCGTCACCGTCGAACTCGACGACGCCTCCAGCCTCAACCCCGGCAGCCGCGTCGAACTCTCGGGCATCGACATCGGCCAAGTCGAATCCATCGACTTCAAACAACCCATGGGCACCGGCGTCACCGTCAACATCCGCATCGGCGACGACGCCACCCGCATCCCCGTCAGCGCCCGGGCCGTGATCGAAAAACCTCTGCTCGGCGGCAGCCCCACGATCCGCTTCGTGACCACGACCCAGAACGGCCCGCCCAAAGCCTTCCTCAACACCGACGGCAGCGCCGTGGTCCCCGGCAGCCTCGGGGCGCTCGCCGGGGTGTTCGGCGAACTCACCCGCGTCGCCGACAACTTCGAAGAGCTCAGCGCCCAGTGGCAAGCCGTCGGCGAAAAGCTCAACGGCCTGCTCGACCCGCAAGACCTCGCCGCCGTCGAGGCCGGCGACGTCCCGGGCAACGTCACCACCGTCATCGCCCGGGTCGATCAGCGCCTCGCCGAGTTCCGCGACGTCATCGCCGGGTTCGACACGCTGGTCAACGACCCCGAGTTCCGCGACAACGTCACCACCACCGCCAGCAAAGCCCGCCAAGCCAGCGAAAACCTCGCCGCGACGATGGCCAATCTCGAAAAGCGTTACGTCGCCCTCGCCGACGACGTCTCGGGCATGGTCACGCAGGTGAACGTGCTGCTCAAAACCGCCCAAGCCCCCGACGGCTCGGTCGGCAAAGTCCTGCAAGACCCCGGCCTGTACAACAGCCTCGAAGACGCCGCCCAGCGCATCGGCACCGCGGCGGACGAGTTGAAGCTACTCATCGAGAAGTGGAAGGCCGAGGGCGTGCCGGTGAAGCTTTAGGCCGTGGGCAATGGGGTTGGGGCAGTGGGGTAACACGCCAACCTCTGCGTTGCGATACCATCCCTCTCGGCCGCAATCCCTTACCCCACTGCCCCAACCCCATTGCCTCCTGCCCATTAGCCTCCCATGAAATACGTCCTCATTATCCCCGACGGCGCCGCCGACGAGCGCCTCGCCGAGCTCGGCGACATGACGCCCTTTGAGGCCGCCGACACCCCCAACCTCGACAGGCTTGCCCTGATGGGGCGGCAAGGCACCGCCGCGACCACGCCCGCCGGGATGCCTTGCGGCAGCGACGTCTGCACCATGTCCCTGCTCGGCTACGACCCGCGTCAATACCACAAGGGCCGGGCCCCGCTCGAAGCCGCGGCGCTGGGGATCAACATGGACCCCGCCGACTGGGTCTTCCGCGTGAACCTGGTCACGGTGATCGACGGCAAGATGCAGGACCACTCGGCCGGGCATATCTCGTCGACCGAAAGTAAACGCCTGCTCGCCGAGTTCGCCGACCGCCTCGACCTCGACGGCGTCAGCCTCTACCCCGGCGTCAGCTACCGCAACATTTTGGTCGACCGCCCCCGGAATCAGGGCAACGACCGTGACTGGAGTGAGCTCGACACGACTGCTCCCCACGACATCCCCGGCGAGCCGATCCGCAAACACCTGCCCGTCGGCGGCGAGCACGCCAAGCTGCTCCAACAGTTCATCGCCGAGAGCGAAGTGTTTTTGGCCGACCACGAAATCAACCTCACCCGCGTCGAGATGGGCGAACTGCCCGCGACGCATTTTTGGCCCTGGGGCCAGGGGCAGAAGCCGGTGATGCCGTCGTTTGAGTCACGCTTCGGCCTCAAGGGCGCGATGATCACCGCCGTCGATCTGCTCGCGGGCATCAGCACGTTCATCGGCTGGGACCGCCTCGGCGTGCCCGGCCAAACCTCGTACCACGACAACGACTACGCCGCCACCGGCCAACACGCCATCGCTGCGCTCGACCACTACGACATCGTCTGCGCTCACATCGAAGCCCCCGACGAAGCCGGCCACGCCGCCGACCCCGCCACCAAAGTCGCCTCCGTCGCCGCCATCGACCAGCACGTCATCGGCCCGATCCACGAGGCCTTGGAGAAGCGTCAAGCTAACACCGGCGAGGCGTGGCGCATCCTCCTGCTCCCCGACCACTACACCCTGATCAACACCCGCAAACACGACCCCACACCCGTGCCCTTCCTCATGGCCGGCCACAAAGTCCGCAGCGTTTTGCAACGCCCGTTCAGCGAAGAACACGCCGCCGCCAGCGACCTCCACATCGCCCACGGCCACGAGCTGATGGAATACTTTCTTCGCAGCGCGTTAGGTTGAAAGACGCCCGTTACCGTAGACCCGTAGGTTATGCTTCAGCATAGCTCGGCCGTAAAACAGCGCTCGTTATGCTGAAGCATAACCTACGCAATGCTTGATCAACGCTCACCCGCCCTCACTCGCCCGCTTCACTTCTTCCCCCGCCAACCGATCGACCGCGGCCCGCAGTAACGCGGGGATCTGCTCGGCGTAAGGCGAATCATTCACCGCCGCCTCGATCTCGGCCATCGGGACCTGGTCAAACTCGGCCGCCTTGCGCCCCGGGAACCAGTGGCCGCCGTTGCCGAAGAGGTTGAACCGCATCTTGCCGTAGTCGTCCATGTCCCAACCGCGGGCGAGGTTGAACAGCCACAGCATGAGCGGCAGGTTCAGGCCGCCGGGCGCATCGTGATGCTCGGGTACGCCGTCCCAGCTCATCGCTTCGGGGCTGTCGGCCCCGATGGCCTCGTGCATCGCCGCCTCCAGCTTCGCCTCGATCGGCGGCAGCAGGACGCTTGTACGGTCGATTTTTTCCACCGCGCTGACGTGCAGGTCGTAATCGCTCGGCTTGGCCGACCCCAAACTCAGCGTGTGGATCTCGGGGTGACGCAGGCACCACAGGTCGTTGAACTCGATCGGGTGCAGCGGCGTGCAGAGCTGCGTCAATTTCGTCGGCGGGTCGTAGAGCTTGCCGCCCTTGTCGCTCGGGCTGATGATGAACACGCCCATGTCGCGCTGGGTCGCTTCGACGATCGCCGGCCAGTTGCGTTGGTAGATGTAGTAGTAGTGCAGGTTGACGTAGTCGAACCCGCCGTGGGCGTCGCCGCCTTGGATCGCGGAAACGATCTCGCCGCAAGTGCCGTGGGTGGAGAATCCGACGTGCCGGACCTTGCCTTCTTTTTGCAACTGCTTGGCGGCTTGCAGGCAGCCGCCTTCGCGGACGGACCATTCGATCGTCTCGGCGTTGTTGAGGCCATGTAGTCCCAAGAGATCGACGTAATCGAGTTGGAGGCGTTCGAGGGATTCATGGAAATTTTTAATGAAGACCTTCGGGTCGGCTTCCGGGGCGATCTTGGTCTGCACGATGAGTTCTTCACGCGGCAGCGTCGGCAGGATCACGCCGAGTTGCCGTTCGGACACGCCGTAGCCGCGGGCGGTTTCGATGTGGTTGATGCCCACCGATAGCGAATGGCGGATCGTCGCTTCGAGGTTCTTTTGATTTTCGGGATCGACTTCGGACAGCGGCTTGTCCTTCCAGCCGTCTTGGTATCGCATCCCGCCGGTGGAGATCACGGGCATCTGAAGTTCGGTTCGGCCAAAGCGTCGGTACTGCATGGGGTCTCTCTATCGATCGCGGGATGCGGGATGCGGGAATCGATTTCGATTTCATCATACCCGCCACGAGGTACGCTTAGCGCGACACGCTTCACGGCAGCAGCACCATCTTGCCCACATGCCCGCCGCGTTCCATCACCGCGTGAGCTTCTTGCACATCAGCCAACGCGAACCGCGCCGCCAACGTCTGCCGATACGCCCCAGAAGTCAGCCCACCAAAAAGATGCTCGACGCCCGCCATCCACGCCGACCGCCCCGCCGCGAACAACTCATCATTCACATAGCCCACGATCGACGCGTGCTTACGAATCAGCGGCGTCACATCGACCGCGCCCGATGCACCGAGTAAGCCGTACACGACGACGCACCCGTGCTGCGCCAAGCAGCGCACCTCGGTGCTCAGGTACGCCCCCGCCGCGACGGGATCGAAAAATACATCGACGCCTCGGCCGCCGGTCAGTTGCTTGATCTCCCGATGCCACGGCCGCATCGTCCGCTCGCCCGTCGCCGGGTCGTGGTCGTGCGTCACCACGACGTGATCGAAATGCGCCGACAGTTGCTCGGCCTTGTCCGGGCTGGTGGTCAGGCCGATGGTCGTGGCACGGTGGTGTTTGGCGATCTGAGCGGCGGCGAGTGCGGTGCTGCTGCTCGCGGCGGGGCAGGCCACGACGTAGCCGGCTTGCTGGTTGGCTTTCCAGATCAGCGCGCCCCAGGCCGTGAGGTACGGCAGCCACACCGCGCCGAGTTGATCGTCCGGCAACGCATCGGGCGCCGCCAACGCCTCGTCCGCGTCACACACGTAATGACTCCCATAAGTCCCCGGCCGGCCCTTGCTCAAACGCACCGCATCCGGCGCGAGACAGACCCGCTCGCCGACGCGCGACGGCGCGACGCCTTCGCCGACCGCCTCGATCATGCCGCCGCCTTCGAGCCCCGGCGTGAACGGCGGGTCGCCGGTCGAGAGTTTGTACTCGCCGCGCCTCCCCATCAGGTCCGCGTGGTTCATGCCGATCGACGTCAGCCGTATCAACACCTGCCCCGCTCCCGGGGTCGGCGTCGGGACGTCACGCAGTTCCAGCACCTCCACCCCGCCAAACCGCTCGGCCACCACTTGCTGCATCACGTTTTGCCTTTCACGGGTTGACTCGTTGGGTCTATTCGGAAGTCGCTTGCTCGCGCTGGCGTTTCTCTTGGGACCGGCGGAGTTCGCGGTTCAGGAAATCGCCCAGCAATCCGCCGAGCGTTTCTTCGATGTTCGGCTCGGTATCCGGCGGCTCGTTTGAATCCGTGGCGGGCGCGGCCGGCTCTTCGCCGGGCGCGGCTTGCGGGGGCGTGTTGGGGGAAGTCGGTTGAGTCTGCTCGGGCTGGTCCCGGCCGAGTTCTTTCTTGAGCACGCCCTGCAAAAGTCCGCCGAGCGTTTGCGGCAGGCGTTCCTGCGAAAACGCGTTGAGCACCGAACCCAGGTTGACCTGCGGCGCTTGCACCGTGCCGCCGATCTTGATGCCCTCGCCGACGAGGCGTTGCAAGAGCGGGTCGCGTTCGATCTCTCGGCCGCCGAGGGTCATGCCCATGTCGATCGTTTGATCCACGAGGCTGATCGTGCCGCCGAAGCTCAGCGTCACGTCGTCGATCCGAAACGACAAGTCTTCGTAGCCGAACACCCCGTCGCGGATCGCCAGCGCAATCGGCGAGACCCGCGCTTCGTACAGCGACGCCCGCTCGACCAACCCCAGCGTCTGCAACTGCGGCAAAATCTTGTCCACCGGCGAGACGTTCGGCACAATCGAGATCGTCCCCATCTGCACGCGCACGTCCGCATCAATCAGCGACAAATCAAAATCTCGCGTCGGCAAACGCAACGAGTCGTCGTCGATCGTCACCGCCATCGGCACCGTCGCCGACACCACCGCGGGCAGCAATATCGGATTCAAAAACCGCAGGATTTTATTCGACAACTCCGGCGTCTGGTTCAAAAACAACGTGATCGGCGCATCGGGCACGAAGTACCCGTCCCGGTCCACGCCGCTGAACGACATCAATGAATTATTCTCGCTGCTGAGTTCAAACTCCAGCCGACCGCCGCCGCCGAAGCTCCAATCCGTCAGGGTCATGTCGGCCGAGACCGTTTCGCCGAACGCCGCGACGGCGTAGCCCCGTTGGCGACTCAGCGCATCGAACACGACCGTCGGCACGCGGTCGAGCTCGACTTCGCCGCTGAGTTGGCCGCGCTGGAGTTGGATGTAGCCGTCGTCGAGCATGACGCCGGTGAGGCGCACGTCGGCGGTGAGCCGGCCGACCTCGCCGCCACTGGCAGTACCCGACTCGGTCTCGAAGGCGAACTTCGCGGTGATGGGTTGCCGCAGGTCCGGCGCGTCGATGCGTACCGTGCCGTTGCGAATGGGAAACCCGCGGTGGTACCACTCGTCCCGCAGCTGCGTCTCGGGTAGATCAATCACCGCCACCGCGCTGGTCCGCTCGGGGTCAAACCGAAGGCCCGGCCCATCGGCCAAGGCAAACTCCAAGTCCAAGTCCGCCGCGATCTGGGCCGGCTCAGGCAGGCTCAACCCGACCGACTCGCCCATATCCGCCGCCGCCGCGACCGGCTGCATCCACTCAGCAAACGCTTGGGGCGTCAGCGTCAGCCGTAGCGGCGTGTCGGTCTTGAGGGCCACCGCGCCGTCGGCGGCGTATCGCCCGGTCATCGTCCCGCTCAGCCGCGACACCCCCGGCGACCCGGCCCCCGGATCGAACCCCGCCGTCAACGCATACCCGCCCAAACCGTCGGCCCGCGCCAATAGATTCATCCCGACCGTCGGGCCAAACGTCGTCGTCAACCGCTGGCCCTGCCCGGTCAACGCATCGACCACCCCCATCGGCAGCGACCGCAACACCGACTCGATTTCCAACTCGTTCCAACCCGCCGCGCCCCGCCGCACATCGACCACGCCCGACAGTTCGCCCGCGCTGCCGTAGGCATCCACGTCCGCGTCGAGCGTGAAAGCCACCCCCGCGTCGGCCGCTTCGCTGCCCACCGCCGCGATGAGATTCTGCACGACGAGGTCGCCGCGTTCGGGCACCCGCAGCCGTACCGATTGCCCGTCGGCGAGGCCGACCGACGCCATGAATTGCGTCCGGCCCAGGTCCAGCCTTTGGCCGTCGCGCGGCGCCTCCAGCCCCGTAACGCCGAACGTCAGCGTAAACGGCTCGACCAGCTGCGGGGCTGCGCTACCCGCTGCGTTGGCCGATCGCTCCGTGAGCTCGGCCCACGCCGCGGGGGTGATCGTCCAGGTGGACCGCGATTGCTGCGCGGCGGTGAGCTGCTGGGTGTTGGCGACCAGGCCTTGCCGGATGTTCAGATGCTCGCTGGTGGCGGTGACGAGCGCATCGAGTGCGGTGGTCGGGCCTTGCAGCGACACGGCGGCGTCGAGCGTCGGACCCAGGAGCACCGACCATCGCGGCCAACCCACGGCCACGCGATCGAGCGCCGCGAGCGGAACCTCTTCGACGAGACCTTCGATGTCAAACTCGGCGTTGGACAAGGTCCATCGGCCATCCGCGTCGAACAAACCGGCGGCGGTGCCGACGATTTTGGCTCGCCCCGCGTCGCGGCCTTGGGCGACGGTGGCGTCGAGCGTGAAGCCAAGCTTCGCCGGGCCGTCGGCGGTGATCGTCGCTTCGGGGATCTCGATCCGCACATCCGGCAGCGTCGGCCCGACCACGCCGACCTTCACGTCCCGCAACGCAAACGCCAACCGCACGTCCGCCGGAATCAACGGCATGTTCTTTCGATGGGTCGGCTTTCGTGTCGAGTCGCGTGCAGGCGTATCCGATTCATCCTTGGATTGATCAGATGAAGACATCGCCGCCCGCGTCCCGAGCGCCTCGTCCAGATTCGTCCGCCCCCGTTCATCTTCCACAATGCTCAGCGCCACGCCTTCGATCACGACGATCCCCAGGTCCCGCGTGCCCCGCAGCAAGCCGATCAACCCGGCGTCCTCCAGCCGAACCGCGTCGATCGAACCCACCACATCGCCCGCCGGGTCGTACAGCCGAACGCCTTGGAGCGACTGCCCCTTGAGCCAAGCCAATCGCATGTCGTCGATCTCGACCCGGCCCGGCAGCCGTTGGTTGATCGCGTCCACCACCCGCGACGTCCCCGCCCCGCTACTCACCAGCGTCGGCAGCCCCGCCACCAGCAACGACAACAATAACACGCCCCCCACCGCCAACCGCAGCGGCCAGCGCATCACCCGATACACCCCGCCCTGCCGACGACGCTTGCCCGGCGTGGCCGCCTCCCGCACCGCGTTCATCTCTTGATCATCGGGGATATCTTCGGATCGGATCGACATCCGTGGATTGTATCCACACTCACCCCCCAACAAAAAAATGCGTTTGCGGCTTAGCGACTAGTGCTAAGCCGCAAGCGGCCGTCGAAGCAATCAGGAAGTGATACCTACAACTTGTCCGCCGCCAACGAGGCGAGCTCGCTGCGTTCGCTCTTAGCCAGCGTGACGTGGCCGACCTGAGCGGAACCCTTGAGGCGTTCGATCAGGTAGCTCATGCCGTTGCTTGATGCGTCGAGATACGGGTTGTCGATCTGGGCGATGTCGCCGGTGAGGATGATCTTCGTGCCTTCGCCGACGCGGGAGACGATCGTTTTCACTTCGTGCGGCGTGAGGTTCTGCGCCTCGTCCACGATCATGAACTGCATCGGGATCGACCGCCCGCGGATATACGTCAGCGGCTCCAACACCAACTGTCCCGAACTCTTGAATTGCTCGATCCGCTGCTCGATCGGCTTCGAGTCGGCGACCTGGTGGCCGACGCCGCGGGTGCTCAAGAGATATTCGAGGTTGTCGAAGATCGGCTGCATCCACGCGGCAAGTTTTTCATCCTTATCCCCGGGCAGGTAGCCGATGTCCCGGCCCATCGGCATGATCGGCCGGGCGACCAGCAGCTTGTCGTAACGCTGCTCGGTAAACACCTTGGTCATCCCCGCCGCCAGCGCCAGCAGCGTCTTGCCCGTGCCGGCCGTGCCCAGCAAACTGATCAACTTGATGTCGTCATCGAGCAATAAATCCAACGCCATCGTCTGCTGCACGTTGCGGGCCATGATCCCGAACACCGGCTTGCGCGGCGCGTGGATCGGAATCAGGTGATCCGTGTCCGACAGCCGCCGGGCCAAGCCCGAATGCGAATCGTCGAGTGCATTGCGCAAATGCACAAACTGGTTGGGCAAGACTTCGACCTCGGACGTGCTCCCGTCGCTATCGGTGACGGTGAGGTGCGGCGTGATCGCGTCAAACTCGATCTGCTTTTCTTCGTAGAGCAGGTCGATGAGTTCGCCCGGCACCGCCAAATCGGTATACCCGCGATACAGCCGATCGCTGTCGACCTTCTGCGCCTCGAAGTCCTCGGCCGGCAGTCCCAGCGAGTCGGCCTTGATCCGCACGTTGATGTCTTTGGAGATCATCACCGCGTGCTTGCCTTGGTCCATCAGCCGCAGCGCCACCGAGATGATGCGGTTGTCGGGCGCATCTTCGCGCAGCGCGGCGGGCCGTTCGACCGACGCGAACGCGATGCGGATCGTCCCGCCGTGGCCGTTCCACTCCACGCCCTCGGCCAACGCCCCCTTGGACCGCAGCTTATCGAGCTGGCGGATGACCTCCCGGCAGTTGCGGCCGGTGTCGTCGTTGTTCTTCTTAAAATTATCGAGCTCTTCGAGCACCGTAAACGGGATGACGACGTGGTTGTCGTCGAACATATACAGGCTGCCGGGGTTGTGCAGCAGCACGTTGGTGTCGAGCACAAAATGTTTGGTCTGCGTGTCACCGCCCGCTGGAGCGGTCGATTGGGCTTGCGGGGCAGAAGGGGTCTTGGCGGAAGGGACGGTTTCCGGGGGGGCTTGGGTCAAGGCCAAATTCTCCTGAAGGACGAGCGAGAACCGCTCGCGGACTATCCCGAAGAATACCTCGGGGTTTTAGTCATACCAGTTATTCTATCGGCTGGTTCGTCGGGAGCCGATAAATACGGGTTTTTAACGGTGGGACAAGGGTTTATCCGCGGGTTGAGGATGATTCACGGCTGATCGGCCTTCGCGTCCTCGTCTTCGCTACCGGGGGTCATGGTGGTCGCGGCGACGGTGCGGGCCTCGGTGGTTTTGATGCGGTTGATCGCGCCGAGGTAGGCCAGGGCGGCGGCTTCGATGACGTCGGTGGAGACACCCCGGCCGCGGACTTTTTTGCCGTGGTGGTTGAGGCGGACGGTGGCTTCGCCCTGGGCGTCTTTGCCGCCGGTGATCGCGCGGGAGGTATAGTCTTCGAGGGTAGCGTCGATGTGGGTGATGCGCTGGATCGCCGAGAAGATCGCGTCGAGCGGGCCGTCGCCGGGCGCTGCGTCTTCCATGATTTGGCCCGACGAGTCTTTCATCACGACCGTCGCCATCGAGCTTTGATCGCTGCTGCTGGTGACTTGGAAACGCTCGATGGTCCACAAGGCCCGCTCGTCGCCGAGCGACCGATCCAAGATCGCCTCGATGTCTTCGTCGTACACATCCTTCTTCTTGTCGGCCAAGGTTTTGAACGCGTCGTACACCTTGATCAACATGTCGTCATCCACGTGATAGCCCAACGCCTCGATGCGGTCCTTGAGCGCCGCCCGGCCGGAGTGTTTACCCAATACCAGCTTCGACTCGGGGACGCCGAGCGATTTGGGGTCCATGATTTCGTAGGTGTTGCGGTTTTTGAGCATGCCGTCCTGGTGGATGCCCGACTCGTGGGCGAAGGCGTTTTCGCCGATGACCGCCTTGTTGCGCTGCACCTGCAACCCCGTCAGGTTCGAGACCATCCGCGAGGTGGGGAAGATCTTGGTCGTGTCGATATTCGTCGAATAGTTTTCGTAATAATCAGCCCGGGTCTTCATCGCCATGATGAGTTCTTCGAGGGCTGCGTTGCCGGCACGTTCGCCGATGCCGTTGATGGTGCATTCGATCTGGCGGGCTCCGTGTTGCATCGCGCTCAGCGAGTTGGCGACGGCCAAGCCCAGGTCGTTATGACAATGGCTGGACAGATAAATTCCCTTTTCGTCAATCACCGGCAGTTGCTCACGGACATAACTAAAAATGTGGCCGTACTCTTCGGGCACGGCGAAACCGACGGTGTCGGGGATGTTGATCGTGGTCGCGCCGGCCTCGATCACCGCGGCGGTGATGTCGACCAGATAGTTCAGCTCGGTGCGGCTGCCGTCTTCGGGGGAAAACTCGACATCCTCGACATAGCCGCGGGCCTGCTCGACGCTGCGTTTGGACAGCTCGATGATCTGCTCAAAAGCTTTTTTGAGTTTGTGTTCGCGGTGGATCTTGCTGGTGGCGCAGAAGACGTGGATCCGGCCGCCGCCGCCGGATTTGGAATCCTTCACGGCCTCACCCGCGCGGTCGATGTCGCGCGGCACGCAGCGGGCCAGGCCGCAAACGATGGGTTTGGTTAGTTCGTTCGCAATCGCTTTGACCGCGTCGAAATCGCCTTGGCTGGTGATGGGGAAGCCCGCTTCGATGACATCGACGCCCAGGGCTTCGAGTTGCCGGGCGATTTCGAGTTTCTCGGCGTGGTTCAGCGAAGCGCCGGGCGATTGCTCGCCGTCCCGGAGGGTCGTGTCGAAGATACGGATGTCGGTCATGGCGGGCTCGGGGGTCGGGGACTCGGAGGTCGGTCAGCTGAGTTAAAACTTCCGGGGGGATACAAAAAAACCCTGTCGGGCGGGGCCGGACAGGGTTTGCTTGATTGCGTGGGTGTCGCAGCGAACCTTATCCAGCCGAATGCATAAGCAGCAAGCCTTGGAGCTTGTTGCTAGCAATGGTGAGGATAAGGTACGGGCCGGTCATGTGCGAAACGGTAGCCGGGGGAGAGGTGGGTGTCAATGAATGAGTTGGCGGGTTTTTGTGAGGGATCTTGCCGCGGCAGCCCCGGGTCATTGAACCCGGGGTGGAATTGCTGCGCAAAAAAGAACGGCCCGCGTGAGGGGACGCGGGCCGTTCGGGCAAAGCGGGGAGGGCAAAGTTGAATCCCGTTGTCGCGGTCGCCGGCCCGTGGGTGTGGTCTGAACTCGCTAGCGGAGGCTATCCGTGCGAGGTCGTTTCAAGATCGGGCGATTGGCGGTGAGGATCACCGGGGAGACTTCATCATTGACCCTGCCCCAAGGAGTAGCCGGCCTGTCCGTCGAACGTGTAAAGGTGCTCGGTCTTGATAAAGTCCAACCCGTGGGCGGCTAAATGCGTAAGCAAGTGGATCACCTTTTGGTGCGTCGTGGTCGGGGAAGCTGTCTCCTTTTGGTCAGAGGGTTTCGGGACAAATCGGCAGCGCCAGTGGTCGGTGCAAAAGGTTTCGGGGAAGCCTTGGGGCCAGACTTTCACGCCACGGTTGGTAATCATCTGCAACTCGAGGCCCGCGGTTTGCGAGGCGTATTGCAGCCGGGCGGCGAGCTTTTCGGGGTCGCGGCCGGGCTCGTCCCAGTCGAAGAAGACGTCGATGCCGACGAGTGCTTTATGCGGCTTGGCGGCGGGCTTTTTGCTGCTGAACACTTTGGCTTGCGTGGCTGCGGGAGCAGCCTCGTAAGACGCGGGCTTGAGGGCGTGGGGCTTGAGGCCTAGCCGTTCGATCACTTCGTCGGCGAAGCCGGAGGTGCCGACCTTTTGCTGGCTGCGGTTGATATCATAGATGTCGGGCGTGTGCACGCCATCCTCGATCGTCCGCAGCAGGGCGTTGTGGACCTTCGCGGCAACCGCGGGCTTACCCAGATGCACCAGCATCTGCACCGCCGCGAGAATCAAGCCCGAGGGGTTGGCGATGTCTTGCCCGGCGATGTCGGGGGCGCTGCCGTGGATGGCCTCGAACATGGCGACCTTTTCGCCGATGTTGGAGGTGCCGCAGAGGCCAACGCTGCCGACGATCTGCGCGGCGATGTCGCTGATAATGTCGCCATAGAGGTTCGCGGTGACGATGACATCAAACCGTTCGGGTTGGTCGGCGAGCATGGCGGCGCCGATGTCGATGATCCAGTGATCGCTTTCGATCTCGGGATAGTCCGGGGCGATCTCGTTGAAGACCTGGTGGAACAGGCCATCCGTGGCCTTCATGATGTTGTCTTTAGTGAAGCAGCTGACCCGCTTGCGGCCAGCGGTCCGGGCGTACTCGAAGGCGTAGCGGATGATCTTTTCGCAGCCGGGCCGGGAGATGAGCTTGAGGCACTGCGTGACCTCGGCGGTCTGCCGGTGCTCGATCCCGCCGTAGGTGTCTTCCTCGTTTTCCCGAACGATGACGACATCCATGCCGGCGTGCTTGCTGTCGACGAACGGGGCGTAGGCGACGCACGGCCGGATGTTGGCG
This sequence comes from uncultured Phycisphaera sp., assembly GCA_964409095.1. GTDB lineage: Bacteria > Planctomycetota > Phycisphaerae > Phycisphaerales > Phycisphaeraceae > Algisphaera. Next base: position 459 of record CAYPCC010000033.1, on the reverse strand, counting down.
TACAAGCCCAGCGTCTTGCGGGTCGTGACGTTGAGGGATTTGTAGCCGCCGCCTTGGGGCGTGGTGATTGGGGCTTTGAGGAAGACCTTGCGGTGGCGCAGCGAGTCCCAGGCCGAGGGCTCGATGCCCGCCGCCCGCTTCCGCCGATAAGCCCGCTGCGCATTTCACGTTTCTGAGTAA
>CAYPCC010000033.1:0-269 GCA_964409095.1 uncultured Phycisphaera sp. | reverse complement strand
TAGACCTTCTGGCCGATCTCGATCGTGTCGTAGGCGAGGTCGGCCCCGGCGGCGTCGAGGATGCGGAGGGTGGCGGCCATGATCTCCGGCCCGATGCCGTCGCCGTGGGCCACGGTAACGGTGGTTTTCTTGGCCGGGGTCTTGCCCTTGGACGAAGGGGACGCGGGGAGCTTGGCGGTCGGGGCGGCGGTCATGGGGGTCTCCGGGAAGGCGGTGTCTGTGGTAAACTATATCGGAAAATCTGATACACGAATTTGACTTCGTGAATA
>CAYPCC010000032.1:2630-19177 GCA_964409095.1 uncultured Phycisphaera sp. | reverse complement strand
TGCTGCCGATCCTGACGGTGTTCAACAACCTGCTGGGCATCGGCGGCGGCTACCTGGTCGTGTCGATGGGCTTCGGCGTCGACAAGGCCGACTACTGGGACTTCACCGCCCAGCTCGTCACCAGCTGGGACGTGTTCACCGGCCTGTTCAAGTCCGTCTTCTTCGGCCTCTTCATCGGCCTGATCGCCTGCTACAAAGGCTTCAACTGCGAGAGCGGCGCCGCGGGCGTCGGCAAAGCCGCCACCGAGTCGTTCGTCCTGGGCTTCATCGCCATCATCATCAGCAACTTCTTCCTGGCCCAGTTCCTCAACACCCTCGACCCGCTGATCAACGGCGTCGGCGGCGCAAGCGTCGTGGGCTGACCCGCGACTCCAAACAATCGGATGGGGTATTCTGTCGGATTATGGACTTGTTTCTGCTCGTCGAAAACCTGCGCACCCCCGCCATCTTGTTTTTCGGGCTCGGCGTGTTCGCGGCGATCATGAAGTCCGACCTGACGCTGCCCCAGCCCATCCCCAAGCTGCTGTCGATCTACCTGCTCATGGCGATCGGGCTGCACGGCGGGGTCGAACTCATGCGCAGCGACCTCGATCTTTCGATCGTGATGATCCTCGTGGCGTCGGTCGTCCTCGCGGCCGTTGTGCCGATCTGGTCCTACGCCATCCTGCGGCTCAAACTCGACGTCGCCAACGCCGCGGCCATGGCCGCGACCTACGGCTCGATCAGCGCCGTCACCTTCATCACCGCCGCCAACTTCCTCGACACCCTCCACCAAACCACCGGCAACTCCGCCTACGTCCCCGGCGGCTACATGGTCGCGGCCATGGCCCTCATGGAAAGCCCCGCCATCGTCGTCGGCGTGTTGCTCGCCCGATACTTCGGCACGTCTTCGGGTTCCGCGGATAACCCGGCAAACGTGCCGTTGCCCGCCGCGGGCGACCGCGACGGCGACGGCAAGATCGACTGGGCCGAGCTCTTCCGCGAAGCGTTTCTCAACGGCGCGGTCGTGGTCTTGGTCGGCTCGTTGCTGATCGGCATTGCGATCAGCGACAAGGGCTGGGAGAGCATCCAGCCGTTTGCGTACACGCCGTTCAAGGGCGTGCTGTGCCTGTTCTTGTTGGACATGGGCTTGGTCGCGGCGCGGCGGCTGGGGGATTTAAAAACCTGCGGGCCCAGCCTCATCGCGTTTGCGATTTTGAGTGCGCCGCTGCACGCGGTGCTGGGCATCGGCGTCGCGTGGCTGCTGGGCGTGGACCAGGGCGATGCGTTGTTGCTGGCGGTGTTGTCGGGCAGCGCGAGTTATATCGCCGTGCCCGCCGCGATGCGGCTGGCGGTGCCCGAGGCGAACCCGGGGCTGTATGTCACGATGTCGTTGGCGGTGACGTTCCCGTTCAACATCACCGTCGGCATCCCGCTGTATCTGGCGATCATCGAAGCGATCTGGACTTAAACCATGAATGACACCAAGCGAATCGAATGCGTGATCGACGCGGTCCACGTCCCGATGGTGCTCGATGCCCTGCGCAGCGCGGGCGTCGATGGCTACACCGTGGTGCGGGGGGCGTCGGGCTGGGGCGACCGCGGCGGTCGGCAGGCCGATGGCATCTCGGGGGTGTTTGAAAACTGCGTGGTGCTTTGCGCGTGCCCCCTGGGCCAAGCGGACCTGGCCATCGAAAAAATCCGGCCGATCTTCAAACGCTTCGGCGGCGTCGCCCTCGTCAGCGATGCCCAGTGGATCATTCACTAATCCCGCCGACGCGCTGCGCGCTTACACTGCAACGCATGACACCGCCGCTCCCGCCCGAACCCCTCGCTCAAACGCCCGGCCAGCGATACCTCGTTGCGGGATCGGCGGCGGTGTTGACGGCGATGGTGCTGCTGCCGTGCTTCGTGCCCACGACGCCGGTGCGGTATTTCGAGAGCGACCCGCGGATGGGCCTGGACCTGGGGCTGGGCGGCGATGCGCCGATCACCGAGTGGGGTCCCGCGGCGGTGGCGTGGCTGCAGACGCTCACCGCCGCCGTGGCCGCGGTGGGCGTGATCGTGGCGATCTGGGCCGGGGCACGGCTGAGCAAAATCGCGTTGGTATTGGCGGGGCTGGGCATGGCCGCCGCGGTCTTTCATATGACCAAGTCCACCGCGCGGTGGGAAGACTGGACACAGAGCGGGGCGTGGCTCACTGCGGCCATGGTCGGCTTGGCGGCGATGCACCTGGCTCAGCACGAAGTGGGGCGGCGGTGGATCGTGGCGTTGTGCGTGGCGGGGGCGCTGCCGTTGTTCGCCGAGGCGGCGTGGTACGTCTGGGTCGAACACCCCGAGAGCGTGGCGTTCTTCGAGACCCACCGTGAGGCACTCCTGGCGGCCCGCGGCATGATGCCGGGGTCGGAAGCGGCAGCGTTGTACGAGCGTCGGCTACGCTTCGCCGACGCGACCGGGACGTTTGGGCTGTCCAACTTGTTGGCGTCCGTGGCGGCGACGCTGGCGTTGGCGGGCGGGGGGGTCCTGCTGGCCGGCGGGGCAAGACGAAATCCCAAAGCGGCCTGGGCGGGGATCGCGGCGGCGGCGTTGGCCACGGCCGCGGCGTTACTGGTCGTGATGTTGACGGCGTCGAAGGGCGCGGTGGTGGCGACCGCGGCGGCGGCGGGATTGGCATTGGTGGTGGTGGTGGCGACGCGGTGGCCGAGATTAAAAGTGATGATTCAAGTCGCCGCGTTGGGGTTGGTCGCCTTGGCGATCAGCGCGGTGTTGGTGCGTGGCGCGATGGGGCCGCCTGCGCCGCCGGTGGGCGGGTTCGTCGCGGACGCGGCGATCGACGGCGAGCGCAGCCTGCTGTTTCGATATCACTACTGGTCGGCCGCCACGACCATCGTCTCGGAGGATCCGCTGCTGGGCAGCGGCTCGCGGGGCTTTGCGGATTCTTATCCCGCCGCCAAAAACCCGCTCAACCCCGAGTCAGTCACCAGCACGCACAACGTGCTCATCGACCAGATCACGATGCTGGGCGTCGGCGGGTGGGCGTGGTCGGGGCTTTTGTTGTGGTGGCTTTGGGGTGCGGCGCGGTCAATCGGAGCATGGCGAGATGATCGCGTCGAGGCAGGAGGTTGGGCGGTGCAGCGCAGCGCGGTGTGGATCGCGGTCGGTGTGGCGGTGGTCGTCTTTGGCCCGACGCTTGGGGTGCGACAATCGTCGTTGTACCTCGACTCGGCGTTGGTCTGGCTGGTTGCGATCGCGGGGTTCATCGGCGTCGCGGCGGTGCTGGGCTCGGCCGGGTTCGTGACCCCGCGCGGACAACGCTTGGCCTTAGTCCTGGCCGCGACCGCAGCGCTAGTGCATAATCAAATCGAGATGGCGTTTTTTCAGCCGACCTCGATGGGCTTGCTTTGGTTGATCGTCGGGGCGGCGGGGGCGGGGTCGGGGGTGATGTCGACCCGATTTGCGACCGGTTTAGCGCCCCCATCACCCCAGCCCACCCCACCAACCAAGGGCGGTCTCGTTACGGTGGCGAGTTTTGGATTGGTGATTGGGTTGGTGATGTTGTTTTATGTGCGCGGGGCGATGCATCACGAACGCACGATGGCCGGCGCCGAGGCGGCTTTACGCCGTGGGGACCCGGCCCTGACGGTGGATCGGTTGGCCGAGGCGCAGCAGGCCGCAGGCCTCGACACGCTGGCCCTGCGATGGCGGGTGCAACTGCACGCGTTGGAGCCGATGCAGGCGTTGGCCGACTTGGGGCGTTTGGCCGAGGCGCAGCGTCGCGTTGAAGAAGCGCTGGGTTGGATCGACGAATCGATCAACACCGAACCCCAGCCGACGCCGATCGCTCGGCTGCGTGCCACGCTGCTGGGCCGTTGGGCAAACCAAACACGCACTCCCCCCGCGTGGGCCGACGCCTTGAGGGCTTACGCGGCACTGGCCGAGCGGTCGCCGTACAACATCCAAGACCGCTTGGCGTGGGCCGACTTGGCGTGGCAAGCGGGGGACAGTAACGCCGCGGTGCAGCGGTACACCGAGGTGTTGGTGCTACGGGAACAAAAATACCTCGACGCCGCCGACCCGTTGACGCCCGAGCAGTTGGAACGCGCCCGTCGATTGTCGTCCCCGCCGCAAGACTAGGCGTCACAAGGTTCGCGTGGCAAGGGCCGCGACGCCGTGGGCCTCGGCGATCTGGCCCGCGAGCGACACCGCCTGCGGGGGCGACTCGGCCACCACGAAACACGCCGCGCCCGACCCGGTGACGTGAACGGGCCGCGGCAGCGTGTCCCGCAATTCCTTCAGCAACTCCCGCAAGCGTGGCTCGACCAAGCACGCCGCGTCGGTCAGGTCGTTGAACAACCCGCCCGCCGTCGGCGAAAAATCTCGCGCCAATTCGCGCAACATCTTGGCGTTGATCGGCCCGGTCGACCCGGCCAACTGATCAAACGCCGCGTACACCGGCCCCGTCGGGCAGCCGAACCCCGGCAACACCAACACCACGTCCATCGGCCACGCCAACGAATTCGCCGCAGGCTCCACCCGATCCCCCGACCCGCTCACGATCGCCGAGGTCCTGCCCATCAACGCCGCCAGCGCGAAATGCACATCGCTGCCCAGTTCCGTGGCAAGGGCGTGATGATCGCGGGGCTGCAGGTTCAATCCAAACAGCCGGTCGAGCGCCACGATCATGCCCGCCGCGTCGCTCGACCCGCCGCCCAATCCCGCGCCGGTCGGGATGCGTTTGTGCAACTCTGCCCGCACCGGCAACGCCCGGCCCACCCGCCGCTCGACCAAGCCGTGAGCCCGCACCATCAAATCATCCGCCAACGGCCAATCAATGACCCCCGGCTTCGGCGCATCGTCGGCATAAGCCAAACGAAACACCGATGCGGTGTCTTGCATACTTGGCTCATCAAAACGCTCAACGCGCAACTGATCGGCAAACGACAAAGCCACCATCCAACTGGCGATGGGGTGAAGTCGTTTGGGGTCGTGCGGGTCGGGGGGGAAGACCGACAAGGCGAGATTGAGCTTGGCCGGACAGTCGAGCGTGACCGGGCCGGGCGAAGGCATCAGTCCTGGGCGATCGCGTCGGTGATCACATCGGCGTCCACGCACGGCGTCGGCTGGGCCGTTGATATGCCCGAGGCGGGCAGGAGGTCGTCGATGCGGCGACCCTGCATGATCGCGCCGTGGACCTGCGACCAGAACGACTGGGCCACGCGGGCGTCACCAAACTGGGTCGACCAGCTTTCGATGATCTGTTGGACCACGGCCGGCTGGGCGTTGGCTTGAGTGGTCTTGCCGATGCTCGAGAGCCAGAACATCAAGCGGTACAGCTCGGGCTGTTCGTTGGCGATCTGGGCGTAGAGGTTGGCCGAGGCGTCGGCGGGGGCGCCATGTCCGATGCGTTCGAGCACCGGCTCAAACCGCCGCTGAACCACCGCCGCGAGCAGGGCGCGCTTGTCGTCGAAGTAGCGATAGATCGAGCCCACCGCACAGTCGAGCTGCTTGGCGATGCGGCGGATCGTCGTGCCGTCGTAGCCCAATTCGTGCAGGCAGGCTTCGGTGGCGTTGAGGATCTGCTCTTGGCTAAGCTGCGTCGGGGGCTTGGGCACGGCGACGTTAGCCACCGGGCCGATACTGCCCAGCACGTCCGGGCGCAACGACGAAATCGACACCTTGGGTGCCTGGCTGGCGGGTGTGGGCGATGCGGGGTTGAGGTCTTGGGGTTGTGGGGGGCGGGGATTCACCGATCCGTCGGTTACTTGTGACATGGCGTTCACCTCCTTGCGAACAGTTATCGGTAGTGTGGGGGATTCGGCGTGAGGCGTCAAGTGCCGCGTGAAGCTGGGGGATTGATGGGGTTAGGCGAATTAGTTTTCCACATCGGTGGACGGCGATTTATAGTGGAGTGTGAGGGTTGCAAGGGGTTCGCACGCATCTTGGAGTCGGGCGACCTTCGAGGACTGATCCGTCGCGACGATTTGCCGTGTCGATTCGTGCTGATGATCGGACGCGATGCGTGGTGAGCCTCGATCAGTCACTCTTTGAGGTCACGTCTGCCGGTCGAGGAGCCGGTATTGGATCGCTTCGCCGACGTGGGCGACGGTGATGTCGTCCACGCCTTCGAGGTCGGCGATCGTGCGGGCCACGCGGCGGACCTTGTCGTAGGCACGGGCGCTCAGACCCAGCTCGCCCATCGCTTGTCGCAACAGCTCTTTGGCTTGCGCACCCAACGGAGCGAACTGGTCAAGCTCCCGGCCCGACAGCACGCGGTTGGTCTTCAGCGTGCCGCCGTTGCGCTGGGCCTGGCGGTGGCGGGCTTCGATGACTTTGGCGCGGAGGGTGGCCGAGTCGGTGCCGTTCTTTTGGCCGGTGAGCTGTTGATAGGGGACCGGCGGGACTTCGACGTGGATATCGACGCGGTCGATGAGCGGGCCGGAGATCTTGGCCATGTATTTGTCCATCGCCCGTTGGCTGACGTCGTCGGTGGGCTTGCTGCCTTTGGGTGTGGGGTTCATCGCGGCGACGAGCATGAACCGGGCGGGGAAGCGGACCGAGCCCTGCGCGCGGGCGATGGTGACGTCGCCGTCTTCGAGGGGTTGGCGGAGGGTTTCGAGGACCGCGCGGGGGAACTCGGGCATCTCGTCGAGAAAGAGCACACCGTGGTGGGCGAGCGAGACTTCGCCGGGCCGGGGGATCGTCCCGCCGCCGACCACGGCGACGGGGCTGGCGGTGTGGTGCGGGCTGCGCACCGGGCGGGCGGTCATGAGCGATTGGCCCTTGGGCACCTGGCCGATGGCGGAGTAGATGCGCGTCACTTCGAGCGCTTCGTCCCGCGACAGCGGCGGCAAAATTCCCGGAAGGGCCTTCGCACACATCGATTTCCCCGTGCCCGCCGGGCCGATCATCATCAGGTTGTGGCCGCCCGCCGCGGCGATGGTGAGTGCTCGCTTCACCGCCTCCTGCCCGCGGACCTCGGCGAAGTCGATCGCGGCGTGGGCCCGCTGAAGCTCCGCGTCCACATCAGCGGGGCGGGTCGCTTCAATCTCGTGCGTGCCGTTGAGAAATCCGACCACGCTCGACAACGCATCGGCCCCGTACACCTCAACCCCATCCACCGCCGCCGCCTCGTCCGCGTTGTCCACCGGCACGACCACCCCCGGAACGCCCAATCGCTTGGCGAGGATCGCCAGATTGATCGCCCCGTTCACCGGCCGAAGCCGGCCGTCCAGCGCCAACTCCCCCGCAAACAACAACCGCTTGTGCCGCGGCGTCTGAACGACCTGCGCCGCCAGCAATAACCCCACCGCGATCGGCAGGTCGTACACCGGCCCCTCCTTGCGGATGTCGGCCGGGGCAAGGTTGACCAGCAACCGCGCCATCGGAAACGGGTACCCCGAATTCACGATCGCCGACCGCACCCGCTCCACCGATTCCTTCACCGCCGCGTCTGGCAGCCCCACGATCGTCGTCTTAGGCAGCCCGCCCTCGGCGACATCCACCTCCACCTCACACGCGATGGGGTCGATGCCTTGCAACACAAAACTATGGACTTGAGCAAGCACGCCGCGAGCATACCGGATATCGCCCTAACCTGCACAACAATTTCAGGACGTAGTACGAGTTTTCAACAACCCGAGCGTCGCTTACGAAGCCGTGGCGGTCCCGGGAAGAACAGACGCGGAGAGCTTGGCCCGGCGGTGGTGGCGGATGTCGAGGGTCATCAGACCGGTGACGACCAGGGCGACCGCAAAGAGGCTGGCGAAGACGTAGAGGGTCGCGGCGTAGTTGCCGGTGGCTTCCTGCACGCGGGTGACGACGGTCGGGCCGACGAGGCCGGCGACGGCCCAGGCGGTGAGCGTGTAGCCGTGGATCGCCCCGAGTTGTTTGGTGCCGAACAGGTCGCCGAGGAACGCGGGGACCGACGAGAATCCGCCGCCGTAGCAGGTGAGGATCAGCAGCACGAGCGCTTGAAACTGCCAAGGGGCGGGTGATTGGGTGAGCAGGAAAAACGCGATGATCTGGATCGTGAAGAACGCGGCGTACGTCGCGGGTCGGCCGATATAGTCCGACAGCGAAGCCCAGCCGATCCGGCCGAGGCCGTTGAACAATCCCATGAGTCCGACCATCGCGGCGGCGGCGGCGGCGGACATGCCGGCCATCACCTGAGCCATCGGCGACGCCACCGAGATCAACGCGATGCCGCAGGTGATGTTGATAAACAGCATGACCCACATAAAATAAAACCGTTTGGTCCGCACGGCCTCGAATACGGTGAGCTGAGCGAGGTCTTCGCGGAGCTTTTTCTTTTTGGTGGGCTGGGCGGCGAGGGCCTCGTCGGTGAGGTGGGCGGGCTTCCAGCCTTGGGGGGGGGGGGCGATGTACAGGGCGCTGCAGAAGATGAGGGTGAAGTAGACGCTGCCGAGGATGAAGAACGTGTTGGCTGGGCCGACGGTGGCGAAGAGGCGCTGCATGACCGGGCCGAAGATCATGGCCGCGAAGCCGAAGCCCATGATGGCCATGCCCGTGGCGAGGCCGCGTTTGTCGGGGAACCATTTGACCAGCGTCGAGACCGGCGTGATGTAGCCCACGCCCAAACCGATCCCGCCGAGCACGCCGTAGGTAGCGATGAACAGCGGCAACGATTCGACGGCGACCGCGACCCCCGCGCCAAGCGTGCCCAGGCCGTAGCAGATCGCCGCGAGCATCCCCGACGCCCGCGGGCCGTGCTTCTCGACAAAGTGTCCGAGAAACGCGGCAGACAATCCGAGGCAAACAATCGCGACGGAAAACGCCATGGTGATGCTGGACTTTTCCCAGCCCAAGGCGTCTTTCAGCGGTAGGGTCATAACGCTGTAGGCGTAGACCGAGCCGATGGAGAGGTGTACGCCGACGCCCGAGAGGGCAACGAGCCAGCGGTTGCGAGAAGGGGTCATGGGAGTTCCGAAATCGGGAGCAAGGGGGCGTGGTCAAAGTGTGCCGGCGGGGTTTTAAAACCCTCCCGTGCGCATCTGCTCGAGCGAGGGCGGGAACGGGTACCGGCTGAACACCGCGGTGGGTGCGGCCTCAAACATGGTGGGTGAAGGGTACACGTCCCCCGCATAGCCCGCATCGTACATCGTGCGCAAGATCGACTCGAAGCTCGGCTCTTGGCCATCCGCATCTTCGAGGCGGTTGGCCCGGCCCTCGAGGAAGGACACGGTCGCGGTGGGCCGCCACTCGCTGTGGTGACGCAGGAGCTGGGTGATGATGCTGAAGCCGTGGGCGAGATCGTCAAGGGTCATCACGGCGCGGTGCGACGGGCGGAGCAGGGCGAGGACTTCGACCAGGCCCATGTCGTACTTGAGGACGGTGACTTCGTCACGCTTGGCGAACTGCTGGGCGTGGGCGGTGACGGATTCGGGGGTCCACTGGCTGCCCGGGAGCATGGTGGCGAGTTGGCCGACGATGCCGTGGCCGTTGTCTTGGGGGTTGGCGGCGCACACGAGCGAGCGGTAGCGCCCGGCCAAAAGATCATCGAGCAGGTATTGGCCCCACATCAAGCGGAGTCGGGGTTGCTGGTCGGCCTCGCCGATGGTTTGCCCCTCGGGGGCGAGGACGAGTTTGTCGGCCAGGCCGGTTTCTAAAAAGAGCGCATCGCCGTCGCCGTCGTAAATCCGAACCGATTGAGTTTGCGGGCTGTTCATCGTGGGCTTTCTGGTCAAACCTGCTTCGGCGGCCGGCCCGGCCCCAGTGGCCGATGCGCTGCCGCCAAATAAAAGATATAGAACTCCAAAATATAGCGGATAAACCCCGAGACGCTACCCCTTGTTTCCGAAATTTTTCCCCGACCGCCGGTTCGGGAGATCCATCGAATCGGCACCGTTTCCACATCTATTGAAACCAATGGCCGCGTTTTCTCTCGGATTTTTCACCCCTTTGGCCTTGGCAGCGGGGCGGCGGTCTGCTACCTTTTAATTAAAGACTCTTTTGTCCTCTTAGATCCGTCTGGTCGATAAGACCCTAAGCCTCGCCTGCAAGCTATTGCCCTTTTAGGAAGAAGACCTCCCGATGAGTACCGCCACCCCGCCGCTTCCGCAATCCCCCCAAGTCGTCGCCCCCTCGGCACCCCCGGCCGACCCGCACCACGGCTTTGTCGGCGAGCAGTGGCGACACAACATCGATGTCCGTGACTTCATCCAAAAAAACTACCAGCCCTACGTCGGCGACGACACCTTCCTCGAAGGCCCGACCCGCCGCACCCTCGCCGTCTGGGATAAGCTCTCGGAACTCTTTAAAGTCGAACGCGAAAAAGGCGTCCTCGACGTCAGCCAAATCCCTTCCTCCATCACCGCCCACAACCCGGGCTACATTGACCAAGACCTCGAACTCATCGTCGGCCTCCAGACCGAGGCCCCGCTCAAACGCGCCATCTTCCCCAACGGCGGATGGCGCATGGTCGTCGGCTCGCTCCAAGCCTACGGCTACGAACCCGACCCCCACGTCGCCGAGGCGTTCACCAAATACCGCAAGACCCATAACGACGGCGTCTTCGACGTCTACACGCCCGAGATCCGAAAAGCCCGCAGCGCCCATATCGTCACCGGCCTGCCCGACGCCTACGGCCGCGGCCGCATCATCGGCGACTATCGGCGCGTCGCGCTCTACGGCGTCGATCGGCTGATCCGACAAAAACAAACCGAAAAAGCCAGCCTCGACGAGCTCCACTCCACCGAAGACGTCATCCGCGACCGCGAAGAACTCGCCGAGCAAATCAAAGCGCTCAAAGAACTCAAAAAGATGGGCGCGGCCTACGGCTTCGACCTCAGCCAACCCGCGGCCAACACCCGCGAAGCCGTGCAGTGGACGTACTTCGCCTACCTCGCCGCGGTCAAAGAGCAAAACGGTGCCGCGATGTCGCTCGGCCGCACCTCGACGTTCCTGGATATCTACATCCAACGCGACCTCGACGCCGGCGTGCTCACCGAGAGCGAGGCCCAGGAAATCATCGACGACTTTGTCATCAAGCTGCGCATCGTCCGCTTCCTGCGGACCCCCGAATACGACGACCTGTTCTCGGGCGACCCGACGTGGGTCACCGAAGCCATCGGCGGCGTCGGGTCCGACGGCCGACCGCTGGTCACGAAAAACTCGTTCCGCTTTTTGCAGACGCTCTACAACCTCGGCCCCGCGCCCGAGCCGAACATGACTGTGTTCTGGTCGCCCGCATTGCCCGAAGGATTTAAAAAATTCTGCGCAAAAGTCAGCATCGATACTTCCAGTGTGCAGTATGAAAACGACGACATGCTCCGCGGCGTCGGCGGGGACGACAGCGCGATCGCCTGCTGCGTCAGCGGCATGGAAGTCGGCAAACAGATGCAGTTTTTCGGCGCACGGGTCAACCTCGCCAAGTGTCTACTCTACGCGATCAACGGCGGCCGAGACGAACTCACCGGCGAACAGATCATGCCCGCGTTTGCACCCATCCAGGGCGACACCCTCGACTTTGACCAAGTCATGAAACGCTACGACGTGGCGATGGATTGGCTGGCTGGCGTGTACGCCAACGCGATGAACTGCATCCATTACATGCACGATAAATACGCCTACGAACGCATCGAGATGGCGCTGCACGACTACAGCCCCAAACGCACGATGGCCTTCGGCATCGCGGGCCTGTCGGTCGTGGCCGACTCGCTCTCGGCGATCCAAAACGCCACCGTTAAAGTCGTCCGCGACGACACCGGCCTGATCGTCGACTACGACGTCCAGGGCGACTACCCCGCCTATGGCAACAACGACGACGCCGTCGACTCCCACGCCAACTGGCTGGTCGAAACCTTCATGGAAAAACTGCGCAAGCACCCGACCTACCGCAACGCCCAGCACACCATGAGCGTGCTCACGATCACGTCCAACGTGGTCTATGGCAAGTCCACCGGCGCGACGCCCGACGGCCGAAAGCTCGGCGAACCCTTCGCCCCCGGGGCCAACCCGATGCACGGCCGCGATGTGCAGGGCTACGTCGCCTCGGCGTTGTCCGTCGCCAAGCTGCCCTACGAATCCGCCCAAGACGGCATCAGCCTGACCAACACGGTCTTGCCCTCGGCGCTCGGCTCGAACCGTCACGACCAGATCAAAAACCTCGCGGGCTGCCTCGACGGCTACTTCGGCAGCTCGGGATTCCACATGAACGTCAACGTCCTCGACCGCGAAACCCTACTCGACGCCATGGAGCACCCCGACCAGTATCCGCAGTTGACCGTCCGCGTCTCGGGCTACGCGGTGAACTTTGTGAAGCTCACTAAAGAGCAGCAGCAAGACGTAGTCAGCCGGACGTTCCACGCGAAGCTCTGACATTGGGCCAACGACCGATTATCTTGAGCCCATGAAATCACCTTCCGAACCCGCGTCCCTTGGCCCGCTTGCCGAGGGGCCCACGCAACCCACTTCTTTACCGGTGATTCAAGTCGATACCACCTCGGGGGGGGTGGCCTCGCGTCCGGGGGGACGTCCGGGGGCGGGGCCGGGGGCCGGCGCGGGTTGGGTCCACAGCCACGAAACCGCCTCGACCGTGGACGGACCCGGCTTCCGGTACGTCGTGTGGTTGGCGGGCTGCCACTTGCGTTGCCAGTATTGCCACAACCCCGATACCTGGGCTGTGAATCACGGCCGCCGTCTAACGCCCGACGAGGTCATCCGCGATATCGGACGCTTCGCTACGTTTCTTAAAGCCACCCGCGGCGGATTCACCGTCTCCGGCGGTGAGCCGTTGGTCCAAGCATCCTTCGCCCTCGAACTCATGCGCCGAGCCAAGGCCGAACTCGGCCTCCACACCGCCCTCGACACCAACGGCTACCTCGGCGACCGTCTCACCGACGACGACCTCGATGCGATCGACCTGATGCTGCTGGACCTCAAAGCGTTTGACCCCGAGCATCACCGCGCGGTCACGGGGTTCGACAACGCGGACATTCTGGCGTTCGCCCGGCGTCTGGCCGAGCGCGGCCGTCCGGCATGGGTGCGTTATGTGTTGGTACCGGGCTTGACCGACGGGGCGGACGACATCGCGGCGCTCGCGGAGTTTGTCGCGCCGCTGTCGAACGTCGAGCGGGTCGAGGTGTTGCCGTTCCACCAGATGGGCCGGGACAAGTGGCGTGAACTGGGGCAGGCTTATCCGTTAGAGACCACGCCCGCCGCCACCGCTGAACAGGCCGACCAAGCCCGCGCGATTTTTCGCCAAGCGGGCTGCCGGGTCGAGTAAACCACGGCCTGCTTGGCGTGGGTTGCTAGCAATTGCCTCGCCACTGGCGTGCATCACGCGATTTCTCTGGTCGCCGCGATCACGCCGGATCGCCAGAATGCGAACCGCGCATAAAAAAACCGCAAATCTCACTGACGCAAGACTTCGCGGTTTTGAAGCGAGAGTGACGGGGCTCGAACCCGCAACCTCCGGATCGACAGTCCGGTGCTCTAACCAATTGAGCTACACTCCCGTTGAGGGAAACGTCATCGAAACCCTAGGTTTCAACGGCGTGCCCGGCGTGGTTGCGGCCGGGCCACATAGATTAGCTAAGGCCCGCCACGTGTCAAACGGGCTACGCCTTGACGCCCCGTTTCGACTTCGCCTTACGGCTTGGGTCGGCGACGAGGCCCGCCGCCGCCGCCCGCACCTTTGCCGGGCTTGCCGCGGGGCTGGAAACGGCGCTTGGACTGATTCCCGCTGCCCCCGGATTGCCCGTCGGATTGCCCGCCAGACTTACCGCCGCGTTGACCTTGCCCGCGTCCCTGGCCGCCGGCCTGCGGGCGTTTGTGAGCGGGCGCGTCGTCGGACAGTTTGGCCGCCGCCCCTTCGGGGATGTCGTCGGGGAAGTCGGTCAACACCGGCACGCGCATCTTGATGATCCGCTGCACGGCCGTGAGGTTGCCGCGTTCTTCTTTGTCGCAGAACGTGATCGCCATACCCGACGCCCCGGCCCGGGCGGTCCGGCCGATGCGGTGGACATACGACTCGGGATCGTCGGGCAGGTCGTAATTGAACACGTGCGAAATGTTGTCCACGTCGATCCCCCGCGACGCGATGTCGGTCGCCACCAACACATGGCATTGCCCGGCCTTGAACCGGTCGAGGCTGCGCTGACGAGCGTTTTGGCTTTTGTTGCCGTGGATCGCCTCGGCGGTGATGTTGTAGCTACGCAGGTGTTTGACGAGTTTGTCGGCCCCGTGTTTGGTCCGGGTGAACACAATCGTGCGCGAGATCGAGTGCTTGTTCATCAGGTGCGCGAGCATCTGAACTTTGTAACCTTTATCGACGAAATACAGCCCCTGCTCGACACGCTCGGCGGTGGTGGACTGCGGGGCGGTGTTGATCTTGACGGGGTCACTCAGCAAATCGTTGGCGAGTTTTTCGATCGCTGGGGGCATGGTCGCCGAGAAGAGCAGGGTTTGCCGGGTCTTGGGGATGAGCTTGCTGATCTTGCGGATGTCGGGGATGAAGCCCATGTCGAGCATCCGGTCGGCCTCATCAAGAATGAAGGTTTCGATCTTGGACAGATCGACGAAGCCTTGCTCCATGAGGTCCATCAGTCGGCCGGGCGTGGCGATGATGACATCGACGCCGCGTTGGAGTTTGCGGACTTGGGGGTTTTGGTTGACGCCGCCGTAGATCACGACCCCGGCGATGTTGATCCGCTGGCCGTAGTCCTGAAAACTGTCGGCGATCTGCCCCGCCAACTCGCGGGTCGGCGCGAGCACCAGGCAGCGGGGCGCTCGTTTGCCGGGTTTGTTTCCGGGGGCGGGGGCGCTGTGGAGGCGGTGGAGGGTGGGCAGGGCGAACGCGGCGGTCTTGCCCGTGCCGGTTTGGGCGCAGCCCAAGACGTCGCGGCCCGCGAGGGTGTGGGGGATAGTTTGTTCCTGGATGGGCGACGCGGTTTCGTAGCCGCGGTCGGCCACGGCCTTGAGGATGGGGTCGGCGAGATCGAGCTCAGCAAATTTCATAAATCCGAGTTCCAAAAATGAGTCAGATATCGCCCAGCCACGGCGAACCGTGTGCCGACAGCAGGCCGCAAGCCAATGCAGCCGGTCAACCAGGCGAAACACCAAACGTAACGGGGGAAGGCGAAACTCTACCACACGGCCCATCATCGGGCCGCGTGCGAGGGAAGGTCGGCATCCTGCAAGCCAGCAGGACGACGGCGTCGCCAGCGTGGAGGGAACAAAAGTATAGCTCAAAAAACGAACCCGAGCGATCGCCGATTCCGATACGAAAAACCCCGCGGCCCTGAAGCCCGCGGGGTTCGTGGATTTGAAAGCAACTCGTTCGTGTCGATTTATTTGTACAACTCAGGCGCGTCTTGAGTCACTGCGGGCGAGTCCATGGGGACCACGGTGTCGACGGCTCCGGGGGCGGGGGCTGGGGCGGGCGTCGAGGTGGGGGTTTGACTGGAACTCGACGCGGCTTCGTCGTCGGGCATGGCGACGAGGTAGATCTCGACGCGGCGGTTGGCTTCCGAGCCATTGGGGCCGTTGGGCTCGACGGGGCGGAACTCGCCGTAGCCCGCGACGCTCATGCGCGACTCGGGGATGCCGGCCTCGCGGAAGCCTTTCATGACCGCCACCGCGCGGGCGGTGGACAGGCCCCAGTTATCGCCGAGGCGTTGGATGTTCGAGGCGTTGCGCATCGGCACGTTGTCGGTGTGGCCGACGACGCGGACTTCGTATTCCGAGGCCACCGGCGAGCTGAGCACGGCGGCGAGTTTATTGACGATCGGCTCGGCGGTTTCCCGGAGCGTGGCTGAGCCGGTGGCGAACGTCACGTCGCTGCGGAAGCGGATCGCGCCGGTCGCTTCGTTGTAACTCATCAGGTCGGGGTTGGCTTCGGCGAGGCGGGCGAGTTCGTCGGCGAGCTCGACGGGGATCGGCGTCGTGCCGGCGCGGGCGAGTTGGTCTTTGAGCTTGGCGACCGAGGCTTCGAGCGCCGCCCGGTCGGCGAGCGCATCGGCCAGCTGCGCCTGCAGGTCGGCATTGGGATTCTTCGCGCCGCGGAGCAGGTCGATCTGTCGGTCTTTGTCTTCGAGCTGGGCTTGCAGGTCGAGGATCTGTTCTTGAGCCACGCGGTACTGAGCGCGGTAGTTGTCGATCGAGCTTTGGCTGACGCAGCCGACGGACAGCAGGGCGGGCAGCGCGAGCGCGAAGGCGGTGAGAGTCAAACGAGGAGTCATGGTCGTGGGTCCCTTCATCAGTCGGCCAATCGGCAGAAGGCGCACCGGTGCGCCGCTGCGGCAGTTTAACACGCCCGCCCCCGCCGCGTCGCCGGGGCGAAGGTCCGGGGGTTATCGGTCGGCGTGCTATGCTTCGCGGTGCAAGGATGATCCCGTATGACGCCCGCCAACTCGCCGCCAACTCCGCCCACGATCGATCCGTTAAAACCGCCCGATGCGGAGTTGACGCTCATCCGTGCCGGGGCGATCGACGGCTTCGGCCAGGTGGACCTGTCACCGCGCGGCAGCGGCACCGCCCGCCCCGGCGCGGTGGTGATTGCGGGTGGCCGAGTGATCGCCGCCGGGCCCACCGCCGATATCGAACGGCAA
>CAYPCC010000032.1:0-2620 GCA_964409095.1 uncultured Phycisphaera sp. | reverse complement strand
GGCAATACGCCGCCGACGCCCGGCACACGATCGACTTGCCCGAGCGGCTGCTTTTGCCGGGCCTGATTAACGCGCACACCCACCTCGAACTCACCGCCATCGGCCCCCAGCCCTACGGCGGGGATTTCATCGGCTGGGTCGCCATGCTCCGCAAGCATTTTCCCGGTGAGGGCAAGAGGATTAGCACGCCGAGCGAGGCCGAGTGGTTCGCCGCGGCCGCCGCCGAGGGAGCTCGGCAATCCAAAGCGGCCGGGGTACAGGCCGTCGGCGACATCACGCGCTTCGCTGCGGTGGCCCACGCCCGTCGGGTGAGTGGTTTGAATGGCGTGAGTTTTATCGAGGTCTTCGGCATGGGGCCGCCGTGGGACGCCCAGGGGTTGGGCCGGATGCGTGAGCCCGCCGGGGTCGATGGTTTTCAGCCGCACGCCCCGTACTCCGCCGGGCCCGCGTTGTTCGACGCGGCGTGTTCGTCGGGGCTGCCGGTGAGTTGCCATCTCGCCGAGACGCTCGACGAGGCGCGGTTGATTGCCCGGGGCGATGGGCCGTTTTTGGATTTGCTCCAAGCGATGGGCAAGTGGTCGCCCGACTTTGCAACGCACTACGGCCACTGCCAATCGCCCGTGCAATGGATGCAGCCGTACCTCCGCCGCGCCTCGTGGCTGCTGGCGCACTGCAACTACGTCAGCGACGACGACATTCAAATACTCGCCGACACCGACGCCTCGGTCGCCTACTGCCCGGTCGCCAGTGAATACTTCGGCCACAAGAATCACCGCTACCGCGACATGCTGGATGCGGGGATCAATGTCTGCCTCGGCACCGACTCGATGATTTGTCAGCCGCCGCCGGACATTGAAGCCCAACCGCTGGGTGTCCTGCCGCAGATGCGTCGGCTTTACCAACGCGACCATACCGACCCCGCGCTGCTGTTGAAAATGGCGACGACCCACGGCCGACGCGCCCTCCAACTCGATGGCCGTCTCACCCGACTCGCCACGATCCCCTTCGACCCCGACGCCACCACCGATCCGCTGTCCCAAGTGCTGCTCCGCAACGACCCCGTCGAGGCGTTGGACTGCGCCGCACTCGTTCCACGCAAGAAAGAATACCCGTGAGCAAATCCAAAATTCCCCGCCGCGTCGGCTTCATCGGCCTAGGCATCATGGGCGGCCCCATGGCCACCAACCTGCTCAACGCGGGCCATGACGTCACCGTCTGGAACCGCACCGCCGCCAAAGCAACGCCTTTGATTGAACGCGGCGCGACGCTCGCCACCTCGCCCGCCGACCTCGCGGGACAACAGCCCGAAGTGATTTTTCTGAATGTCACCAACACCCCAGACGTCGAAGCCATCCTCTTCGACAAAAATGGGATCGCCTCCGCCGCCCAGCCCGGCCTCATTCTCATCGATCACTCCACCATCAGCCCCGTCGATACCCAACGCTTCGCCCAGCGCCTGCTCGACGACCACCACATCACCTTCCTCGACGCCCCGGTCTCCGGCGGCGACATCGGCGCTCAGCAAGGCACCCTCAGCATCATGGTCGGCGGCCCCGATGACGCCTTCGCCCGAGTCCGCCCGCTGCTCGACGTGTTGGGCAAAAGCGTGATCCACTGCGGCCCGTCGGGCATGGGCCAAGCGTGCAAAGCGTGCAACCAGGTCGCGGTGGCGGGGGCGCTCCTGGGCGCGGTCGAAGCGTTGTCGCTGGCGAAAACAATGGGGCTGGACCTCAAGACTATGATCGACGTCGTCGGCGGCGGGGCGGCGGGGTCGTGGCAACTCTCGAACCTCGGCCCCAAAATCGCGGCGGGCGATCACGACCCCGGGTTCTTCATCGACTATCTCTTAAAAGACTTGGGCATCGTTGCCGACACCGCCCGGCAGCGCGGCTTGCCGCTGGAGCTGTTGCCCTTGGCCGAGTCGCTGTTTCGTCGAGCGTCCGCCGACGGCGCGGGCCAACTCGGCACCCAGGCCGTCGCGCGGGTCTACGAAAAACGCGGCGGTTTTTCCTTCACCTGAACCCATCGCGGGACTAAACTCATGGACGAGAAGGTTGTTTTCCTACCCGGCCTCGGCCACTAAGGACACCGCCATGCCGATCCACCATCTCGATAGGCAGCTCCAAACCACTCGCGCAACCCAAGCCGCGGCGCGGGCCGTGCGGTTCCCGTATTTTTATCTCGCGCTGATCTTTGTCTCGGCCCTCGACCTGATCCTGACCTACATCGTCATCCTCATCGGCGGCATCGAGGTCAACCCTATCGCCAACGCGGTGCTCCAAAGCCCCGCCGACTTTCACGGCCTGATCCTCTACAAATTCGTCATCGTGGTCGGCGTCGTCTTGATCTGTGAATTCATCAGTCGACACGCCGACACCACCGGCCGCCGCCTTGCGGGCTGGGCGGTGGGCATCAGCGCATTCCCGGTCGTGTGGTCCACGCTGCTGCTGCTCGATCATTTTTAAGTGGTCGCGCTGCGTTAGGTGCCGAACAAGGAAAGAAAAGGGGACAGGAAAAAAAGGGGGGAAAGAAAAGGGGACAGTCCCCTTTAATTCTCGCGACCTGCCGGAAGGAACACCTTGCCGGGAACTTCGGGGGTCGGAGCCGTGCGAGGAACGCG
>CAYPCC010000031.1:0-19209 GCA_964409095.1 uncultured Phycisphaera sp. | reverse complement strand
CGGCCAGCACCACCACGTCACCCACCTTGAAGGGCCGAAACACCAGCAGCATGATCCCCGCCGCAAAATTCGACAGCGTGCCTTGGAACGCCAACCCGATCGCAAACCCCGCCGCCGCCAACACCGCCGCAAACGCCGCGATGTTGACGCCCACGCTGCCGAGCACGCCCAGCACCGCCCCGACCATCACGAGGTAAAAAACCAGCTTGCCGAAGAACTTGCCGAGAGTCGGGTCGATCTTCTTCGTCACCGGCCGACTCACCAACCCCGACAAAAATTTTGCCACGAAATACGCCACGATCAAGAGCAGCAGCAGCCCGATCGCGGGCAGCAAATACTGCACGCTCAGCGTGACGATCGCTTCGACATCGCCTTGGATCGCCTGGCCCAGCAGGCCCTTGACCTCGGCCCCGGTCTCGGCCAGTGTCGCCGTGACGGCTTCTTCGGGTGCGGGCGGGTTCTGCGTCGGCGGCTCGGCCTCTTGGGCCAATGTCATCGGAATCACATTCATCAACATCACGGTTCCTTTTGCAAACACGGCCGGTGGGCTTGTCGCCCCTCAACATACACCAGGCTTTTACTTCGGCAATGCGTCCACCAGCCGATCAATCTGGGCCGGGGTGTTGTAGAAGTGCGGGCTCGCCCGCAGCCGACCCTCACGGACGACGATGACGATGTTCTGCTTCTGCAACTCAGCCACGAGTTGCTTGGGGTCGGTCCGGTCTCGCAAAGGGGCGGGCAGGTCAAAGATCACGATCCCGCTGCGCTCGCCCGGCGAAGCCCGCGGCGAAAACACCGGGTAGCCCTTCGCCTCCAGCGCCTCGTACAGCCGCGTCGTCAACGCCTCCACCCGCGACCACACGCCGCCGGGGCCGTCGATGCCCACGCCCAGCAACAACTCCAAACTCGCGCCCAGCGCCGCGATCCCCGGGATGTTCCAACTGCCCGGCTCAAACCGCCGGGCGTCCGGCTGAAACTCAAACCGATAATCCCCGTAGTTCCCCGCGTCAACCATATTCATCCACCCCACCACGTTCGGATGAAGCAGCGGACAGAGCTCTTCTCGACAATAAAAAATCCCCGCGCCCTCCGGCGCGAGCATCCACTTGTGCCCGTCGGCCGAAAGAAAATCAATCCCCATCGCCGCCACGTCCACCGGCAATACCCCGCAGCTCTGGATCGCGTCCACACACAAATACCCCCCCGCCCGGTGCACCATCTCGCTCACCGGCTTCAGGTCGATCCGGAACCCCGAGGCGTACTGCACATGCGACAACGACACCACCCGCGTCCGGTCGTTGATCGCGTCGCACACCCGCTCGACATCGACCCGCCCGTCGGCCGACTGCGGCACCGTCATTAACTCGACACCCCGACGCTTGAGGTCTTCCCACGGGTAACGATTCGCCGGGTATTCAACCTCCGTGATCACCACGCGGTCCCCGGCGTGTAACGGCAAGCCCTTGGCCACCAGCGACAAACCCGTCGACGTGTTGGGCACCAGCGCGATCTCTTGCGGACCCTTGGCCCCGATGAGGTGCGCGGCGAGATTTTTGGCCCGGTTGGCCCGGCGGTACCAATCCGCTCCGACGTAGGCCTGCGACTCGGCCTGCTGGGCGTAGTCGCGGATCGCCCGCGCGGCCGGCCCGCTGATGGGGCCGACGCCCGCGTGGTTAAAAAAATCCAGCTTACGCAAGATCGGGAAGTCGCCAGCAAATTCGGGGAAGGGTTGGTTCATCGCAGCCGCGATCCTAAACTAACCTACGATGTCACTCCAACACGCCGCCGGAATCTGTGTGATCGTCGCCGGGCTGATCCTCCCCGCGGGCGGGGCGTCGGCCCAAGACACCGCGATCTTCGAGTCGCTGGTTGCCGCCGACGACGCGAAAAAAGCACTCGAACCCGTCGAGCTTTCGCCGACGCTCACCCGTATCCTCGACAGCCCCGCCCTCGACGATGCTCAACGCCTTGAGCTCCAACTCTTCCACGGTCAATGGGACGACTTGAGCCCGCGAACCCCCGACGCAGCCGCCGCTCTCGCGTGGGGCCGATACCGCTTGTCCGATGCCGCGGTGTTCGAGGCCTCGAATGATCCGATATTGCGGGCCGAGGTAGCGTTGTTCCGCGGGGACGCCGAGCGGGTGTTGACCTTGCTGGAAGTCGACGACTCGATCAGGGCCGCGACCCTGCGCGGCCGAGCGCTCGAAGACCTCGGCCGACTCGGCGAAGCCGTGGAACTCCTCACCCCGCTGCGCGCCCGCTTCCAACACCAAACCCTCGACGACCCCGCAGAACTGACCGCCGCGGCGCAGGCGATCGTCTTGCTGGCCCACCTCGAAGGCAGGCCAGCGCAGGACTACCAACTCGCGCTGCGCATGTTCGCGCGGGCTTACCAAGAACTCGACCCGCTCTACTGGCCGGCCCGCGTGGCCGAGGCGCAGCTGCTGATGACCAAAGACAACCGGACCGAAGCCGCGGCGGCCTTGGAAGAAGCGCTGAGCTACCAACCCCAAGCCGGGTCGGCGTGGGCCGCGCTTGGCCGGCTGCATGTAGACGGCTACAACTTCGACGCCGCCGCCGAGGTGTCGCAGCGCCTGCGGGCGATCAACCCGCTGCACCCGTTAGCCGACCTGATCGACATCCGCTCGTTTCTCCGCCAGCGCGACGTCGCCTCGGCCCGGCGTGTACTCGACGCGGCGCTGCAGAGCTTTCCGAAACACCGCGAATTCTTAGCTCTTGCCGCGGCGACCGAAGCGATGGCGTATGACGAGTCGGCGTTGGCCGAGGCGCTAGCCCATTTCGATGCCGTCAGTTCCGAGGGTGGGGACGACGAGGGAGTGGTGGGTTCGCCGTTGGCGCTGTACACCGCCGGGGAATACCTCAGCAACGACCGTCAGTACGTCCCGGCCGAGGCGTTGCTGCGGGCGGCGATCGAGCGATCACCCAACTGGCCCGCTCCCCGGCTCGAGCTGGGCCTCCTGCTCATGCAGTCCGGCGACCTCGTAAACGCCCGTCTCGAACTCGCCCACGCCCAGCGCCTCGACCCGTTCCACCAACGCGTCAACAATCAGCTGCGCCTCGCCGAAAAGCTTTTTGGCGTCTACGAAACCATCGAAACCGAACATTTCATCATCCGCTATCTGCCGGGGATCGACGAGGTGTTGGCCCGCGACATGCCCGGCCCGCTCGAAGAGATGTACGACGAGATCACCGCCGTCTTCCAGCACCGCCCGGCCAACAAAACCCAGATCGATCTGATGCCCGATCAGTCCAGTTTCGCCGTGCGCATCACCGGCATGCCCCACATCTGGACCATCGCCGCCGCCACCGGCGACGTCGTCGCCATCACCCCGCCCCGCTCGGGCCCCGACCAGGCCGACCCGTTCAACTGGGTCAACGTGATGCGGCACGAGTACGTCCACACCGTCACGCTCGCCCAGACCCGCAACCGCGTGCCCCACTGGTTCACCGAAGCCTGCGCCGTCTCCGCTGAAACCACCGGCCGCACCTACGACACCTGCCAACTACTCACCTGGGCGTTGCACAACGACAAGCTCTTCGACTACGACAAGATCAACTGGGGCTTCATCCGCCCGCAGACCGAACGCGATCGGCCGCTCGCCTACGCCCAAGCCGATTGGATGCTCGAGTTCATCGCCACCCGCTGGTCCCATGACGCCATCGTCGAGCTGCTTTCGCTCTACCGTGAAGGCGTCTCCGACACCGCCGCGCTCAAACAAGTCACCGGCTACACGGCCGTCGAATTCATGGATGCGTTTCGCAATTGGGCCGAGGGCCAAGTCGCCGCGTGGGGGATGCAGCCGCAAGCAGTCAGCGAAACCCTCGCCGCCGTGCTCGCCGCCGAGGGCGAAGGCACGCCCACCGGCGAACTGATCGGACTCCTCGAAGCTCACGGCCAAGACCACCCCGACCTCATCCAGCTCATCACCCAGCGCGTGATCGACGCGGGAGACCCCGACGCGGCCAAGCGTTGGCTCAATCGCTACGCCCAGGCCCGCCCCGTGGATCCCTGGCCGCATAAGGCACTGGTCCAACTCGCGTTCGATCAGCAGCGTCCCGAAGAAGCGCTCGGCTCGCTCCAAGTCCTCGAACGTAGCGACAACTACACGTCCGCCTGGTCGCGCCAACTCGCCGAGCTCCACCGCCAAGCCGGCCGGCTCGACGCCGCGCAAAGCGCCATCGAACGGGCGCTGCACTGCGAACCGTATCACGCGGGCTACCGCGAGCTCGCCGCGACGATCGCGCTGCAGCGCCGCGACCTCGCCGCCGCCGCGTTTCAGGTCGAGTCGCTGGAGATTCTTGAGCCCGAGCGGGCGCAACACCCCACCCGGTTAGCCGTCATCTACGATCGCCTCGACCGTTCCGACGACGCCAGGCAAGCCGCCGAGCGTGCCCTTGCGCTGGACCCGCAGGCCAACGTCCAATCGTTCCTCGAGTGAGGCAACCGTTGCCGACCTCGCCTAAGGCAACTCGATCTGATTGAAACTGAACGGCACGGCCACCACGGATTCGCCAGTGAGGATTTCGAGCGTGAGGTTGGTCATGCCCGATATGTCATGCGGAAAATTGTAGGTCATGTTGTTAGCCCAGCCGCCCCAGCCGTTGCTCTCGATAGGCGTGCTGTCGGCAAGCGTGGCGGTCAGCGAATGGATGACTGCGGTGGCTTCGATGCCTTCGTTGAAACTCAATTCGAGGTCTGAGCCGTTGATCGTCTTGATTTTGAAGCCCATCGCGTCGAGCGTTTGGTTGGCGGTTTTCGGTTGACCGACGAGCGTGGCGGGCTGATCGAGGCTGACGGTGTCAACGATGACCTGTGTGACGACGCGGAGTTGGCCGACCAAGCCTTGGATGGCTTGGGCATCGCGGTCCGGGCCGAGGGCTTCGAGGCGGAAGGTTTCGGTGTCCGAATGTTCCCAGATGTCGCTGCGGCGTTGACCCCAATCATCGTCTCGCTCAGGACGCAAGCTGTTGCCGCGTTCGTCTGTGATGCTGATCAACTCGCCGGGATAGACCGCCAATGGCCGACTTCCCTCGGGCCACGTCAGTTCGAGATCAAAACTGAGCGAAGGTTCTTGCACAAAAGCGTCTTCGCTCACCGCGGCGTACCGCGTCCAGGCCAACGAGTTGAGCTTGACGCTCATCCCCGTGGTGTCGATCGGGGCGTCGGCAATCACCGACGCTTGACCTTCCACTACATCGTCGGCAGGGGCAGCGGTTTGGAGTTCGAGGCTGCCGGGGTCGAAGGTGGCGACCAACACGCCGCCGTCGGACGCGGCGATCATCGCCTTGGTCGCTTCGAGCCCTTGGCGGTCGGTCAGGTCCATCGTCCATTCGATACGGTTGGCTTCGACCACGCCCTGATCGGACATCGGAGCCGTCGGGAGGTTGACTTGGCGAACGACGCGCATCCCCTTGGCTAATCCGTACAGCTGATCCAACGAGGGACCGTTGCCCGCGTCTTCCTGCACAAGCCAGCGGACCAACGCTTGCCCGTCCGCCTCGCTATCCAAAGAAAGTTTGAGTGTGTCGCTGGCGTATTCGCTTTGCATGAATGCCGCGACCTCGTCGAACGTGCCGGCCACGGTGATGGTCTTGCCGCCGTCGTCGCGGCCTTGCACCTCAAACGCGGTGATCGTGCCCGCAGCGCCCAGCTTGGCTTGCAGGTCGGCCTGTGTCATCTCGAACGGGGCGTCGCGGCTGAACCCGTCGCCGCCGTCTTCCGACATCACCGCGACGACCAACTGCTCGGACATCTGTAACGTCTGGGTAAACGACCCGCTGCCGTCGGCGTTGATCGTGACCTGGGCTTGGTCTTCGTAGCAGCCCGCGAGGGTGAGGCACAAAGCAAGGACAATGAGTAAAGCCGGGCCGCGCGTTCGCAGAGTATTCATGATGGGGGATCCGGGGCAAAAGAAGAGAAAATCGATTCGTTCGACTCGTCATCTTACCCGACAAATTTCATGGACTTTGCGAGGTCCGCGTTACAAATCCCCAATCTTGCCTTGGGGTTTTCCATGTCGTTTATGCCCGAAGTTAGTCGTCGTCATCGCCGAATAGGTCGGCGACTGTTTTCGCGGCTGTCGATTGCTTGCGGTAAGCCAGTAACGCCGCGGCCAACTCGGCGTCGCCGGGGTGGGTGATCTTGATGTTACCCGGATCGCCTTCGACGACATGAACGGTTTCGCCGAGCGCTTCGACCAGCCCCGCGTCGTCGGTTATTCCCGGATACTGATCCGCCCGGTCGTAAGCCCGGCGGAGGAGTTCGATTTCAAAAACCTGCGGCGTCTGGATCGCCACGAGGCCGTCGCGCGGCACGGTGCCGTGGACCGGGCGGGCGGCCGGGCTCGTCCCCTCGCCGAGGATATCGTCGAGCGGGTCGATCTGGGCCTCAGCGCCCGCTTCCTCGGGGCCGACTTTTTTGAGCGTGCTGCTCACGGGCAATCCGGGGATCACGGCGGGCAAACGCTCGGCCGCGACCAACACACGCTCGATCAACTTCACCGACACCACCGGCCGGGCTGCGTCGTGCACCGCGATATGGGTCGCGCCATCCCTCACCGCTTCAAGGGCCAGCTTCACCGTCTCCCACCGCTCCACCGTCCCGCCCGCAACCAAGTCGACCTGCAGGAACGCCAGCTTGTCCGCCCAGCGAAACCGAAAATCATCGAAACGATCCGGATGCACCGCAAGGATAATCTGGCCGACTTGGCCCACCGCCCGGAACGCCTCGATCGCGTGAAGGAAAACCGGTTTGTGATCGAGTTCAAACTCGATCTTGCTCGCTGACGCCCGTGTCAGGCCCAAAGGATCGCCCGCGGCGAAGCGTTGCCCCAGCCCCGCTGCAGGGAGAATCACGCAGATGTTCATGGACACGCTCACTGGATTTACTTCACCACAATCGCGGAGGGCATCATCAGCAACACCGGCTCGTGCTGCAACAACATCATACCCTGCAGCGATCGGCTGACGTTACGCCACGCTACCGGCCCGAGCAGCTGCTTCGCGGCCTTCATAAACGCGGGAAGTTCCGAGCCGACCGCCGACTGCGCCGCCGCGGCCGGGCTTTGGATACCCATCAAGCTGTTAAGGTAAGCGTTGAGCGACAACGGCCCGGGCATGTCGACCACGTCGTATTCGCCCTCGGCCAAGCCGAGTTGCTCGGCGAGGTCGGCGAGCGCTTCGTTCACGCCGCCGAGTTTGTCGGCCATGCCGTTAACGATGCTGGTGGTGCCGACAAACAGCCGACCCTCGGCGACTTGGCTGACATCCGGCAACCGCTCGCCCCGGCCGATCTCGACGCGGTCGATGAACTGGTCGTAAACATTTTCGAGGGCTTGACGAACCGTCTTGCGCTGCGAATCGGTGAACGGCTCGACCGAGTTGAACAGGTCGCCGCCGGGGCCACGGCTTCGACGAGTGATGTTGACGCCCGCCCAGTCGTAGAGGCCGCCAAGCGTGATCTTGCCGCCCACCACGCCGATGCTGCCGAGGATTGAATGGGGCTGGACGTAGATCTGATCCGCCCCGCTGACGATGTAGTAGCCGCCGGATGCCGCCATGGACCCGACCACGGCAAAGACCGGCTTCTCCGCCGCCACTTCGCGGAGGGCCTGCCAAATGACTTCCGACGCCAGCGCCGAGCCGCCGGGCGAGTCGAGGCGGAGGACCACGCCTTGGATGTTGTCGTCATAGAGCGCGTCTTCGAGCGTGTAGACCATGGTGCGGCTGCCGATGGATTCGTCGCTGAACAGGCCGTCGCCTTGCGAGGAGTCGCCGGACATGATCGGGCCGTCGGCGTGGATGACCGCGATCGTGGGCCGGCTGGTCTTAAGCTCTGGCTCGGCAAAGAGCATGCTGAACATCGCAAACGGGTTGCTGATATCCATGCCCGCAGCGGCGGTCCCGAGCTCGGCGTCCCATTCAAAATGCTCACCGAAGCTCACCTCGGTCACCTCCACTAGGTCCCGGTCAACGATTTGGTCGATGGCCCGGCGTTCGAGCAACTGCGCATCGGTCAGCGTCCACGAGTCGGCCAACAACGCCTCAACCTCTTCCCGACTCAGCCCGCGCCCCTCAACGATGCGCGACATCGATTCTTCGTACAGCCCGTCGAGCAGCGCATCGAAATTTTCATCCCACGCCGCGCTCGGCCCCGCCCGCATCAGGGTTTCGTCGGCCCCTTTGTATTTGCCGACTTGCAACAGGTCCGGCTTGACGCCGATCTTTTCGAGCATCCCCGCCAGATACATCTCTTCGACCGCGATGCCCGACAACTCGACCGAGCCTTTGCGTTGCAAGAGCACCATGTCCGCGGCGCTGGCGATGATGTAGTCCCGAAGGTTGTACACCTCGGCAAACGTCATCACCGTCTTGCCGGTCGCGCGGAGTTGCTTGATCGCCTCGGCGATCGCGGTGCATTGAGTCAGCGTGAGGTCCGGCTGATCGAGGAATAGCACCAGCCCGGTATAGCTCGGCTCGTCGCGGACCTTGGCGATCTGAGCCAACACGCCCGGCAGCGACGGGCCCGCGTCGGCCTCGGCGACCCACGCAAACGGCACCGGCCCCTCACGCAGCACATCGCCCAGCTCGATCCAGCCGACGTAGGTGGTTTCTTGGGTTTGCGTTAGGTCCGCATCTTGGACCTCGGCCGTCAACGCGTCCACCGCGCCCTCGTTGGCGGAATGAGTTTCGCCGTGTGTCGAAACCGCGATTCCGAAAACCCAACCCATCGCTGCGCCCGCCGTCCACCAACGCCCATTGATCATCGTAAACTCCTGGTTAATTATTTTAGATGTCTTAAGTCTAGGCCTATTTCGCGTCGCCCGCCGTGGTTAGTACAACCCCCGCATTAATCAGGATCACCCGCGTCGGCAAGTTTTTTCTCGATTTTCTGCAAGCCCACAAACACGTCCCGGGCCGAGATGAAATGCGGTCGGTTGGGATTGGTCGGGCGGAGAATCGCGTCGGTGAGTAGCTTGATTTTCTTGGCGGTGGGCGAGAGCGCGTCGTAGCGAATCAGCGGCAAGAGTTCGGGGTTGCTCACGGGCTTGCTGATCTGCAGTGAAAGATAAAACATATCCACGCCTCGATCGATCTTGCCTTGGGCGGCGACGAGCACGTCCGACGTCAGCCGGCCCGCGTCGCGCATCCTGCCCATCGTGCGTTGGATCTGGCTGGTGTTCATCATTTCGTCGAACAGCGAGCTGAGCAGCGGGCTTTTGTGGATGTCTTCACCGACGCGGACCGACGAGCCGAAGTCCAGGAAACATACCCGCCCTTCGCTGATGACCATGTTGTCGAGCCGCAGGTCCAGATGGATCACCCCGACCTTGTCGTGCAGGATGCTGAGCATCTCGGCGGCCTGCTGCGAGAACGCCATGTGTGACAAAGGCTCGCCGCCGAGGCGTAGCCAACTCATGTACAGCCGTTTGATCGTGCCGTCGGGCGCTTTCTCAAACCCCAGGGCTTCGGGTACCCGTGATTTGAATTCTTCCGGCAAGTCGCGGTGCAATAATTGCAAGAACCCCGCCTCGCGGGTGAGAAAGACCGGAAAGACGCGCTTGACCAGTTTCTCGGCCCGCGTGAGCAAGACCTGCTGACCCGCCTCGGGGAATCGGCTGCGCAGCCGACTCACCACGCTGCGGTAGCGCGGCACCTGTTTCATCACGACGTAACGATCGCCCAACTCGGGCTTCTTCACCAAACGCAGATCAAACGTGAACCGGTCGGTGTCCTCGTTGGGCAGGATCAGCGTGACCTTCCGCACCACGATGTAGTGCTGCTTTCGGCCTAGCCAAGGCAACGGTAAACCCCATTTCTGCGGCCAAGTAGCGAGGGGCCCGCCTTCGAGTTCAAAAGAATCATGCGCCGCGTAAGCCTTCGCGTAGCGAAGCATCGCATCGGCATCGTCACCCATGGCCAAGAGTTGCCCGCCCCAGTGCAGTCGCCTGAAGACTTCCACGGGGTCGGGCGTTTGGCCTTGTTCGATCAGCAAAAAGTTTTCGAGGCGGCCCGGCTGGGCGTCGTGGTAAGCGGTTACGCGATCGCGGTAGACCGACTCGTGACGAAAAAACTTGTGACACAACCGGTAGGCCACCGCACCGGACCCGACCCACGCACGCAGCCGTGGGCCCAGCCATTCTCCCACGCCAAGCGACCCAAACGACTTCATAGACAACGGTTCCGATACGACACGACACGCGGGGTCCTAGGTCACAGATACAGCTTAGCGGGGGCCGGTGATTCAACCACCGAGGGCTTGTCGTATCACGGGGTCGGGACGGGCGGCAGGCTCAAAAAATCGCTCAGCCCCCGGGCAAATCGCTGCACGGCGGGCGAGCCGTCGCGTATCGCGGTGGTCAGGGCGTTGTCGTCGGGTTGGTTGACATGCGCGATGAGATAAGCGATGCGTACGAGGTCGGCGTCGCTACGTTGGCCTTGGTCGAGGATCGACTGGAACGCCGTGCGTTGCCCGGGCGTGCTCGCCAGCAGCAGGAGGATCCAAGCCTGTTCCACGGGCCCCGAGTTTTCAAAAGCGGCGGTCAGCGCTTCGATGCTGCGGCGCGATACGTCGCGGTCGATGCCCTCGGCATTGGCGACCGTGTCGCCGGTCCGGGCCAGACGATTCAGCGCGACCCACCGCGGCAGGCCTTGGCCGTTCATCGCGTCGTTGATCCAAGTTTCAAAGTTTTCGACGTCGAGAGCGGGCACAAACGCTTGCAGCGAACGCACCGTGTCGATCGCCCCGAGCGGGCCGGGAACCAGCACCCCGTTGGGCAGGAAGCGCGGATCGGTGGTGAACGTGGTGTTGTAGGTCAGGGTCGTGTTGGTCGCGCTGTTGAGCAGCAAGCCGAAGATCGAGCGGTCGATGCGGACCGGCGTCTCGAGCCGCTCGCGGGGGCCGAGCGTGAGTCGGCCGGCCATGTCTACCACCAGCGGCGGCAGCTGCCCCAGCGATTGGCCGTTGGTAAATGCCGACATGGACACAAAAGCCTGATTGCCCAGCCCCACACTCGGGTCGATCGGCAGCGGCACATCCAACGCGTTTTGCACAATTAGCTTCGCGTCGATCGGCTCAAGGAACCCACTCCGCGAGGAATCAAACTGCGCACGCATCGTCACCCACGGGTTGCGGTCGATGTCGAACCGCCAGAGCGTGATCGGCAGGCGATTCATGGCGTCGATGATGGCTTGGCCTTGCGGCCCGGGCATCACATCTCGGCGTAGCTCGTGTAATTGATTCGCCGCGAGCAGGCCGCCAAAGGTGCCGGGCATGTCCTGGACCACGCCGCGAACCGAGCGGGCTCGGCCGGCATCATCGCGTCCCAGCAGCAGCGCGAGGCCGTAGGCCGCGATGTCATCGGTCTGGGCGATCTGCTCAAACGCATGGCGGGCCCAACGCTCAGCACCCTCACGCATAAACACAAAACCCGTCGCCCGCAGGTAACGCGGGTCGTTGCGGTCTTGTCCTTCAAGCAGCGCGGCGACGGGTTGCGTATCGTCGCCGAACAGCGCAATGATCCAAGCGATTTCGAGTTTGGCCTCCTCGTCGCCATCGTTGATCAGGGTTTGCAATTGGTCGACGACGCGGGTCAGCGCCGCTTTGCCGGGCTCGGTGTTGCCGTGCAAGACGCGGCGTTGGAGTTCGAGTTCGATGGGCAGCGTGGTGGCCGATCCGCCCTCTTCGATCGGCAGCGCGAGTTGCTGCTGGATTTGATTGAGGTAGTTTTCCGCGGCGAGGGTTTGGCCCGAAGCGATCAGGCAACTCGACCACTTCGCCCACATGGCGGGGGGAATGGGCGTAGCTCGGGGCAACCCGGCGGCGACTTCAAACTGACGGACCGCCCGGTCGTAGACCCCGAGGTTGTACAACGCATCGGCGAGTAGCAGCCGGGCGTCGGAATCCAGCGGGCGGGCGTGCACGAGGTTGATCGCCGCGGCCCCGAGGTTCAGCGGTTTGGCGCCGCGTTCGAGGGCCAAGTCGTAGGTCAGCCCGGCGGCTTCTCCGTTGGCGGGGTCGTCACGGACGGCGGTCTTGAGGTGCTTGAGAAAAGCGTTGTTGTCGCCGACCTCGCGGGCGATCGTCGCGGCCGCCGACGCGAGGCGGGACCGGTACGCCTCGGAGTAGCCGCGGGACGAGGCGTCGCGGAGGGCTTCTTCGAGGATCGCCAGTCGGCCGTCGAGCGTTTCGACCTCGGCCAACTCGGTCAGCGTGAGACGCAAGCGGTAGGCGTCGTGCTCGGGCTGGAGTTCGACGTAGCGGCGCAGCGCCGACAGGACGCCGGGCGTATCGCTCGCCTGCTCGGCGAGGCTGATCCGCTTGCTCCATAACTCCGCATCATCGGGCGTGAGCTCCAACGCCAAATCCAGCAACACCTGCGCCCGAACCAGTTGGTCTTCGCGCAAACCGGTGTTGTCGCCGCGACTATCGATGAGCGTCTGCATGGTGACGCGCAGCAGCATGTCGGAGAGCAACTGTTGGCCGGTGACTTGAGTTTGCGTGGCGGCCTCATCGGGCGGCGCGGGTTGGGCCGAGGCGGGTGAGGTCTTGAAGCTGATGAACGCCAGCATGACGGCCAACAAAGACGTCCCGATCAAGCGATAGGTCGAGCGGGTTCGGCGGTCAGTGAAGTTCATATCGTGCGGGCCTTGTGGGGATAGCGTGGCGGGTGGGGATTCGGTTAATCAGAGTTCAAAGTCATACGCCCGGGCCGGGGCGGCGGATCGGTCGATCCGCGTGAGCGGCTAGGCGGGGTCGGGTTTAAGCCCGGCCGCGAGGTGGGCGACGGCCGCGCGGGTGGCTTGGACCGCGGCGTCGGCGGAGGTCTGGGCGTGTTGGTGGATCTGGGCGACGAGGGCCGAGCCGACGATCGCCGCATCCGCGACGCGGACCACGTCGCGGACCTGCGCCGCGGTGCTGATGCCAAAGCCGACCGCCATCGGCAAATCGGTGACGCCCCGCAGCCGGCCGAGCCGCTCGGGCAACTCGGGGGGCAAGGCTTCGGTCGCGCCGGTGATGCCCGGCCGAGAGACGACGTAGACAAACCCCGTGCTGGCCGCGGCGATCTGCTCGGCCCGCTCGATCGGCGTGGTCGGGGCGATGAGCATGCTCAGGATCAGGCCCGCCTCGGCGACCGCGGCGCGGGCGGGGCCGGCCTCGGCTAAGGGCAGGTCGGGAAAGATGAAGCCGTCAAACCCCGCGGCTTTGGCCCGAGCGATGAACGATGACAAGCCCATGCGGTGGACGATGGAGTAGCTGACCATGGCGACCAGGCCGATGGTCAGCCGGGGCCGCGCCTCGGCCACCGCGGCGAAGACCTGTTCGACCCGTAATCCTTGGTCGAGAGCGCGGGACATCGAGGCCTGGATGACCGGGCCGTCGGCGATCGGGTCGCTGAACGGGATGCCGATTTCGCAGATCGACGCCCCGGCGTCTTGCGCCGCTTCGAGCAGGCGGATCGTCGTGGCCAGATCGGGGTCGCCCGCGGTGATAAACGGCATCAACGCCTTGCCGCCCGAGCCGCGTAAATCCGCAAAAATCGTGTCGATTCGGTTCGCTTGCATGAGCCTCATAGCTTAAGTCCCCCGCCTCCCCGTCGCAATGGTTCAGGGCGAAGCCGCGCCGCCGATAACCCGATTTTCATCAATGGGCCCACCGCCGATCGCGTCAAGTCAAAACCCTCGGCACGACCATACGTCGACCACCGGCTCAGGTCTTGACCGTCTGCAGCAGCCATGCCGCCACCGGCAGATAAAACGCCACCGGCAACCACGCCACCAATGCCGGCCCGCCCACGGGCAATGCCCCGGGCGACAGCTGTAACATCATCAGCCCCCCGCCCCACGCCCCGATGCACAGCCCCGCCGCTTTGAGCGCCGAGGCCAGCACGTCGCCGGGCATCCGCTTCAGGAAAAAAGGCAACCCCATCACCAACACCAACACGTTGAGCACCATCAGGCTGAACCGGCTGGAGATGATCTGGGCGACCTTGTCGCGCTGGGCCGGGCTGACCGCTTGGTTATCGACCAAGCCTTCGAGCGTGCGGATCGACAGCAGGCTGGCGAACAAGGCGTTACGCCGGGCCAACAACACGGTGGGGGATAGGCCAGTGGCGTAGGACTCGACGCGGCGCATCGTGCGGGTCGTCGCCTGCTGGGCGTCGGCGGTCGAAAGCGGCTGCTCGGCGAAGCCGTCGGTGAACACCCACGCCCCCGTCCCGTCGTCCCACTTGGCCGAGGCGGCACGGATTTCGGTGAGTTTGCTGCCCGTATCGTCGCGTTCGATGATGTGGACGTTGCTGAGCACGCCCGCGTCGGCGTCGAATCTTGAAGCGCTCAAGAGATCGCCGCCGCCGGCCTGAGCGAAATAGACCTCTTTGCTTTCCAGCCCCTTCTTCTCTTTCTTCAATTCCGACTTGGCCCGGACTAGCTTCGGGGCCAATGGCGGCAAGAGGAATTCCTGCACCGGCAGCGTCACGGCACTGAGCAACAGACCCACGATCAGCACGGGGGCCGCGATGCGGTAGAGGCTGACCCCGCTGGCGATCACGGCCGTGAGCTCGCGGTGGCGCTGCAGGCCGACGATCGTGAAGCCCATCGCCCCTACGACAATCAACCCGTTGAAGAACACATAAACCAGCAGGACCACGGGCGTGTAGTAGTCCACGATCGCCCCGACGGTCGCCAGGAACGGAATGCCGTACCACGAGTCCTTATGAACCTCGCCCGCTTGGACGAATTCATCGACGTCCACAATGAAATCCACCACGATAAACAGCAACATCACCACCACGAACAACATGATGAAGTTCGTGAGAAACTGTTTGATGATGTAGCGGTCGAGGGTTTTCATAACGCCGTCAATCGAGACTCCAGAGGAACAATAAATCGCTCAGTTACGCGACATCTTCAAATAGGAATGCAGGAGCACCACGAACAACAACGCATTGCCCGACCACACGACCGCCATGCCCACCACCACCGAGGCGGGCGTGTCGCTGGCCAGATTCAGGCCGCTGCTGATGATGATCAGCGTGATGATCGCCAGCAGGAAGCTCCAGAAGTACACCACCAGCGGCGAGTGGCCCTTCATTCGGATGCTGAGTACCGAACCTAAGAGCAATAGCAGCGAGCAAGACACGGCCGAGGCGGCCCGCTCGTGGCGTTGGCCGATGATGTTGCGTTTGAGGGCAAACAGGGTTTGTTCAAGAATATTCACGGCTGTGCCCACCGCGGAAGACGCGCCGTAGGCGTCGCCGCCCGCTTCGACCAAGAGGTCTGCGGCCCGCCGATCCTTGAGGTCCGACGGGAGAAACTCCGGCCACGTCAACTGGCGGAACACCAACGCCTTGTTGCCCACCGCGGGGCTAGCGCTGCCGCCCGAGACGGTCACGTCGCGCAGCTCGATGTCGATGCTCGGCTCGAGCGTCAGGGCGTTGGTCTTGACCCGCACGAACGCCGAGTCGGCGACGTAGCTGCGGGTGGGGGTGCCGTCGATCTGGCCGTTGGAGAAAAACTGGACCCGGATCGGCCGATCGATCTGTGACGACAGCCGCAGCATCTCGCCGTCCTCTTCGACCCGTGGGACCGAAAGCACATAGCGATCGCCGTCGAGTGCGCCGTGGAGCACGGCCCGATCTTTCACGACAACAAACGCTTTGCGCAGGCTCTCGGTCGCCATCGCCGAGGCGAGGTCTTGGATGCGGTCGCGTACTTGGCCGAAGAGTTCGGGCTCGCCTTCGTAGCGGCGGAGGTCCTTGGCCGAGAGGAACTTGGGGTTGTCGCTGAAGGGGCTTTCGAGTTTGAGCGGGCCGATCTCGGTGAAGGCCAGCCGCATGAGTACGCCGGTGTTCGGGGCGTAGCGGACGACGTTGGTGAGTTGGAAGACGCCCCAGGAATCTTCGGTTTCGCGGTTGCCGTAGATCTGGAGTACGGCGTTTTTGGCGGTGGTGTCCTGAAGGATTTCGCCGTTGTCGTCGGTCTCGCCGACGACGACGCCTTGGAGTTCGACGAGCTGGGTCATCGGCAGGACCGAGTCGGGCGTGGGCAGCGGGTCGAACTGGACCGCCGAGTCGGCGTAGACCACGATATCTTCGCCGGGGAATTGGAACGCCTGCTGCTGGTTGAGTTGGCCCACCAGCAAGCTGATCACGTCGCTCTGCACGGTGCGCTCGGCCATGCGGTAAAAGCTGGGCACTACGTAATTCGCCAGGTACAACATCCCCCCCGTCAACACCAACCCCAACGCCAACACCGGGGCCAAAACCCGCAGATAGCTGATGCCCGAGGCCGAACAAGCCAGGATTTCGTTGTCTCCCGCCATGCGGATAAAGACCAACGTGCTCGCAAACGCCCCGGCAAACGGCAGCGCAAACCCCAACACCGTCGGCGCGGTTAATACGACAAACTTCACCAGCAGCCCGGCCGAGAGCTGCCCGTCGCTCATGGGCTGCACCGCCGCGGCAAAGCTCATGACCACGACCAGCACCGCAGTGGTCAACGCCAGTAGCCTCAGCAGTTCACGCAAGATGTATTGGTATAACGTCCAGGGCATCCGTGCCGCACAGTGTAGGTCAGGCGTGCGTGCCTGACACCTCGGGTTAGACCGTCAACGCTGCGGCCTGAATCGCCATGAGCGAGTTGATGCCATCGGTCGCCAGATCGAGCAAGGCGTTGAGTTGTTGGCGGTCAAACGTGCCTTTCTCGCCGGTGCCTTGGACCTCGATGAATTGGCCTTCGCTGTTCATCGCCACGTTCATGTCCACCTCGGCCCGGACATCGAGCGGGTAGTCCAGGTCGAGCGTGGGTACACCGTCGATGACACCGACGCTGACCGCCGCGACCCCCGGAAGCAAGGCCGGCTTGATATCGTCTAATCGCCCCTCGGTCACGGCCCAACGCAGCGCTTGAACCAAAGCGACATACGCCCCGGTGATCGCCGCGGTCCGCGTGCCGCCGTCGGCGACCAAGACATCGCAGTCGCAGGTGATCGACAAGCCCGGCATCTTGTCCATATCGACCGCGGCCCGTAGCGCTCGGCCGATGAGGCGCTGGATTTCGGTGCCTCGGCCGTCGGGTCCGCGTCGCTTGCGGTCGAGCGTCGAGCCGGGCAGCATGGAATATTCCGCGCTGACCCAGCCGTGCAAGGGCTGACGGGTCTCGGGGTCGGTTTTGATCCACCGCGGCACGTCCGAGTCCACGCTGGCGGTGCAGAGCACCTTGGTACTCCCGGCGGTGATGATCACGCTGCCTTGGGCATTGGTCGGGAACGGTTCGATGGTGGTCGGTCGTAATTGGTCGGCGGGTCGTGCATTCATACGGGTTTGGTAACCGGCATCGCGGGGTAACGCAAACCCGGGCCGGTCGGGTAAGGTAATGCGATGAGCCGATCTGTCCCCGGAAGCTGGTTGATCAACCTTTGTCATGCGACGCTCTCCGCTACATGGGGGGCGGTGATCTTGATGATTTTGGCGGCCGCGTTGTCGGGCTGCCAACGGACGCTGATGCGTCCGCCGGTCATGTTTGACCAGTCGCGGGCCGACCCGTTCGACGAGTTGCCCGTGGAGATGCGTCACGGCCGGGCCACCATTTTTTACGCCACCAACCGCAAGCCCACGCCCGACTCCGGCGACGAACCCTACGGCCGATCGCGGGCCGGGGCGTTAGTACTCGGCCAACTCAATGTCGAGATCGGCAACAACATGCCCTGGGAAGAACTGATGGATAAAACCATCGGCGACCTGGGTAACAAACGCCCGCCCCTCACGATCAAGCCGCCCCGCGAATACGGCCCCCTGCTCACCACCGCCCCGCCCCGTGTGGTCCGCGAGGCCACCGGCGACGAGCGCGGCGACATCGAAGTCCGCTTCCTCAACCGCAAAGACCCCGGCCGGGCCGCGTTCCGCTTTGCCGAGGACCTCAACGCCCAGATGCAGGCCACCGCCCACGACGAAATCTACGTCTACATCCACGGCTACCCCAACTCATTCAGCGACGCCATCGAATCCGCCACCAGCCTCCATCACTACAACGGACGCCGCGGCGCGGTCATCGCCTTCGCCTGGCCGTCGCAAAAACACTTGCTCGATTACCTCGAAGACCGCGAGTCGGCGACGTATGCCGTGAGCGACCTCCGACAACTGCTGGTGTTCCTCGCCGACCACACCGACGCCCAGCGCATCAATCTCATCGCCCACTCCATGGGTACCTACCTCACGTCCATCACCCTCCGCGAGATGAGGCTCATCGGCTACGACCAAACCCCCGAGCAGCTCAACGAACGCTTCCGCATCGACAACGTCGTCCTCGTCGCGCCCGACATCGACGCCGACGTCTTGCAAAAACGCTTCTTCCGCGAGGGGTTTCACCATGTGCCCAAGCAGATGACCATCTACACCTCGCCGGACGATAAGGCGCTGGCGTGGGCGACCCGGCTGCTGTTTGGCATCATCCGCGCCGGCAGCATCACCGGCGACTACCTCGACGAAAACCAACGCCTCTGGCTCAAGGCCCACCCCCACGTTTCAATCGTCGATATCACCGGCCAAAAAACCTACGGCCTGGGCCACTCCCACCACACCGAAAACCCCGGCGTCGCGTCCGATTTATTTTTACTCCTCGCCCACGACCTCACCCCGTCCGAGCGCGGCCTCGCCCGCATCACTCAAACCAACGTCTGGGGATTCCCCCCCGGCTACACCGAGGCCGTCCAGCGGATCGCCGAGCAGGTTTACCCGCTGGTGGATCACCAAGCCCACCTCGACGCCGACGACGTCGCGGTCACCCCGCCGCCGACGCGGGTGCCACCATCTCCGGCAGCAGCGACCGCAGCGCCGTGACCACCGCTTCCGACGACGTGTCTCGCCACCGCCGACTGCCGTCGCCGGACTTGTCGCGAAGCCGATCGAAGGTTGACACGATCTGTTGGATCTGCGCCGCCTCGGGCTGGGCGGCTTGCCAAATCCGGATGGAGGGGTGGGGCGTGGGCCGCATGTCTTCGCCGGTGTAGGCGAGTTCTTCAAACAGTTTTTCGCCGGGGCGTGGACCGGTGATTTCGATCTTGACGTCCACATCCGGGGCGAAGCCCTGCAGCCGCAGGAACCGGTCGGCCATGTCGAGGATGCGGATCGGCTCGCCCATGTCCAGCAAGAACACCTCGCCACCTTCGGCATACGCACCGGCCTGCAACAC
>CAYPCC010000030.1:0-19499 GCA_964409095.1 uncultured Phycisphaera sp. | reverse complement strand
GCCACGGCGGAAAGGTGAGTGGGAATCATCGGCTCGCTCTTTGACAAGTGAATGCAGCGCAACAAAAAAGCCGAGGGATGGCCATCCCTCGGCTTTGGGGTGATTCGTTTTTTTAGCCAACCTTACGCCGCGGCGCGTTTGCCCGCGGGGCGGCGTTTGCGGCCGACGGTGCGCTGGTCGTCGGACATCCGGCGTTGGGTGTTTTCCGCGATCGTGTTTACCAACTCGATCGGGTCGCTGGCCCACAGGTCGGCCCCGATTTCCTCGGCCAAGCCCTCGGC
Organism: uncultured Phycisphaera sp.; assembly: GCA_964409095.1. GTDB lineage: Bacteria > Planctomycetota > Phycisphaerae > Phycisphaerales > Phycisphaeraceae > Algisphaera. The sequence goes on along the minus strand of CAYPCC010000030.1, from coordinate 19,218 downwards.
CCGGTTGAACACGCCGCCGCCGACGATGATCTGAAGCTGCGGGCAGACGCCCAGGTCGTGCAGACGATCGATGAGCAAGCGGGTTTCGGGCACGGTTTCGGGGATGCTGCCGAAGACGACGAGTTTGTCGGCCCGGAGGTTGGCGATCTGAGCGGTGATCTCGTCGTTGCTCACGCCGCCGCCGCAGTAGTAGACGGTGTAGCCGTTGGCTTCGAGGAGGTCGGCGGCGAGTTGACCGGTGAGTTCTTCGGACTCTTCGGGGCCGGACATGACCAGAACGGTTTGGTCGCGGCGGGCTTGCTGCTGGTAGCGGACCTGAAGTTGGTCGGTGATCGACCGCATCAGGCGAGTGGCGTAGTGGTAAGCCAGCGAGCTGAGCTGATCGGCCCGACGCATGTTTTGGATCTGGTTGAGTGTCGGCCAGATCAGGTTACTGGCGATGCGTTCGGCGGGGACGTCGGCGGTGAAGACTTCGTCCATGATTTCGCGGGCCGTGTGGCGGTCGCCGGAGATCATCGCGGTGAAGAAGCGTTCGAGGAGGGCGTTGCGTTGGCTGGACATCGGTCTGGACTCCGTCGCCGAGGTTGGGGTCGGCGAATGAAACTGCGTCGAGCTTCCACGTCCGTTGTGGTTGCGTCGTGATTCGCACATGACGAGTGATCCGTGACTCGTTGGCCCGGACCCCTTGTCCGGCCGTGCTGGCACAGGGTTCATCGTGAATCGAATGAACTTCGCTCCACCGCCGCGCCGGGGCGGTCCCGATTGGGTCCGCATAGGCCAGGGGGCGGATAACCGCGGTTTTTGATAGTGGTAAAGCCGATCCGGGACCTCCGATAACCTTGGACAAAAGCGAAGCCGCCGCCGTTGGGGGCGTGTTCACGGTTATCGGCGGTCAGAAAATCACCAATACGGATCGCCTTCAGGCAAATCGGTGGGCGTAAAACTTCGTCAGTTGGGACTATGATTTAAGATGAGAGGGGTAAGGCGGATCGCCAAACCGTTCTAGAAAGGAATCAAACATGCTAGATTTTCAATGGTTCAACAAGGTGGCCGCGGTTTTGGTTGGTGGGGCAATCACGATCGGCTCAGGTACGGGCTGCGTCACCAACGAAGCGACGGGTAAGTCCAGCCTCAACCTCATCAGCGTGGAAAAAGAGATCGCCATCGGCACCGAGGCCGAGCCGCAATTCATCGAAGAGAACGGCGGGCTGGTCGAGTCGCAAAAGCTGCGTGACTATGTCTCGAAGCTCGGCCACGAGTTGGCGGCGGTGAGCGAGCGGCCGGACTTGCCGTGGAATTTCAACGTGCTCAACTCGGCCCAGATCAACGCCTTCGCCTTGCCCGGCGGCAAGGTGTTCATGAGCCGGGGCCTCTTGGAAAAGATGACCAATGAAGCCCAGCTCGCCGGGGTGCTCGGTCACGAGATCGGCCACGTCACCGCCCAACACGTCAACTCGCGGATGAGTCAAGCCTTGATCATCCAAGGCATCGCCATCGGGGCGAGTGTGGCCGGCGAGGTCGCCGACGACGACACGCTCCGCGTGCTGGGCGTTGGGGCAGGCGTCGGCGGGGGGGTGTACCTTTTGAAGTTTGGCCGGGATCAGGAGAGTGAGTCGGACGAACTGGGTGTGCGATACATGACCCGGCTGGGCTATAACCCGATCGGCCAAGTGCAAGTGATGCAAATCCTGAAGGAAGCCGCGGGGAATGGCAGCGGGCCTGAGTTTTTTGCGACTCACCCTCTGCCGCAGACACGGATTGATCGGCTGCAGGAATTGATCGCCAAGGAATACCCCGCCGCGGGCCGAGCCGATGCGGACAACGACGCCTACGGCTCATCCGACCTCTACCGCTTCGGCGAGCAGTCATTTAAAAGCAACGTGTTGGACGAACTCAAAAAGCTCGGCCCCGCGAAAGCCGCCGAGGTGGGGCCTATGCTCGAAAGTTACCTTGCCGCGGTCCACGTTTGCGATGAACACGGCCACGCCCACTAACCTCATGGTTTGAGTGCTTCTTTGACTACCGAAACCATTAAATCTGCAGCTCCCATCGAACCGGCATGGACCAAGCCACGGCTGGACAACCCCCACGCCGAGCCGGATAAGGCCCGGCGGGTCGAGCAGATGTTCGCCGCCATCGCGCCGAGCTACGACCTCAACAACCGCGTGCATTCGTTTGGCCGTGACCAGGCCTGGCGACGCACGGCGGTGAAGATGGCCGACGTGAAGCCGAACGATATTGTGGTGGATGTGGCGTGTGGGACGGGCGATTTGTCGATGGCGTTTTGCGGCGGGGGTGCGAAGCAAGTCATCGGCATCGACTTCACCGTGCCGATGCTCGATGTTGCCCAAACGAAAAAACCCCAAGCGACGAACCTGACTTACCACGCGGGGGACGCGCTGCACTTGCCCTTGTCGGATGCGAGCGTGGATGTCGTCAGCATCGCGTTTGGCATCCGCAACGTGACCGACCCGGTCGCGGCGTTGCGGGAGTTTTACCGGGTGCTTCGGCCGGGAGGCCGGCTGATTGTTTTGGAGTTCACCGTGCCGACGAATCCCGTGATGCGGCTGGGGTATAACTTTTACTGCGGTTGGCTGATGCCCAAGACCGCGACCCTCATTGCCGGGGACAAGAGCGGGGCGTACAAGTATCTGCCGCGCAGTGTGAGCACGTTCGCCGGCGAAGCGCAGCTGATCGAAGCGATGCAGCAAACGGACTTTGCTGAAGTGAAGTCTAAAGGCTTAACGCTGGGGATCGCCGCGTGTTACCGTGGCGTGAAGCAGGGTTGAAGCCGAGACGGGGCGACGACCAATACCCCCGACAGGAGTCGAACCTGTGACCTGCGGATTAGAAGTCCGCTGCTCTATCCAGCTGAGCTACGAGGGCGTGGTTTCCATGATATCGCCATGCCTTGGGTTGCGGTTGAATGACGATTCTGCGATCAGGTGGTCGCCGGGTCGCGGGCGAGCCAGCGGACGCCGTCGAGGTCTTGGCCTAAGAGCGAGAGGCGGATCATTTGCAGGGCGCACTTGGCGGCGCGGTCGCGGATGCTGGCGCGGTTGCCGATGAGCCGAGCGAGTCGGGCGGTGGTGCCTTTGGGGGTGGCAAGCGCGATCCAGACGGTGCCGACGGGTTTGTCTTCCGTGCCCCCGCCGGGCCCGGCAACGCCGGACACGGCCACGGCGTAGTCCGCGCCGCTGCGTTGCTTGGCCCCCTCGGCCATGGCGACGACGACGTCTTGGCTGACCGCGCCGTGGGCTTCGATGACGCCGGGGCGGACGCCGAGTTGGCTGGTTTTGAGTGCGTTGGAGTAAGTGACCCATCCGCCGAGGTAGGCGGCGCTGCTGCCCGGGACGTCGGTGAGCAGCGAGCCGATCATGCCGCCGGTGCAGGATTCGGCGGTGGCGACGGTTTTACCTTGCTCAAGCAGTAGTGTAACCAGCGCCGATTGCAGTGTCGTTTCATCGCGGCCGAACACGGTGGGGGCGAGGAGGGCTTGGACTTGTTGGATGGTGTCGTCGAGTTGGCGCTGGGCTTCGTCGGCGTCAGGGTATTCGGCGCGGATGCGGATGGAGCAGATGCCGTCGGACACGGTGGTGCCGACGACGGGGTTGCGGTCGCGTTGCATGAGGTTGCCGAGCTTCTCGGCGGCGTCGGATTCGCCGAGGCCGAAGGTGTTGATCTTGGTGGCCAGGATGACCTGACGCGGTCCGTGGCCTTCTTCGTTGAGCTTGGCTTCGACGGCGGGGATGACGCTGGCCTCGATCATGGCTTTCATCTCGCGTGGCACGCCGGGGGTGACAAACACCTCGGCCCAATTCAGCGTTGCGCGCATGCCCGGGGCGGTGCCGCAGTGGTTGGGGATCATGGTCGCGCCGACGGGACACATCGCTTGGACGCGGTTACGCTCGGCCATGGTGTAGCCACGCGAAGCGAAGAAAGCCTCGAGGGTTTGCATACTCTCGATGTCAACTTTGAGTTCTACGCCCATCGCTTGGGCGAGGGCTTGGCGGGTCAGGTCGTCTTCGGTCGGGCCGAGGCCGCCGGAGATCACGATGAGGTCGGCCTTGGTCGAGGCCCAGGCGATGCTGGCGGCGATGAGGTCTTGGTTATCGCTAACGGTTTCGTGCAGGACCGTGGAGATGCCGAGCGTTGCGAGGCGGGCGGCGACCCAGGCGGAGTTGGTGTCGATGGTTTGGCCGAGGGCGAGTTCGTCGCCGATGGAGAGGAGGATGGCGTTCATGGCGGAAGTGTAGGGCAATGGGCAGCGGGGTTGGGGCAGTGGGGCGGATTCATCTTTCGCTTTTTTCGGGGAATGGCTTAACCCCACTTTCCAACCCCGCTGCCCGTTGCCCCGACAGCGATTCACTCGGCACGATCTGTTAGAATGATCGCATGACAGCGACTCTCATGGACGGGAAACGGGTGGCCAGCGAAACCCTCGCCGCGGCGGGCGAGCGGGTGGCCCGGATCAAAGCCGCGACGGGCGTCACGCCTTGCCTCGCCACGATACTTGTGGGGGCGGACCCCGCTTCGATCACCTATACGCAGATGAAACGCCGCCGGTGCGAAGGCATCGGGATGTTATCGCTTAAGGTCGAACTCCCCGCCGAGACCACCACGGCCGGGCTGCTCAAAGTCGTCCACGAACTGGGCAACGACCCTTCGGTCCACGGCATCCTGCTGCAGCATCCCTCGCCGCCCCACGTCGACGAACGCGCCGCGTTCGAGGCGATCCCCGTGGGCAAAGATGTGGACGGCGTGACCTACGGCAGCTTCGCCACCATGTGGTTCTCCGGCGACGGCCGGGCGGGCTTCGACAGCTGCACCCCCGGCGGGATCGTGCGGTTGCTTGATGCCTACGACGTCCCGATCGAAGGTCAGCACGCGGTGGTCATCGGCCGCAGCGCCATCCTCGGCAAGCCGATGGCGGGGCTGCTGCTGGATCGCCACGCGACGGTGACGATCTGCCATAGCCGAACGAAAAACCTCAAAGACCTCGTGAAGCAGGCGGATATCGTGGTCGCCGCGGTCGGCCGGGCCGAGTTTGTGAAGGGCGATTGGATCAAGCCCGGCGCCGTCGTGATGGACGCGGGTTACAGCGACAACAAGGGCGACGTAGAGTTTGAAACGGCTAAAGAAGTCGCGTCGATGATCACCCCGGTCCCCGGGGGTGTCGGGCCGATGACGATCGCCACGCTGATCGACCAGACCGTGGACGCGGCCTCGGCCCAGCTGGGAGTGGCGTGATGTCGCAATTCAGCTCTTCCAATTACGAAGTCGAAAAAACCTCGGGCGTGTGCGCTTCGACCGGCGAAACGCTCGAGCCCGGCTCCGGGTGTTACTCGGTCTTGGTGGATATCCCCGCCGACGAGCGCGAAGCCAACGATCAACTGGGCATGAAACGGCTGGATGTCTCGGCGGCCGCGTGGGACGAGGGGTTTAGACCGCCGCATCTGTTTAGCTATTGGAAGACGACGGTCCCCGAGGCGAACGAAAAGAAGAAGATGTTTGTGGACGACGCGGTGCTGCTGAACTTGCTGCGTCGTTTGGAAGACGCGACCGAGCCGCAGCGTTTGGCGTTTCGGTTTGTCGTGGCGCTCATTTTGATGCGTAAGAAATTGCTGCGTTACGACGCGACCGAGCGGCGGGACGACCCGGAGGGGGATGGCCCGGTGCAGGAGTGGTGGCAGTTCACCCCCAAGCTGGACGTGACCAAAGGCCACTTCGGCAAATGGAACGAAGACGAACAACTCAGCATCCTCGACCCCCGGCTCGACGAGTCGCAGATCGAACAAGTCACCCTGCAACTCGGCGAAATCCTCGAAGCGGAACTCTGATCTTTCGGTCACAAAAAGTCACAAAATGAACCAAAAACTGAAAATTAGGTCTGTTCCCTTTTTTGTATTTCTGTGCTTTTTTGTGACGATTATTTTTGGTTGCACGCCGGGGCCGATTGTGCCGGATGATTTGAATCCGGCCGCGGTGCAGACGCCGGTGGCGGAGGTCCCTGACTACGAGGCACTGGTGGGGCGGTACAACGCCAACGCGGCGACGTTGGAACGGGTCTGGGCGCGGACGAAAGTGGAGCTGCGCTGGCGGGACGCGAAGAACCGTAGCCGACGCGAGTCAGGCGATGGCCGACTGATCTTTGAACGGCCGCTCAACACCGCGTGGACGGTTGAGGTGTTGGGGGATTTGAAGCTGTGGGCGGGGTCGGACGTGAACGGGTTTTGGGTGTTTGATTTGCTCGACGAACGGCGGGCTTATTACGGGGAGTATGGCCGGCCCCTGGCCCAGCCGTTGCCCGTGCCGGTGCAGCCCGAGGCGGTGCCTTATCTGCTTGGCTTGATGCCGATCGACGCGTCGCGTCGGCCGTCGGCACCGGAAGTTGAATTGTTCAACGGCTACTTCGTGATCGAGCCGCCGGGGTTGAACCTGCGGCTGATGCTTGATCCAGCGACCGCCCGGCCGGTGCGCATCGACCTGACCGACCCGGCCGGAGCCAGTGCGCTGACTTGCATCCTCACCGGCGAGGTCGCCGTGACCAACGACGCCCAGGCCAGAGTGTTTCTGCCGGAGAAGGCCGAGCTTTATCCTCAGGGCGATGAGTCGCGGATGACGGTGAGGTTTTTAAACGCCACGTCTAACGCCGACAAAATCAAACGCAAGTGGTTTGACTTTGAGGGGCTGGCCAAGGCGCTCAAGCCCGAGGTGTTGGTGGATTTGAATTCGCCTTGAGCGTGCAAACGATACGCCGAAAGGCGGCGAGGGGTCAGTCCGCGGGCTGCGACATCTCGTGTTTGAGAACCCGTAGTTGCACGGGTAGGGCGAACTTGACGTCTTCTTCGATGATGTGCGACTCATCGACGTAGCCGTCGTATTTTTCGATCAGCGTGTTCACAACGCCTTCGACCAGGTCTTCCGGAGCGGAAGCCCCGGCGGTGACGAGGACGGTATCGACCCCCTCGAACCATTCGTCTTGCAATTCCGAGGCGTCGTCGATGAGGTGCGACGGGGTGCCGTCGGTGATGCTGATCTCGGTGAGCCGGATCGAGTTCGACGAGTTTTTACTGCCCACAACGATGGTCAGGTCGGCACACGGGGCGAGGTGACGCACGGCGTGCTGGCGATTGGTCGTGGCGTAGCAGATGTCTTCCTTGGGCGGAGCGATACACCAGGGAAATTTTTTCTTGATCGCGGCGATGATGACGTTGGCGTCGTCGACGCTGAGCGTGGTTTGGGTGAGGTAGATGAGGCCTTGGGATTCAGGGAAGTCTAGGGCTTCGACGTCGGCGGGGGTCTCGACGATGTGCATGACCTCAGGGGCTTCGCCGTAGGTGCCGATGATTTCCTGGTGGTCGGCGTGGCCGATGAGCAGGATGTGTTTGCCCATCTTGGCGTAGCGGCGGGCCTCGACGTGGACCTTGGTGACCAAGGGGCAGGTCGCGTCGATCATGCGGAGGTTGCGGGCCTTGGCGTCAGCGCGGACTTGCGGGCTGACGCCGTGGGCGCTGAAGACGACGGTACTGTCGGGCGGGACCTCGTCGATCGATTCGACAAAGGTGACGTCTTGATTCACGAAGCGATCGACGACGTGTTTGTTGTGGACGATCTCGTGGTAGACGTAGAGCGGCGTGCCGATGAGCTCGATGAGTTCCTGCACGGTGTCGATGGCCATGTGAACACCGGCGCAAAAGCCGCGGGGATTGGCGAGGATGATCTGCATAGCGTGATTCTAGCCGGTCGGCGGGGGTCGCTGGGGGGCAATCAGGATAAGACCGCTTGGGCGACCAGTTCGAGCGGCAGCCACTCCATCGCCTCGGGCGCGGCGGGGGCGAGGACGGTCACGCTCGGGCCGCGGGGCGACCAGACTTCGGGGTCGGTCGGGCCGAAGAGCGCGGTGGTCGGCAGGCCAAGCTGAGCCGCCAAGTGCGTCGGCCCGGCATCGTTGCCGACGTAAGCGGATGCGCCGATGAGTTGCTCGACGAGCTGTTCCAACGAGCCGCAGCCCACGGCGTGGAAGTGGTCGTGCCAGTGTTCGAGGACATGCTGGGGCCAACGCGACGCCTCGGCTTCGCCAAAGACCACGCGGACCGAGCGGTGGGCTTGGCGGCAGGCGTCGATCAATTGCTCGAACCGGTCGCGGGGCCAACACTTGTCCCGGCCGCCGCTGCCGGGGTGGATGACGATCGGGCCGAGCGGGTCGCCTTTGGGGGCGACCTCGGCGTCGATGAGGGTGATGCCGTGGCTCAGGAGTTTGTCGCGGTGCCAGTCGGCAACGTGGCCGGCCCAGTCTTTGGGCGGGCGGGTATCCAGACAAACCAGGTTGCACTGCGGGGCCAGCCGCACGACGTGCTCGGCCCAGGGGTCTTCTTCGCTGCTGACAAAGCTGATGATCGCTTGGGCATCGTCAAACAACTCCGCCACCGCGGGGCTGAGCGTGTGCGGGCCTTGCTCGCTGTGCAGCCGCGTGAACTCAAACAATTCGATGTCCATCGCCCGGACGTCTTCGATGAGCGCCGAGGCGAGCCGGCCCCGCGACCACGGCGCGACCAGCGTTGTAGGCCCGTCCAGCCCGCGCAGCAGCGGCAGGATCAACGCGAAATCTCCCAATGCGGCTTGGTGGAACACTAGATTCATGGCCGGCTCACGGTGAGGGCGACGGGTCGGTTTCAGCGGTCGGATTCAGCAAGGCGCGGGCTTGTTCGACGGCGTCTTTGGCCGAGCGGAACGGTTCGTTGTCGGAAACGAAGATATGACCTTCGCCCAAATCGGCAACCAGGCCATAATCTTTCATGCGATCGTACATCCGCGGTCGGACACCGCAAAGGATTAAGTGGCGATCGGTCTGTTTCATTTGGCGGTTGAACTGCTCGATGACGTGCATGATCGTTGCATCGACCAGGTGCGTGCGTTTGAGTCGGAGGATCACCACGCGGGCGTCGGACGCCAGCAGGGAATTGAAGCGGTCTTGCAGGTCGTCGGCGGCGGCGAAGAACAGATTACCTTCGACCTGCAAAAAGACGATGCCGCGGTCTTGGTCATCCGGGTCGGCATGGCCGTCGTCGCCGGAGAGGCTTTGGGGGCGATCGGGCCGCAGTGGGCGTTCGATGAAGCCCGAGGCGACACCGGGCGTGCGGACCATCTCGGTGATGTAGAGTTGGCGAGCGCGTTGGAGGTAGAGCGAGATGGTCAGGAAGATGCCGACGAACACCGCGATCTCCAGCGACAACGTCAGCGTCGCGGCGAACGTGCCGACGCAGACGAGTAAGTCGGCGGGGTTGCTCTTGGCGATGCGTTTGACGTAGTCGAAGTCGATCAGGCCGTAGGCGATCACGAAGAGGATCGCCGCGATACTGGACATGGGGATGAACCGCGCCCCGGGGGCCAACGCGATGAAGATCACCGCGACAAACACCCCGGTCAACAGCCCGGCAAACCGCGTCCGTGCCCCGGCGGCGGCGTTGAGCGCGCTGCGTGAGTAACTCCCGGTCGACGGGATACAACGGAAAAACGCGCCGACAAGGTTCGACGCGCCCACGCAGAGGAACTCCTGGTTGGCGTCGATGCGGTCGCCCGACTTCGCGGCGAGTTTTTTGCTGATGCCGTAGGCGTCGAGCATCCCGACCAGCGCGATCGCCAACGCCGGGGCGAACAACGGCCGATACGCCTGCCAGTCCAACTCCGGCAACGCCAGCGACGGCAGCGCCCGCGGCAAATCACCCACTAACGCCAATTCCGCGTCCGTCCATTTCATGAAGTACACAATCCCCGCCCCGACCACCGTCGCCAACAGGTACGACGGCAGCCACTTACTGATCCGCCGACAGACCAGCACCACGGCCAGACTGACCAGCCCGACCGCGATGGGTTCCCAGCCGATCGACTCGGCGTTGAGGCGGATGGCTTGGAACAGCCGGTCGATCTTTTCCGCGATGCCCTGGAAATGACTCGTGGTGTGTCCGAGGCTGACGCCGACAAACGCGGGCACCTGCCCGACCGCGATCAACACCCCCGCGCCCGCGCTAAACCCCACGATGACCGAGTGGCTGACGTAGCGCACCAGCTCGCCCATGCGGGCTAGCGCAAAGAGGACCTGGATCGCCCCGGCAAAAAGCGTGAGCATGATCGCCACCTGAAGCTGCTGCTCTTGCGTAACCGCCAAGGCAACAAAGCCGCTGCTCACCAATAGGCTCATCGTGTTGGTCGGGCCCAGCGCTAAGTGCGGGCTTGAGGTCAGCAGTGCCCCGACGAGCGCCCCGATGATCGCGGTATACACGCCGTAGATCGGCGGCACCCCCGCGATCGCGGCGAACGCCATCGACTGCGGGATCGCCACCATCGCCACCGTCAGCCCCGCGATCAAATCACCACGGAATTGGCCGGGCGTGTACGTGCGCACCGAGCGGCTCAGCGACGAACCGGCCGACAACACCGGCGACGCGGCGAAGCGGCAGCCGGCCAAGCAACTCCGGGCGGTTTGACGTGGCAATCCCATCGCTCCAGCCTAGCAACTCGCCGCAAACCGCGCAGGCCACGATTCTTGTGGGATCGTCTTGCCCTGATCGTCTGGCGTCATCCCACCGCCGATAACCCGAACCTTTGGCCTACACCGCCGAAAAGAGGCCGCGGGTTTCTCCCGCCCGCCACGTTAAGCCGTCCCCCCGGTTCGCCGATTCTCCAAGTGAGGCCCGTCCGAAGACCCCGGCCGACCCCTCGCCGTCCCACCCCCGGAAGCCCCGAAAGCACCGGGAATAACGGGTGACGTCCGCCTTGGCGAACGGCCGACCCCGCGGCGAAACCCTGGAGAGGAACCCGCCCCCGATGGCCAAAAGTATCCGCGTGAAAACCGACCTTGAGGTGTACCTCAAGCAGATCGACGAGTCGCCGTTGCTCAACGCGGACGAGGAAAAAACCCTCGCCCGCAAGATCATCAACGAGGGCTGCATGGAATCGCGTGAACGCATGATCCGCAGCAACCTGCGGCTCGTGGTGGCGATGGCCAAACGCTACATGAACCGCGGCCTGCCGTTGCAAGACCTCATTGAAGAGGGCAACGTCGGCCTGATGAAAGCCGTCGAAGGCTTCAACCCCGACATGGGCGCTCGCTTTTCCACTTACGGCTGCTGGTGGATCAAGCAGGCGATCAAGCGTGCTTTGATCAACGCCGTTCAGCCGATCCACATCCCCGCCTACATGGTGGAGCTGATCGCCAAGTGGAAGAGGGCGTCGCGTGAGCTCGAGGAAAAGCTCGGCCGACAACCCACCATCCAAGAACTCGCCGAGCATATGGACCTGCCCGCGAAAAAAGTCCGCATCATCCGCAAGGCCGTCAAGGCCAGCCAACGCCCCAGCCAGGCCGGCAGCGGCGAAGACGGCGAAGGCCCGTCCCTCGAAGAAATCGTCAGCGACACCCGCAGCCTCGGCCCGGATGAACAGGTCCTGCTCGAAGACGACCTGCAGACCATCAGCGTCCTGCTCGACGCGATCGACCAACGCGAAGCGACCATCCTGCGCATGCGCTACGGCCTCGACGGCAACGAACCGCTCACCCTCAAAGAGATCGGCGTCCACGTCGGCCTCACCCGCGAACGCGTCCGCCAGATCGAAATCGAAGCGCTCAAAAAACTCAACCAGCGCATGGATTCAGATCGCCCCCTCGCCGCCGTCCGCGCCAAAGCCGACATGGACGCACGCAAGACGGCGTGAGCTATCGTTAGTGTGGGGTGCGTTTGTAAAACGGCAGCGGCACCAGTTCGGCTTCGGCTTCGCCGCTACCGACGGTGGCGGTGACGGTGTCGCCGGTGGTGGCGGCGTTGGGCTGGAGATACGCCATGGCGATCGGATAGCCGAGCGTGGGCGAGAGGCAGCCGCTGGTGACGGTGCCGATGGTTTGGCCGTCGCGTTTGACTTCGGCCCCTTGACGCGGCGTGCGTTTGCCGTCGATCTTTAAACCGACCAGCGTTTTAGGCGTGCCTTGGGCGTGGATTTTTTCGAGGGCATCCTGGCCGATGAAGCGGGGGATTTCGATGTCGTCTTCATCTTCGCCGACGTGCTTGTTGAGCGACACCGCAAAGCCGAGCCCGGCGCTGAGGGGGTCGGTGTCTTCGTCGAGTTCGTGGCCGTAGAGCGGCATCCCCGCTTCAAGCCGCAGCGAGTCGCGCGCGCCCAGCCCGGCGGGCTTGATCGTTGCGGCGTCACCCTTTTCTTTGAGTAATAGCTTCATCGCCATGCTCGCCATGTTCGAGCCGAGGATCACCTCGACGCCGTCTTCGCCGGTGTAGCCGGTGCGGCTGACGGTCATCTTGAGGATCAGCAGGTTCTTGAGGGCAAAGGTGTAGTTCTTAAGCGTCGGGATTTCTTTGGAAAACTCGCCGATTTTTTCGATGACGTCCGGGCCTTGCACGGCAAGCATCGCGGTGCCTTGGGTGAGGTCTTCGAGCTTGATGGAAAACTCGCCCGCGTCTTTGACCGCCGCAAAATGGTCGAGCAACTTGGTGCGATTCGACGCGTTGACCACGAGCATCCAGTGGTCGTCGTAGCGGTAGACCAGCACGTCGTCCTTCACGCCGCCCTGCTCGTTGCAGACCAGCGCGTAACGGCAGGTCTTGGGTTTCATGTCGCTGATCTTGCGGGTCAAGACGGTTTCGAGAAACTTGCGGGAGTGGCGGCCGGTGATTTTGAAACGCCCCATGTGGGAGACGTCAAAAATGGAGCCGCTCTGACGGGTGTGTTGGTGTTCGTCGAGGATCGAGCCGTAGTGCAACGGCATCTCCCAGCCGGCAAAATCGACGAGCTTCGCGCCGTTCTCGGCGTGGAATTTTTTAAACGGGGTTTCGAGCAGGGCCAAGATAAAAACTCCTCTTGTCGTTGAGCGGATAGCCGACGACGTTTTCGGGCGCGGCAATACGGTTTAGTTGAGCTCTTGCAACAAAGTTACGACCCGCACCGAGCCGCGGAAGATCGGGTCCCACGACACGCACCCGCTGCCCAAGCCCAAAAGCACCAGGCACAACAGCGAAGTAAAAAAACGGGATCGGCCGGAGACGAGGGGAAAGCGGGTCTTCATGCGTTGCATGATACCGGCGACGACGTGCCTTGCGGGTCCGTAGGTCAGGTCTTTGACTTTGACCCACGACTTAGGGGGTGCGTTGAGCCACGGCGTTAGGCTCGGGGGCGGCGGGGTTTTTCGTCGGCACACCGAGGTAAGTGAGGCTGCGTTCCATCACGCGCTTCACCGCCGGGCCGCTGACGGTGCCGCCGTAGTGGCCGATGGATTTGTCGGGCTTGTGGATGAAGCAGCCGACGACGAGGCGAGGCCGATCGATCGGAGCCCCGGCGATGAACGAAGAGATGTACTGGTCTTCGAAGTAACCGCCGTTGACCGGGTCGGGCAGCTCGGCGGTGCCGGTCTTGCCGAAGAGATCGTAGAGGTCCGAGCGGGCGCGGCGGCCGGTGCCTTCGGTGACGACCTGGCCGAGCACTTCGCGGGTGTGCTGGGCGACGCGGGGCGAGAGGACGCGGGCGGTGATGTTGGTCCGGCGGTCGTCGTCGGTCTGGTTCTGGGCGGCTTCGATGGTGGGGTTGATGAGCACGCCGTCGTTGGCCAATGCGCAAAAGGCGCGGGTGACTTGCAGCGGCGTGGCGGCGAAGCCGTGGCCCATCGGCATCCGCGTGAGGTCGGCCCAGCTCCACTGGCTGGCGTTTCGCAAGAGCCCGCCGACTTCGCCGGGGAGCTTGGAGGCAGTGGGTTTGCCAAAGCCGTAGCTGGCGAGGATGTGGTGGAGTTCTCGCTTGCCCATGCGCTCGGCGACGCGGGCCATGCCGATGTTGGACGAGACGATGAGGACCTGGTCCCACGAGATCGTGCCGTGGGGGTGGGCGTCGCGGAGGATCGGGCCACGCTCGGGCTTGTACCAGCCTTCGTCGGAGCAGTCGATCATCTCCTCGGGCGACGCAAGGCCCGCTTCGACCGCGGCGGCCCAGACGAGCGGCTTGACGATCGAGCCGGGCTCGAAGACGTCGGTCACGGCGCGGTTGCGCTGGGCGTCGAGGGTCTCTTTGGTGATCTCGCCTTGGTCGTTGCGGAGCTTCGCGGGGTTGAAAAACGGGGCGTTGGCGAGGGCGAGGATTTCGCCGGTGTGCGGGTCCATGACCACGATCTGGCCGGACTCGGCGTTGAACTGGGCGAGGGTCGCGGCGAGTTCTTCCTCGGCGATCGTCTGCAGATTCAAATCGACACTCAGCCGAATCGGCTTGCCATCGGCTTGCAGTTTGTAGTCTTGATTGGCGAGCCAAAGGCGGTTGCGGCCGCGGTCGTAGACAAAGGCGTGTTGGCCGGGGTCGGGGGCGAGGCGTTGGTTGTAGACCCGCTCGAGGCCGTCGAGTCCGTCGCCTTCGTGGCCGATGAACCCGACGAGTTGGCCGGCCAATTGCTGCTGGGGGTAGTCACGCACGAGGATCGGGTGCGACGACAGCCCGCGGAGGCTGCGCAGGTCCGGCGAGCTTTGGTAAAGCTCGTAGGTTTCCGGTGGCATCTGTTTGTCGATGACGATGTACCGGCTGCCTCGGCGTCTGAAGAGCTGTTGTTCGATCCAGGCGGGGTCGTAGCCGAGGGTGTAGCCGACGGTTTCGGAGAAGGTGTTGGGGTCTTCGACGATGTCGGGGTCGATGAACAACAGGTGGGACACGCGGGTGGTGGCGAGGACGCGGTGGCGGCGGTCCACGAGGCTGCCCCGGCGGGCGTCGAGGTCTCGGGTGCTGATCTGATGGTCGATGAGGGCCGCGACGCGGGGGCTGGGGTGGCCCTGCAGTTGGTACACCCGGCCGAGCAGCGCGAGCAGCGCGACCGTCACGACAATCATCGCCACCCGGCCGACACGCAGGGCCCGCTCGCTGGTGCGCTCGAGCACCCCGACATCCGGCACGACCCGCGGGGACGGGTCGCTGGCGGGCGGCGGCTCACAAGAGTAGACCATCTCGGGATGCAGGGCGTCGCGGTCAGTCACGGGGCGGCATGTGCTCGGGGGCGTGGGCAAAGTGCGTGGGGTCGGGCCAGAGCTTTCCGGAAGTGGCCTTGGCGTCTTGCGGGGGGGTAGGCAGCGGTTCGAGTTCGAGGCCGATGTGTTGCACCGCGGCGTATAGCGCCACGGGGTGCGTGCCCTCGGCGATCTGGGCCTGGGCGTCCCACGTCGCTTTTCGATCGGTGTCCATCTGCACGTGAAGGTCGGCCATGGCGTGCAGCGTCTGCAGCCGCTGCTGGTGCAGGCCCAGCAACGCTCCGGCGATCAACGCAATGCTCACGATGGTGAAAAATAATTTCGGCAGCATGACATCACCCGCCCCCGCCCCCGCCCCCGGAAATTAGCGACGAGGAACTATTACCTTTAACCATTAAATAATCACGGCAGGCGTAGCGTTTGCCCGGCGAACAGGTCGTCGGGGCTGTCGAGTTGATCGGCGTTGGCGTCGAACAGTTCCCGCCAGCGGTCGCCGTCGCCCAGCTTGCGGGCGGCGATGCGGGTGAGGTTGTCGCCCGCCTGGACGGTGTAGGTTTTTACGGGCGTGGCCGCAGCGCTGAGCGTGGTGGTCGTGTCGGGGGAAGCGGCGAGTAGCGTGGTGGAGTTGCCCGGCAGCTTGAGCTTCATGCCGACGCGCAGGTTCTCGGGGCGATCGAGTTGGTCGGCGTTAGCCGCGAGCAGTTCGTCCCAGCGTTCGCCATCACCCAGGAGGTCGGCGGCGATGCGCGTCAGGTTGTCGCCCGCTTGCACGGTGTAGGTGTCTTGGATTGTTGATTGTTGATTGAGGATTTTGGATGGGGCCACGGGTGGCGCGTTGGTTTGAGCTTGGGCTGGCGTGTCGCGGCTGGGAATCCGCAACGTCATGCCCGAGCGCAGGTCCGCAGGGGTGCGGAGTTGGTCGCTGTTGGCGTCAACCAATTCTTGCCAACGCTTGGCACTGCCCAGATGCTCCGAAGCCAATGCGCTGAGCGTATCGCCCGGCTGAACCTCGATTTCGGCGAGCGACGAGTCGCGGAGCACTTCGGCGGCCGGGCCTTCGGGGCGGCTGGGCAGGGCGGGGATGGGCTGACCCTCGACGCGCACGGCGTGTTCATCGTGTACCGGCATGAACAGCCGGCTGAACACCGGGGAACCCAACGGCGGAATCTCGAGGCGAGCGCCGGGTCGGACCTGGCCTTCGCGGTCGACTTTGGTGGGGTTGGTCTGGGCGATGGCGGCGGCGAACTCGGGGTTGCCGTAGTGCTGCCGGGCGATCTGGCTGAGGGTTTGGCCAGCCTGCACATAGTGGATGTAGGTCGTACCGCTGCCTGCCGGCAGGAGCGGGGCGGGTTCGACGGCCGCGACCACCGGCGGGGCGGGCTCGATCCGAGTGGGCATCGCCTCGAGGCCTTGCTTCACTTCGACGGGATGCTGCACCGCCAACCGCATCGCTTCGAGCGAATCATTAAATCGGACCACCGCGTCGCGGGCTTCGAGCGTGTCGAGCTCGGGCAGCGGCGGCTCGACGGTGAGTTCGGGGAGCGTGGGCTGGGCGGGGGTGATCGGCGAGGCGGGCGGGGACCAGCTTTCGACGGGGATGACAGGCAGGGCGGACGGTCGGCCGTAGTCGAGGGCGGGCTCGGCGGCGAAGCCGGGCAGCCGGTCGAAAGCGTCGCGCCGGGAGGAAGGCGTGTCGAAGTTTGTTTGCGGCTCGGCGTAGATCCCGGCCTGGGCTTCGCGGCCGAAGTCGGTCGCGGCGCTGCTGGCCTCGGCCGCGTCGGGGGCGGTGGCGGTGAACAAATCCGAAAGCACCAGCCCGACCAGAAGGATCAGGGCGAGGCCGATGAGGAGTCCGACTTTGGTTTCTTGTGCCATGGAACCGTTTCGTCCGTGGGGTTCGGTGGGGCCGCCGTCCGTGGCGGATCGAGGTGAGTGTAACGGCTGGGGTGGGGCCGTGGGGGGGC
The DNA here is from genome assembly GCA_964409095.1 of uncultured Phycisphaera sp. Taxonomy (GTDB): domain Bacteria; phylum Planctomycetota; class Phycisphaerae; order Phycisphaerales; family Phycisphaeraceae; genus Algisphaera. The sequence goes on along the minus strand of CAYPCC010000030.1, from coordinate 2,252 downwards.
GAGTCGAGTGCAGCGTGTCGTTTAGGTCTTGCGGATGCCGCGGAGTTTGGCGGATCGGCTGCGGGGGTTTTGGGCCAGTTCTTCGGGGCCCGCGGTCAGGGGTTTGCGGGTGAGTCGCTCGGCGAGGCCGTCCTGCTGCATTTTCAGGAACGCTTGTTTGACCGGGCGATCCTCCAGCGAGTGGAAGCTAATGATCCCGGCCCGCCCGCCCGGCCGCAGCAGGTTGGGCAGCCCGCGGAGCAGGCCGTCCAAAGCGTCGAGTTCACCGTTGACCGCGATCCGCAGGCCTTGGAAAGTGCGGGTCGCGGGGTGAATCTTGGATTTGCCCGCCGCCGGGCCGTACGCTCGGCGGCAGATCTCGGCCAATTCACCCGTCTTTAAAATCGGCGATTCGGCCCGGCGTTCGACAATCTTTCGGGCGATCCGACGCGACAGCCGTTCTTCGCCGTACTTGTAGATCACGTCGGCCAGATCGCTCTCGGGCAAGGTGTTGACGAGTTCGGCGGCCGTGCCGGGCGGATAGGTCCGTCCCGAAGCGTCTGAACCCTTGTCGGGGCTAGAGTTACTCCTGGGGGCGGGGAAGGGAGTGGGCGCGGAGAGCCGCATGTCGAGCGGGCCGTCGCCCATGAACGAGAAGCCTCGGGCGGGGTCGTCCATCTGATTCGACGCAAAGCCCAGGTCCGCCAGCAGCGCATCGACGCCCTCGAGCCCCGCGTCGGTCAGCGCGGAGCGCAGCCCGGCGAAGTTGCCTTGAACCGTGATCAAACGCACGCCGTGGGCCTCCGCGAGCGGGGCGAGGCGGTCTTGGGCGAAAGCGAGGTTGTAGTGGTCCAGGTCCATACCCAGATACGTCCCGCCGGGGATCCGCGGCAGGATCGCCGCCGCGTGCCCGCCCCGGCCGACCGTCCCGTCGGCCACCACCGCGCCGGGCTGGGGCGTGAGTAGGTCCAGCACTTCGCCCCGCAGCACCGGGACGTGGCCGACGTCCACAGCTCGGTGGCCATTGTCACGCGGCGGAAGGTTGGTGTCGTGGGAAGCGTTCATGCTGGGGGTCGGGATTGGTGCAATGCATGTAAAAACGTCGGGCCAAGCGAGGGGGCAGTGTACCCCTTAGACGCTGTGGTGTTGCTTTCCCCAAGAAGCCGGCGCACCAAAAAAACCGCGGCTCGAAGGCCGCGGCTTGGGAGGAAAGGTAAGGAATGAAGCTCGCACGGCTCAGCCGCCGGTGGGGAAGAACGGGGTGACGAATTGGGTCACGGCTTGTTTGGCGTTGTAGCTGGCTTCGGGCATGGTGATGCCGCTGTCGAAGTTGGCAAAGAGGTTGTCGGTGGCATTGTTGGGGTTGTTGCCGTAGCGGGTGTTTTCGACGACGGATTCCGCGGAATATTCGACGTGGTTGTCGTTGAAGGTGAGGCTGCCGTTCCAATCACCTTCGTCGTCCGACCAGACACTGCGGTGGGTCGTCGGGTCGGATGGGTTGGGGGCGGGTTGACCGGCCAACGTGACGAGCCGATCGCTGACGATCACGGCCTGGGCGTTGAGTTCATCCGACCATTCCACACGGCGACCTTCGTCGTTGGCCAGCGGAGTTCCGGGGCCGCCGATCTGCGCCAGCGCATAGGAGTAGAAATACTGCGGATTGGTTTGGGTTCGGCCCGAGTTGTTCACGTTGCCCAGGCTCGGTTCCCAAGGCACCATGTCGGCCCGAAACTCGCCGGGGCTGATGAGGTACTCCGCGGGGAATAGATTCTCGTTGAGCATAATCATGTAACGGGCAGAGACCGCGGCCCCGTCGGCGGTACCCGCGTTTTGGTAATTATCGATGTCCGCGCCATCGGTGAAGATGTCGGCCTGGGTGCTGCCGCGCGGGTCATCGATCCCGGCATACGTCCCTTTGTTGTCTTGGCCGTTAATCACGAACCCTTGGTGGATACCTCGGACTTGAGTGGAGTTTTTGACCTGCCGCGCGGCTTGGCGCGCCGCGCCGAGGGCGGGCAACAAGATGCCGATGAGCAGGGCGATGATGCTGATGACCACCAGCAACTCGATGAGGGTAAAGCCGGGACGCTGGGTGGAGCGAATCATCATGATTAAGAGTCCTTATCTCGAGGAAGAAGTGACTGATCGTTGGATTGAAGTGAAAGCGAATGTAATACGATTATGGTATATACCATAATAGATATAATTTAAAGTTGAGTGAGACCTTCGATTAACCCGCCCGTCCCGTTCGGAGAAGTCGTGGGATTGGGTTG
>CAYPCC010000029.1:0-19536 GCA_964409095.1 uncultured Phycisphaera sp. | reverse complement strand
ACCAACACCAACACCGAGCCGCGTCGGCGGGCATCACGATGAACCTTGGGGCGGAGTCGAGGATTCACGGCGTGCCCTCGCTCATCCGGTCGGCGTCCGGCCACGAAGCGCTACGCAAGCCCGACAGTTCCGCCATCTTGCGACCGGCCAAGTTGACCGTCACCGTCACCCGCTTGACGCCGGTCTCCGACGGTGAAATGGTTTCGGGGTCGTCAACTTCCACCCACTGCACCACGACGCTGCGGGTAAAACGCTCGGCCCCGGGGATGGCGTTGCCTTCGGAATCGGCGGGCGGCGACTCGGTGGTGCCGTGGTAGTCGTCGGCGTCGTCGAACGACAGGCGGAGGCTCAGCGACTCGCCGATTTCGATGCCGAACGCGATCCCGCCGTCGGGGTCTTCGTAGGGCAGCGCCACGATATCGTTGAGCAGGTCCTCGGCCAAGAGCAGCGCCTGCTCGCGGTCGGCGTAGCGCGACTGCGTGATCCGCGACGCCCCGACCATGTTCATCGCCACGACAAACAACCCGCCGACCAACACGGTGGCGATCGCGGTTTCCACCAGCGAAAACCCGCGGCGGCCGCCCGCTTTCACTACTCGGGGGATGCGGCGGATCATTTGAAGAGGTTCTCCCACCAATTGCTTGAGCCGCTGCTTTTGGTGCCGCTGGATTTGGCGCTTTCGCTGCCCGACGTGCCGCTGCCGCTTTCGCCGGACTCCGAACTGCCCGAACCCGAAGCCGTGCTGTACGCCCCGGGCGTGAGGGTGGCGGTTCCGCCGGTGGTGAGGCGGACGTGGTCCAGCATCACGCCGCTGGTGCTGCCGTCCGCAAAGCCGCGGAGCACATCTTGGTTGCCGGCGTTACTCAACCGCTCGTAGGTGAAGCTGCCCATAATCTCGCCGTCGATACCGACGCCCACCGTATCGTTGACCGGATCGACCACGAGCGCGACGCAGACGCTTTGCCCGGCCGGCTTCGTTTGATCCACCCAGTCCACCTGCACGCCCGATGCGTCTTTGCTGTGGACGTTGATGAGTTGCCCGGCCGAGCTCAGGTCGAATTGGATCGTAACGTAGGCTTGCAGCCCGCCGTCGCGGTCGAAGCGCAGACGGACCCCGCCGCCGTTGCCGTTGTCCACGGTGTCTTCGCCCCAGACCTCGAGGATGAACGGCGAGTCCAGCGCCACCCCCTCGGGCCACGAGCCCAGCGTGTCGGTCGCTTCCCATCGGCCGTCGGCCAGATTGCCGACGTCGAACGTGCCGTCGTCTTGCCAGTCGGCCACGCCGTCGGCGTCGTGGTCGAGCGTGGTGGGGTCCGCGCCAAAGTCGGCTTCCCACAACGCCGCGACGGCCTCGGGGGCGTTGGGCAACGCGATATTGAGGTGGTGGGTGGTCGCCGATGCGTTGGCATGAGTCAGCGTGACCTCGACGGCGGTGATGCGTGGGCGGGTGTAGGTCCAGTCGTCGCTGGGTAGGTCGTAGGTACCGTAGATGTAGTGAAAAAGCTCTTCGCCAGTCGAGGCGGTGCTCCACTCGCCCTCGCCGTCGCCGGTGAACATTTGACTAGGGGGCGAGTCGTTTGTGTAGTAGCTCCATTTCCCTGCTTTGCCGCCGCCGTGGTTGGCAAGAACGATGGCGGCGACTTGCCCAGCGGAGAAATCCGGGGAGTCAAAAGTCGTCTCGTACCAGTCCCAGTCCGTCATCGCGGACTCGGCGATCGTGGCGGTGTCGTGGATCGTCTCGTTGGGCAACTCGCCCGAACGGCCACGTAGCTCGAAGGTAATCGTGCTCCCCGATCCGCCGTCTTTGTTGCCAAAGAACAACGCCCGGGTCACCCGCCACACCGTGGCGTCGCTGGGCAGGGCGGGGTCCACGAAGGTCCCGATCCACTCATCGCCCCCAAGTCGATGGTCTTCGGTGTTGGAGGTGTCCTCCGATTCGAAGCTGCTAAGCAACTGCTCGGCGCTGGTCGGGCCCGGCGGACCGGGGAAAACCAAATCCTGATCCGTTGTGGGGTAGGCGAGGGCGAAGCTGTCGAGGGCGTCGATCACGGTGACGGCGGCGTTGCCGTTTGCGGCGCGGGTCAGCGGGTCGCCGGGGTTGCCAGCCCAGGCGTAGGTGATGACTTCGGGTCGGCCGTCGCCGTCGCGGTCGGGCAGGTGGAGCGTCACCGAGGTCGGGGTGCGGTTGAGCAGTTCGGTGGCGCCGCGGAGTTCGTCGCGGAGCTGATGCAGGGCTTTGGCCGAGGCGACGGTGGCCGCGGCGGGGCCGTCGTTGCTGGGCAAAGCCCGCGAGGCCAGCACGATCGCCGAGGTCATCCCGACCAAGAGCACCGACACCACCGCGAGGCTGACGACCATCTCGATGAGCGAGAAGCCGAGTCGGTGATGAAGAAAATCGGTGCGGGGCGGATGGGTCATTGGATGGTGGCCTCTCCGGTCGTGGCGTCGACGGTGATGGTGCGTTGCACCCCGCCGCAGTTGAGGATGAACGTGCCGGCCGAATCGGGTTGGCCGTAGCCGTCGAAGACGAGGTACTGGTCGCCGTCGGTGACTGCGTTGGTGAGATCGGCAAAATATGGGGCCTCGTTGAGCTTGGTGAGGTAGGTGCCGCTGCCGCCGTCGAGTGCGGTGAGTTCGAGGATTTGCACCTCGTCCTCGGCGGTGCGTAGCCAGACGGTCGCGCTGGTGCTGGTCGCCTGGGCGTGGCTTTGCGCGCGGGCCAGATCGGCGACGATGCGCTGGGCCGCGGCGTCGGCGCGGTAGCGCGTCAAGGCGTCGGCGTAGCGGGGCACGGCCATCGCGGCGACGATCCCGATGATGATCGTGACCAGGGTCAACTCGACCAGGCTAAAGCCCGCTCCAGTCCGCCGGGCCGAGGCGGCGACGCTTCGGGTTGTGGCGAAAAAAGGGGACACGCGGCGCTCCGGTGGGCGTGAGTCGGGGGGACAAAAAACGGCGACACGGCGGGCTGCCGTGTCGCCGTGATACGGCTGGGGACGCGGGGCTTGGCCCAAGCTGCTTGAGCTGGTGGGCGAGCCGCGTTGGATTAGCGGGCGATGTTGACCGTGTCGTTGGCGAAGATCTGGCCGGTGGACTGGATATAGAGCCAGCCGTCTGCCGTGCCGTCCGCCGTGGTGGGGATGGCGGGGGCAGCTTTGACGCCGTTTTTACCCGCGTTGGCACCGACCTTGAGCGCGGGTACCGCGTGGAGGTAGGGGCCGTAGGGGTAGGCGGCGTCTTTGGCGGCGCTGGTCGTGCCGTCGAGAGCGCTGTACTGGGTCAGCTGTTCTTCGAAGGTCGCGGCGAGGGGGAACGTGCCGTTGTGTTCGGCGGCGTACATCTCGATGGCGTTACGCAGCACGGCGAGGTCGCCGCTGAGGGCCGAGTCGCTGGCCCCGGCTGCGCCACGGCTAAAGCGGGGGATTGCGATCGCGGCCAACAGGCCGACGATGACCACGACGATCACGAGTTCAACAAGACTGAATCCATGGGCTTGACGGTTGGCGTTGGCGGTCATCGAACATTCTCCATTTCGGTTACTTGGCAGTTAAGACGTCTCAAAATGGAGACCGTCTACCCCCTGTCCACGGTGAAACCATCGGGATAAAACCCACGCGGCTTAATCGCTTTGCTGAAGCAATAACCCCAAACGGACGTGAGGGGCTGAACGGAAGCAAGAACCGAAAAGTCCGTAAAACAAAGGGATTCAGCGTGCCGGGTCGAGGTGGACTTTGACGCGGACCCCGCCGCCGGTCCAGACGACCCAGCGGTCGCCGATGTCGGTCAGGGTCATGCCTTCGCGGACGTCGCCTTGGCGCAGGGCTCGGCCGGCGACCATGGCGGTTGCGCCCCGGGGGCTGGCGAAGACCGCGTCGAGGGGGTTGCGGTCGGCAAAGGCGCGCGGGTCAAACGACGGCGAGGACGCGGCGGGCAATTCGGTCGGCGTCGCATTCTGCCAACGGGCCGAGGCGCGGAACGCATCGGGCGTGGTGTCGGGAAGCTGTCGGCCGGCGTGGGCCAAACGCTGTGCGAGGGACGTGGTGTTGACGGGTTCGGCGGTGAGGTCGAGGTCGATCGTCAGGTCATGGACCGCGGGCGTGACCGCGGCGACGCCGGGGTTGGCCGCGGTGCTGATGACCGAGGGGCCGGCGGCCTGCGCTTGGCTGGGGCCGCTGAGCGCCCCACCCATAAGGACGCGATCGAGCAGGAAGACCCCGCAGGCGAGGCCGGCGACGGCGATCAGGATTTTACGTTCTTTGGTGAGTGCCATAGCACCCTAAGAAGCCGATATAACGCACCCGCGGGCAAGTGAAAAAGGCTTGAAAACAAGCAAATTCTTTTATCGGATGTTGCCGTCGGCCCGGGACAACGCCGAGTCTTGGACGGCGGTGAACCACACCAGATTCAGCACGGCCCGCGGGCGGGGGTTGGCGTCGCGGGGGCTGCTCCGCAGCTCCATACCGACCACGCTGACGTCGGGGAACGCGGCGTGGAGCGCATCGAGGTAAGCCAGGTGGGCGGGGAAGTCGGCGACGGCTTCGAGCCTTAGGCCCGTCAGGTCGTAGTGCTCGCCGGGGATGGATTCGCCGGGCTGAAGTTGCAGGACTTCGAGGCCCCGGTCTTGGGCGAGTTGGATGAGCGCGGCGATGTGGCGGTTGAGGTCTTGTCGGTCGCCGAGCTTAAGCGGCATCGCGTCGAGGGATTGGCGACGCTGATCCAGCACGTCCATCAAGACGTTGAGTTGGTCTTCGAGCTGCTGGGCGGTGTCGCGTTGGTCGGCGGCGGCGGTGTTGACTTCGTCGGCGTGGCGGGCGCGCTCGTGGTGGGGCACGACGACGAAGGTGTAGGCCGTCCACGTCAACGCCATGGCGATGACCGCGCCGCCGCTCCAGATCAGCCAGGCGGGTTGATGCTTCAGACGGATCGACATCATGGCCCCTCTTTCGTGGACTGGGCTTCGAGCAATTCACAACGCAGGACAAAGCCCGTCGCCGCGCGGTCGCCTAACGGCTCGCGGCGGGACGATTCGATCTTCACTTCGTCGAACAGCCCCGTATCTTCGAGACGCAGGGCAAATGACGAAACGGTCCACGGGTCAGTGGCGATGCCGCCGACAGTGACCCACGCCCCGGCCTCGATGGTCGGGCCGGTGGTGCCCAGCGAGAAGTCGTTGAGCACGACTTCGGGGCCGGCGGCCAGCGCGACGAGGCGCAGCAGCGTGCTCCAGTCGGGCCGTTCGGACAGCACCCGAGCCCCCGCAAGCTGGCGGTCGGCTTCGATGAGGTCGGTCTTGAGCGTGGCGACCTGACTCCGCAAGAGCGCAACGCGGTCGGTGTCCACGGCCAGGGCTTTGGCGGCTGCGTCGGCGGAGCGGGGCGCGTTAAGCGCGAGGTAGCCGACCGTCGCGGCGAAGAGCAGCGACAGGTAGATCGCGGTCGCGGTGAGGCCGTGGCCGACGCGGCGGCGTTCGAGCCGTCGGGCGCGGATCGAAGCGGGGATGAGATTTACGCCGCTGCCCATGACGCCTCCTCGGGGTGAAGGGTCAAGCCCAGCGCGATGGCAAAGCTGGCCGCGTCGTCGAGCCCGGCAACGCCGATCGGCGAGGCCGAGGCGGTGAGACGCAGCTGTTGCTGGATTTCGTAGCCCAAAAGCGGCACGGACGCGCCGCGGCCGACCACGGCGAATCGCTCGATCGGCAGGTCGGCGTACAGCCGGGTGGCGTAGTCCATCGCGGGCAACGCTTCTTGCGCTAGGCTGCGGGTGAAGTTGCCCAGTGCTTTGCGGACCGGCTCGGCGTGGGCGTGTTGGACGGTGGCGAGGCCCATGGTTTTAAGCACATGCTGCGTGGTCGCGGCGTCGAGGCCATGCTCGGCCAAACGCTTCTCGACCTGGTCAAGGCCCGCTTCGATGAGCGGGCGTTGGTAAACGACGCCGCCTTGGTGGAGCAGGATCAATTCGGTGCCGTCGGACTCGATGTCGAGCACGGCGGTCAGCGAAGGCGACGCGGCGGAATCGGTGTCAAACGCCCGGCCGATCGCGCACGCTCGGCTGTCGAGCGCTTTGACCGTCAATCCCGCGGCGTCGAATGCGTTGAGCAAGGATTGGGCCGCGTCATGCCGACAGCCGTTGACGCACACGGCGGTTTGCCGGCGTGCGCCTGATGTGGGTGGCATCCAGGCGGCGAGTTCGTATTGGCCGGGCTCAAGGCCGTGGGTGCGTTCAATTTCCACCGCCGCTTCGAGCATCGGGCCGCCCTCGGCCTTGCCGCCGACCTCGATGAGTCCGCGGATCAGGTCGCGGTTGGGCAGCGACACCACCAGCGATCGGCCGACGAACGACCGGCGCTGCAACACCGCGGCGAGCCGCTGGGCTTCCTCAGCAGTAAACGCTTGGCCGGGGTGCAGACGCGACAGCTCGATCGCGTCGAGCGAGGTCCAGCCGTCGCCCGATCGGCGAAGCTGCGCCGCTCGCAGGGTGGTCGCGCCGAGGTCGAGGCCGATCGGGGTGGTGGTGGGTTTTAACCAACTCATCCGCCACCTCCCGCCATGGCCGTGAGGTCGAACAAAGGTAAGAACATGCTAACCGCCAGAAGTCCGACCATGCCGCCGAGCACGATGAGGATCAACGGCTCAAGAATTTTGGTGAGCGAGCGCACGATCACGTCGTTTTCCTCTTCGAGGAAGTCGGCCACGGTGATCAGCGACGGCGCGATGCGTCCGCTGGCCTCGCCGCTGCGGAAGGCTTCGTAGACCGACGGCGTGATCAGGTCGGGGTTGTTGAAGGCGCTACTCACCGGCTCGCCCCGGCCGACGGCGTCCTCGGCCCGCTCGATGAGCGCGGCGTAATGCCGATTCCCCGCCGAGCCGCGAACCAGTTCGAGCACTTGCAGTAACGGCAGGTGGCTGTTCATCAAGACGCCCAAGAGCCGCACGATGCGGGCGGTGACAAAGCTCTGCGTGAGTTTGCCGACGACGGGCATGCGCAGGGCGAGGGTATGCAGGGATTGTTGGCCGTGGTCGGTACGCAGCCAAGCGAACAAGCCGAAGCCGCCCGCCACCAGCACCGCGAGCAGCGCCCACCAATACCCCCGCAGCACGTTGCTGGCGAATAGCGTCGCCTGCGTCGTCGGCGGGATGGGCACGTTCAACGACTCAAACAACATCGTGAAACGCGGCACGACCACGATCAACGTGATGCACAACACCACGACGACGACGGAGAGCAGGATCGCGGGGTAGAGCATCGCCCCGAGGATGCCGCTGCGCATCTGGATGTCTTTCTGCGTGAGCTTGACGAGGCGTTCGAGCATCTGCGGGAGTTGGCCGGCGGTCTCACCCGCTTCGATGAGGCTGCGGAAGACGCGGTCGAAGAGATGGGGGTACTGGGCCATCGCGGCCGAGAGGTTCATGCCTTCTTCGACGTGTTTGCGGATGCCGGTGAGGGCGTCGCGCCACAGCGGATCGGTGGTTTGGCGTTCGATGCCTTCGAGCACGGAGACGACGGGCGTGCCCGAGGCGAGCAGCACCTGCATCTGCCGGGCGACGAACAGCAGGTTGCGTTGCCGGTTGTAGCGGGCGGCGAGCGAGAGGCGTGGGCCGCGGGATTTTTTCGCGGCTTTGGCCTTGGGCTGTGCCCGGGCGGCGGTCGAGATGGAGGTGGGCAGCGAACTCACCCTGCGGCCCTCCGCGGTTGGGGGTTTGCAGCGGGGGTGGCAGATTCTTCCGGCGCCGCCAGGTCGTCGTGATGCGTGACGCGCAGGACTTCCTCGAGGCTGCAGTCGCCGCGCATGGCGATCTCGACGCCCTCTTGCCGGAGCGTGCGTCCGCCTTCTTTTTGCCAGGCTTCGCGGATCTCGTGGGACGCGGCGCCGCGGTGGACGAAGCGGCGCAGCGCGGGCGAGACTTCCATGACTTCGTAGAAGCCGCATCGGCCGAGCATGCCCGAGTTGTGACACTTGGCGCAGCCGGTGCCGCGGGCAAAAGGCTTGCCGGTTTTTTCGGGGATCATCGCGTCGGCCAGCGCATCTTCGGTGGGGTAATACTTGGTCTTGCAGTGCGGGCAAACGGTTCGGGCGAGGCGCTGGGCGACGACGCCGTTGAGCGCGGAACTCAAGAGGTACGGCTCAATGCCCATGTCGAGCAAGCGGGCGACCGCGCCGGGGGCGTCGTTGGTGTGCAGCGTGGCGAGGACGAGGTGGCCGGTGAGCGCGGCCTGCACGGCGACGCGGGCGGTTTCCTGGTCGCGGATCTCGCCGATCATGATGACATCGGGGTCTTGCCGAAGGATCGAGCGCAGCGCCTTGGCGAAGCCCAGGCCGACCTGTTCGTTGACTTGGATCTGGTTGATGAGGTCGAGTTGGTATTCGACGGGGTCTTCGACGGTGACGATGTTGCGTTCGCTGGAGCGCAGGAGGTCGAGGCCCGAGTAGAGCGTGGTGGTTTTGCCGCTGCCGGTGGGGCCGGTGACGAGGACCAAGCCGTGCGGCTCGTGGAGCATCGTTTTAAACGACGCGAGCGCCTCGGCGCGGAAGCCCAGGTCTTCCATGCGGACGCGGAGGTTGCGTTTGTCCAGCACGCGGACGACGAGCTTTTCGCCCAGCAGCGTCGGCATGCTCGAGACGCGGAGGTCGATGTCTTGGCCATCCGCAAACAGGCGGACCCGGCCTTCCTGGGGCAGGCGTTTCTCGGCGATGTCCATCTTGCCGATGACTTTGACGCGGGAGACGATCGCGTTGTGCATCCCAGGCGGGGGCGACATTAAATCGCGCAGCACACCATCGATCCGGTAGCGGATGCGGGTGGATTTGCGGTCGGGTTCGATGTGCAGGTCGCTGGCCCCGTCCTTGATCGCGGTGAGCATGGCGACGTTGACGAGGTTCACAATCGGGCTGCCTTCGACCATGCGGTCGAGGCTGGATTCGGGGTCTTCGTCGACCTGTTCGCGGTCGACGACTTCGACATCCGTCTCGGCGAGCGAGGTGAGAAACGCATCGACGTCGACGTCTTCCCCGGCGTAGCGTTTGGTGAAGTCGCGGATCTCGGCTTCGAGCGCCAGTACAGGACGTACCCGGCAGCCGGTGAGTTGGCGGAGGCGGTCGATGGTGGGCAGCGACTGGGGCTCGGCCATGGCGACGGTGATCGTGCCGTGGACTTTGAACAGGGGCATGACGCGGAGTCGTTCGGCTTCGTCTTGCCCGATGAGTTTCAGGAGCGCCGGGTCCATCAGGCCGTGGCGGAGTTGAACGCCTTTGACGCCCAGTGATTCGGCGAGGGTGTAGACGAGTTGTCCGGAGTTGATCAGGCCGGCCTCGACCATGATTTCGCCGAGCATCTTGCCGCTGGATTTCTGTTTGCCCAGCGCTTCTTCGAGCTGCGCCTGCGTGACCGTGCCGTCGCGCAGCAAGAGGTCGCCGATGCGGGCGCGGGCGGCGGCGTTACGCGGCGGCGGGCTGCCGGCGTGGTCGGCCGGGGCGGGGCTGGGCGGGGTCGGGAGGCGACTCACAGGAAGCTCCGGACCGCGGTGTTGACGTCCTGGTAGTGGTCGAACATCGTCGAGAGTTCGGTGAGGTCGAAGACGGTACGCAGGGTTTCGTTGGCCCCGGAGAGACGCAACGATTGGCCGGTTTGTTGTAGGGATTTGGCGGTGTCGGCGAGGATTTCGAGCCCGCGGCTATCGAGGTACGGCACGGCCGAGACGTCCACGACCAAGCGCCCCATGCTGGTGCGCAGGGTCTCTTGCAGGCGGCCGCCGAAGTCGTCGGCGTCGTCCTGAATGATTGGGCCTTGCGGTTCAAAGACCGTGACGGCCCCGACTTTTTGCGTCTCGATACGCATCGGGTGGTGGCGTCTTTCGGGGGTTAGGTGCGGCTGCCGACGGCGGCGTTGATCGGGAGGGTGAGCGTGAAGGTGCTGCCTTGGTTGATTTCCGATTCGACGGTGATGTCGCCGCCGTGGAGGCGGATCACGTCGCGGGCCAGCGCGAGGCCCAGCCCGCTGCCGCCGATGTTTTGCAGGCGCGAGTCGTCGGCGCGGTAGAACTTTTCGAAGACTTTGGCGAGTTCGTGGTCGTTGATGCCGATGCCGGTGTCGGTGACGTGGACCTTGATGTGGCCGTCGTGTTCGAGCAGTTGGACGCCGACTTGACCGCCCGCAGGGGTGTACTTCAGGGCGTTGCCCAGCAGGTTGTGCAACGCGAGAGTGATCTTTTCGCGGTCGCCTTGCACGACCGAGAGCTTCGGCGGCAGGTCGAAGGTCAGCGTGATGGATTTATCTTTGGCCTGCGGGGCGTACTCGTGTTCGAGGCTGCGGATGATGTCGTCGGGGCGGACATCGTCTCGGCGGACTTTGAGCGAGCCGGCCTCGATCTCGGAGACCGAGAGGACTTCTTCGACCACCCGGCCGAGGCGGAGGACTTCTTGGTTGATGACGTTCAGACACTCGGCGCGGTCGGCGGTTTCGTGTTCGTCGAGGTCGATGGCGCGTTCGAGGTAGAGGCTGATGTTGGTCAGCGGGGTGCGGAGTTCGTGCGTGGCCTGAGCGACGAAGAGGTTGCGGGATTGGTCGGCGGTGCGCTGCTGGGTGAGGTCTTCAAAGTAGATCAGGGCGCTGCGCTGTTGGTGGGCTTGCCCGACGGGGCGGACGGTGGCGCGAATGATGGCCTGCTCGTTTTCACCGGGGTTAAGCTGAATCTCGACGGTGCCGCCGCGGCTGGTCGGGTCGGCCAAGACATTTCGGATCAGGCCGCCTAGAGATTCTTCGGGGATGACCTTGTCGATCGGGGCGCCGACGAGGCGGTCGCGGCTGCGCATGAGCATGCGGGAGGCGGCGCCGTTGACGGCGGTGATCAGGGCGTCGGGATTGACGACGACCACGCCGTGGGGCAACGCGTCGAACGCGCCGTCGTGGTCGGCGGCGCGGGTCGCGGGCTGGGTGAGTTGTTCGTAGGCCTTAGCGTGTCGCGCGGTTTGACGGGACTCGGCCAGTTCGTCGATCAGGCGGTTCCAGTTGGCGGAAGTCGGATCGGTTGAGGCAGTGAGGCGTAGCGCTTCGAGGTCGGGTTCGTCGTGGGACCACGCGGCGAGCACGTCGCCGAGGTGTTGGAGGGTCTGCATACGCTTGAGCATCAAACGCAGGGCCAAGACGCTCAGCCCGAGCAGCACGGCACCCAATCCCATGGCGGCGAAGGGTTTGGTCGCCATGGCTTGGGGCAACAACGCCAAAGCGACCACGCCGCAGGCGGCCACGGCCATCGCGCCGCTGGCCCAGGCGTAGGTGCGCAGGGGCGTGGGGCGGTGGGGCGGGGTTTGAGATGGTGGGGGGGACGTGGGGTGTCCCATGGTGCCGGCCTCCGTGGATTCTCTCTCTGGACCCCAGGGGTATCGACAAAAAAACGGTCGGATTCAAGGCGCAGCAAAAAGACGTTCATGATTTTCCCGCAAATTGCGGGGTTATCGGGCGCAAGTCAGCGGGTTGAAAGTGAGCGACGCCGTTAGGCGGTGAGGTGCTGGGCCTGCATCTGAGCACGGACGCAGAGCTCGGCGGCTTTGAGGGCGTGGGCCTGGGTCATGGCGGTTTCGGTGCCGTCGATACAGTCGCGGATGAGTTGGCCGAAGAACTTGAACCCGACTTGGCCGGCAAGTTCCATGCGTTGCTCGCCGTCGGCGTTGACGAGGATGAGCACGTCTTGGACATGATCATCTTTCGCCACGTCGATGTATTTTCGCAGCTCGAGGGTGCCCTCGGTTCCGGTAATAAATGTTCGGCCGTCGCCCCAGGTGCGTAGCTTGTCGGGCGTGAACCAATCGACGCGGAAATACATGGTCGCGCCGTTGTCGCCGATGAGCGTGCAGTCGCCGAAGTCTTCGAGTTCGGGGAAGTCGGGGTGGTTGTAGTTGGCGACTTTGGAGGCTTGCACGGTGGCGTCCTGGCAGCCGGCGTAGGTGAGGAACTGTTCGATCTGGTGGCTGCCGATGTCGCAGAGGATGCCGCCGTATTGCTCGTGGTTGTAGAACCAGTCGGGTCGGCCCTTGGGATCGCCGAGGCGGTGGGGTCCGAAGCCGGTGACTTGGAGGACTCGGCCGATCGCGCCCTGCTCGATGAGCGTGCCGGCGTGCATGGCGCACTCGACGTGGAGGCGTTCGGAGAAATAGCACATGTATTTTTTGCCGGTGCGGGCGACGGCGGCCTCCACGGCTTCGAGTTGTTCGAGGCTGGTCAGCGGGGTCTTGTCGGTGAAGTAGTGCTTGCCGGCGTCCATGCACTTGATGCCCAGCTCGGCGCGGACGTTGGGGATGGCCGCCGCCGCGACGAGCTGAATCTCGGGGTCGTCGAGAATGATTTGCAGGTCGGTGACGTGGGTCGCCCCGTGTTTCTCGGCGAGCGATTTTGCGGCCTCGGGATGGTTGGCATCGAAGACATATTGAAGCGTGGCTCCGGCCTCGGTGAGGCCGTTGGTCTGGCCGTAGATGTGGCCGTGGTCCATGGCCGCGACGGCGAAACAGAATTCGCCGGGGCCGACCACGGGGTCGGGTTTGCCGGTGGGGGCGTAGTTCATGCCGTCGTTGCTGGCCATGTCGGATTCCTGATTAATGAGCGATAATGTCAAGTCAATAGCACGCGATCATAGCGAATTCATGGGCCCGCCACATGGAAACGATCGTTAGATCGGCCTAGATTACGAATATGAAACAAGTCCACATCCTCGCGTTTGCCGGCAGCCTCCGTGCCGGTTCGTTCAACAAGAAACTCGTTCGCTGCGCGGCAAGCGCCGCGGAGGCCGCCGGAGCGAAGGTCACGATGATTGATCTGGACGCCTACCCGTTGCCGTTGTTTGATGAAGACGTCGAAGCCAAAGGCGCCCCGGATAACGCGACAAAGCTTAAAGCGTTGATGAAGTCGGCCGACGGCTTTTTGATCGCTTCGCCCGAGTACAACTCGTCGGTCTCGGCGGCGCTGAAAAACGCGATCGACTGGGCGTCGCGCCCGGCCGAGGGCGAGCCGCCGCTCGCCGCGTTTGCCGGCAAGGCCGCCGTGATCATGGCCGCCTCCCCCGGCGGGCTCGGGGGCCTGCGCGGCTTGGTCCACCTCCGGGCGATCCTGGGCAACATCCAAGTCATCGTCTTGCCGCAGCAGTATGCGCTCTCCAAGGCGCACGAAGCGTTCGACGAAAAAGATCAACTCAAAGACGAAAAGACCGCCCAGACGATTGCGGGCCTCGGCCGACGGTTGGCCGAGTTTCTCCAGAAGATCGTGGAATAGCCGCCGCGCGGTTCTACACTGCAAGGGTCAATCCTACACCCTCAACACCGGAGTACCGCCATGCCCGAACCGCTCTCGTCCCAAACCATCACCGCCGCCCTCGCCGACCTGCCGGGTTGGTCCTACGGCGACGACAAATTGGCCAAGCGTTTTGAGTTTGGCACATTCAAAGAGGCGATAGGTTTCATCGTCCGCGTCGGCTTCGAGGCCGAGGCGGCGGGGCATCACCCCGAGTTGTTCAACGTCTACAACACCGTCGAGATCAAGCTGAACACGCACGACGCGGACGGGCGGGTGACACAGAAAGACGTGGACCTTGCCGGGAAGATCGAGTCGGTTAACTGGATTCCCAAAAAGTAGCGGGGCGGTTCGCGGACTTCGGATTGCGGTATCATTCACCGCATGGAATTACTTGAAAAACTAACGCAAACGCCGGGCGTGCCGGGCCGTGAAGGCCGGGTCCGTGATCTGATCCTTTCGGAAATCCAGGGACTGTTTGACGATGTGAGTATCGATCCGATGGGTTCGATCATCGCGGTGCGCGAAGCGACCAAAGCTCCCGAAAGCGCAGACGAAGATTCCGGGGGGCCGACGAGAGTGATGCTCGCCGCCCACATGGACCAGATCGGCTTCCTCGTCCGCCACGTCGGGGACGACGGCTTCCTCCGCGTCCAGAACGTCGGCGGTTTCGATACGCGCAACCTCTTCGCTCGCCTCGTCACCGTCTCGACTTCCGGGGGCGATCTGCCGGGGGTGATGAACCCCGGCGGAAAGCCGGTGCACATCGCATCGGACGAAGAGCGCAAAAAAATCCCCGAAGTCAGCGACCTGCTCATCGACCTGGGTTTGCCCAAAGAACAGGTCAAAGCGCGCGTCAAGATCGGCGACATGGTCACGCTCAACGCCCCGTTTTCCATGGTCGGCAACACCATCGTCAGCCAATGCATGGACAACCGCGTCGCCTGCTGGGTCGCCATCGAAGCGATCCGCAAACTCGTCGCCGACGACACGAAACACGCCTGCGAGGTCCACGCCGTGTTCACCGTTCAAGAAGAAGTCGGCCTCCGCGGCGCGATCACCTCGTCTTACACCGTTCGCCCCGACATCGGCATCGGCATCGACGTGACGCTCTGCGTCGATACCCCCGGAAGTCCCGACGACCAGCGGTGTACGGTGCAAGGGGAAGGCGCGGCGCTCACCGTGATGGACGGCGCGTCGATCGCGGACGTCGGCATCCTCGAAGACATGGAACGCGTCGCCGAGCAAAAGAAGATCAAAGTCCAGCGTTCGATCCTCGCCCGCGGCGGCACGGACACGGCCGGCATCCAAAAAGCGGCCGGCGGCACCCGCGCGTTCACGCTCTCCTGCCCGACGCGCTACATCCACACCGTCGTCGAGATGGTCCACCTCGACGACCTGCACGCCTGCCGCGACCTGCTGGCCGCTTACCTCGCCGATGTGAAATAAATGAGGCCACGGTTCCCCGGCAGTTTGACGCTGGCCATCGACACCCTGCTTCAGGACCTGCACCAAACCCCCGTTACTGGGGTGGCGTGGTAAATACGGTTGCTGACGATTTTTGGAGTAGCGCTGTTTTCGTTCACGCTGGTGAAGCTGATCCAAGCCTACTCGCGCTCGCTGATCCGTCGGCGGTTTTCGCACACCGATAAGCCGCGGACGCTGATTCAGTTTGCCGTGAGCCTCACGGTCTTCGTCATTTATTTCGTGGCCCTAGGCATCATTCTCTATCAGCTCAACATCGACCTGAAAACCTATATCGCCAGCGCGACGGTCATCGGTCTCGCGGTGAGCTTCGGCTCGCAGCTTCTGGTGCAGGACATCATCGCGGGGTTGACGCTGATCTTTGTCGACCTCATCGACGTCGGCGACATAGTGGACATCGGCGGGCAGATCGGCATCGTCGATAACGTCGGGGTTCGCTACACCACGATCAACAATTTTGTCGGGGCCCAGGTCCGCACCCCCAACCGCAACGTCGCCAACGTCATCCGCTACCCCGACGGGTTCACGCGGGTGTATCTGGACATCCACGTGCCGCGCGATCAGGAGGCGGCGTTTGTCGAAGCGATCGACGGGGTTTGCCGGGGCGCGGCGGCGCAGTTTCCCGGCGCGATCCTGCTGCCGCCGAGCTTGGCGAAAAGTGACCCCGAGGCGGCGGGGAGCGACTACGACGTGGTCCGGGCGAAGTTTCGGATTTGGCCCGGCCAGTCGGCGCTCATCGGCGGGCCGGTGAAAGACGCGGTGCTGGCGGCGATCCAGCCGTTGGACCAGGGCTATCCGGCGTAGCGGGTGACGATGGTCGAACGCTCAGAAATCAAGGAAAACAGCCAAACCCTGCCCGCGCCGTCGGAAGTCTTGCGGCGGCGAAAAAATAAGCCCTCAGCCGGTGAAACCCCCGGCCGCGGAAACGAGTAAGATGTGGGGCTGGCCCTCGGGGCGTAGCTCAGCTTGGTAGAGCGTCCGGTTTGGGACCGGAAGGCCGCAGGTTCGAATCCTGTCGCCCCGACTAACGAAAACCGCCCGCGATCTCGGATCGCGGGCGGTTTTTTATGTTTCGAGTCCTGCATTACTCCCAGACGAGTTCCGCAACGGCGACGCCGCCCTCGACGGGCGTGTCATAGTTCCTCCAGCCTGCGGTGGTGATGTACCACCGGCCGTCGTCATCGCGGATTACTTCCGGCGCGTGGGCGAAGAGGGTGGCGACGACGCCGTCTGCGTCGTTATCGCCGGTGTATGTGCCGAAGTCGGTGGGGTCTTCGGATCGGAATACCAGCGTATTGTGATAGTTCTGAATTTGGCAGTCGGTGTAAGTCACGAATAAGTAATACGCCCCGTCGATGTGAACGACAAAAGCGGACTCGGTCGCGCCCCACGGCGGGTTGAGCGGGGCTCGGCCGGCGGTCTCCAACGCATAACGCACGAACCGCCATTGAATCAGGTCGGTGGACTCAAACACCGACACGACGCCGTAACGATTCGAGATCCCGGTGGCGTACATCAGCCAACGGCCCGGCTCGACTTCAAGCACGAAGTGGTCGCGGTGGGCGGCGTCGAGCGGCGCGTCGTGGAGGTAGATCGGGTTTTCCATCCAGTGATTGAGTTCGTCCGAGGTGGCGAGCCGGGTGGGGGCGGGGCCGTAGAACATGTAGTACCGCCGGTCGTGATAGATCACGCTCGGCGCCCACGCCCGCAGGCCCGTGTCACAGACCTTGCCGGCCTCTCGCATCGGTTCGGTGATCGAGTCGGAACATGCGTGGACGAAGTAACGCTCCTGTTCAGCCATATCAGACTCGGCGTGACTCGTGATCCCAAAGAGGTGCCACGCCCCCGACGTGTCGCGGAGGATCGAGTGGTCGTTGACGTATCACCCGTATTTGGCGGGCGTGAAGAGCGGCCGCCAATCACCTTGAATGCGGGGCACGGGGAAAGTGGGCATGACTTATTCTCAACGAGGTAGATGGTGCCGATTCTATATTTGTCGGTTTTAAACAAAGCTCTTGGGCTGCCTAAAGCAACCGCAGGCAACCACTATATCGAAGCTCAATTGTTGCGTGAGGCGTAGGGTTTGGGCTAGTGGCGACTCTTCATTTAAAAACCCCACGCGGAAAGGCATGGGGTTTGTTGGGTTGGATTGGACAAGAATTTAATCATGCGTACGACGAGCCGGCGGTGATGCCGGCGGCGTCGCGGGCGGCCTTTCGTTCCTTGCCGAGCTTGGCGATGATCTTGCTGGCACGCAGTTCGGCGAGCGGGTCGGCGGCGAGGCCGTGCTTCTTACGCCACTTGGCCAAGAGGTCCGAGACGTCGGTGTCGAAGGCGTCTTTGAGGACCGACTCGGCCGCGACGATGTCGCCGGTGGCCTGGGCTTTGGCGAGGGCTTGGCGATCAACCAGTTGGGCCTTGGCGAAGTTTTTCTGGGCCTCGCAGACGGTCTGCACCATGGCTTCGAGCTTGGGCTTGAGGTTGTGCGACTGGTCGATCATGTAGTCGATCTTCGCGCTGCCCGGAACCATCTTTTGGTCATGCTCATATTGCGAGATCTCGTTGAAGATGCGGAACACGGCATAGGGGTCGATGCTGCCGAGGGTCAGGTCGTCATCGGCGTATTTGCGGTCGTTGAAGTGGAATCCGCCGAGGCGGTCTTCGTTGAGCAGGAGGGCGACGATCTGTTCGATGTTGCAGCCGGGCAGGTGGTGGCCGGTGTCGACGAGGACCCTGGCGTTTTTGCCGGCGTGTTGGCAGAGCAGCAGTGAAGCGCCCCAGTCGGGGATGTCGGTGTGGTAGAAGGCGGGCTCGAAGGGTTTGTACTCGATGAGCAGGGTCGAGTTTTTCCAGTCCTTGGCCATCTTGCCGCCGAGTTTTTTGAACGCGGCTTTCATGTCGTTGAACCGGCGGCGGATGTTGTCTTGGCCGGGGTAGTTCGTGCCGTCGGCCATCCACATGGCCAGCGACTTGCTGCCGACGGCCTTGCCGAGGGCGACCGAGTCGAAGCAGTGGCTCATCGCGGCTTGTTGGGCGTTGGCGTCGGGCGAGCAGAACGAGCCGAGTTTGTACTCTTGGTCTTGGAAGAGGTTGGGGTTGACCGAGCCGATGGCGACGCCGTGTTTTTTGGCCAGGGCTTTGGTCTTCTTGGCCGAGGCGGGGTCGCCGGGGTTGTCGAAGTCCCAGAGGACGTGGACGGCGACGGTGGGGCAGGCGCCGGTGAGGGCGTGGACGTGGCCGGCGTCGTGGAGTTTTTCGTCGAGGTTGGACGCGGCGGCGTCTTGGGCGAATTTGCCAAAACGGGTGCCGGTGTCGGAGAAGCCCCAAGAGGGCAGCTCGATCTTGAAGTGGTCCAGTGCTTCGAGGGCACGGCGTTGGGCGGCGGCGGAAATCTTGGGCATCGGTCGGGTCTCAGCAGGGGGTTAATGATTCTTGAGGGTCGTTGTTTTTTAGCTGTGAATGAACGCGGATGGACGCCAATGAGAAGTGAAAGGATCGAGGGTTTACGGTCAATATTGATTCACGTTCATTTGCGTTGATTCGCGGCTCAATCTGTTTTCAATCCAGGTGAAACACTTCTTCGAGCGGCTGCATCGAGGTGTCGGGGTTGTCGCCGGGCAAGGGCTCGAAAAGATGCTTCACGCCTTCTTGCCAGCGTTGATTGACTTCTTCGTGTTGCATGCTGGCGACGGCGGCGTCGAAGTCCGGCGTTTCGCAATAGCCGATAAGTTGGCCGTCGGGCTTGAGGAACAGCGAGTAGTTGTGCCAGCCGTGGCGGGTCAAGGCGTTGAGCATGTCCGGCCAAACGTCTTGGTGGAGGCGTTTGTATTCCTCGATCTTGTCGGGCTTGATTTGGAGCGTGAAGCAGGCGCGTTGCATGGCGGAGTCTCGGTCGGCGATGGGAAAAAGTTAGGCAAGATTCAACGAACGCAAGGCTTCATCGCTATGGCGTTTTTGTTCGTCGGCCGCGGAGTCGGCGATGAGGTCGATGTCGTAGGTGGGCACCATCTGTTTCATCCGGGCGTGGCCGGCGTCGGTGGCGAGGTGGTCGGCGAAGCAGCGTTTGACCACGTCGAGGATGATGTTGGTCGAGACCGATGCGCCGGGCGAGGCGCCCAGCAGGGCGGAGATGGTACGCGATTTATTCGTGACGACTTCGGTGCCGAAGTGGACGATGCCCGCGTCGCCGTCTTCTTTCTTGATCGCTTGGACGCGGATGCCGGCGTCGATGAGTTTCCAGTCTTCTTTCTTGGCGGCGGGATAGAAGTTGCGCAGTTCGCCCAAGCGGGTCTCCATGCTTTGGAGGCCTTGCTGGATGAGGTATTTGACGAGGGGCAGGTTGTAGAGGCCGACTTTGGTGAGGGAGGCGAGGTTGTCGGCCTTGATGGATTTGAAGAGGTCGGTGAACTTGCCGGTCTCGTGGAGGAACTTGGTGGTCCACGCGGCGTAGGGGCCAAAGAGCAGCGAGGTTTGGCCGTCGATCACGCGGAGGTCGAGGTGGGGCACGGCCATGGTGGGCGCGGCGCCGGGCGACATGCCGTAGACCTTGGCTTTGTGCTGCTTGACGAGGTCGGGGTTTTGGCAGATCAGCCATTGTCCGCCGATGGGGAAGCCGCCGAAGCCTTTGGCCTCGTCGATGCCGGACTTTTGGAGCAGCGGCAGGCTGCCGCCGCCCGCGCCGATGAAGACGAACTTGGCGACGCGGGTTTTGGTCTTGCCGCCCTTGAGGTTTTTGACGGTGACTTTCCATCGGCCGTCGGCTTGTTCGTCGAGGTCG
>CAYPCC010000028.1:19031-19545 GCA_964409095.1 uncultured Phycisphaera sp. | reverse complement strand
TGGCGTCTCCGCGTCTTGGCGTCTTGGCGTAAAAACGACCCATCACCGCCCACCCCACGTCTGCCACGGCGGAAAGGTGAGTGGGAATCATCGGCTCGCTCTTTGACAAGTGAATCCGCGCCCGCTTACCCCGGCAGGTGTTCGAGCAGTTGGGCTTCGTTCCAGACCTCAACGCCCAGCGATTGGGCTTTGGTGAGTTTGGAGCCGGCCGATTCGCCCGCGATCAGCAGGTCGGTCCTGGCACTGACGCTACCGCTGACTTTGGCCCCGAGTTTTTCAAGTTGGGCTTTGAGTTCGTTGCGGTTGAACTGTTCGAGCGTGCCGGTAAGGACGATCGTTTTGCCCGCGAAGGCTGAGTCCTCTGCCGCCGGGGAAGCTGCGGGTTGAGGTTCGGTCAGGTCGATGCCGGCGTGCTTGAGTTCGTCGATGACGTGTTGGCCGGCATCGCTGTGGAGGAAGTCGTGGAGGGATTGGGCGGTGATCGGGCCGACGTCTTCGAGGGCTTCGAGTTGTT
>CAYPCC010000028.1:0-19021 GCA_964409095.1 uncultured Phycisphaera sp. | reverse complement strand
GTTCGAGGTCGGCGGCCATCAGGGCGTCGATGTTGCCGAAGGAACGGGCAAAGATTTTCGAGCCGTTCGCGCCGACGTGTCGGATGGTCAGCCCGGCCAACACACGCGCCAAGCCCCGGCCTTTGGCGTCTTCGATGCCTTGGATGAGGTTGTCGACTTTTTTCTCAGCCATGCGTTCGAGGGCCAAGAGTTCTTCACGTTTTTCGTGCAAGCGGAAGATATCCCCGAGGTTTTGGATGAGTCCCGCATCGGCGAGTTGATGGATGGTTTTTTCGCCCAAAGCGTCGATGTCCATCTGGTTTCGGCCGACGAAGTGCGTCAGCCGTTCGCGGAACTGGGCGGGGCATTCGGGGTTGGGGCAGTAGCGCGCGGTTTCGTCGAGCGGGCCGAGCGGGTCGGGTTTTTCGATCTCGCGTGGTTTGGCGGCGAGCTTTTCCGCTCGCTTTTGTTCGCGTTCGACTTTGCGTTCGTGGACTTCGAGTTCCTGGATCCGCCGACTGTCCATCTCGATCTGCACCGGCGTGTTGCACTCGGGGCATCGGTCGGGCGCGAAGGGCCGCGGAGTTGTGCCTTGGCGTTGGTCTTTCACGACGCGGACGACTTGGGGGATGATTTCGCCGGCTTTTTCGATGACGACGGTATCGCCGACGCGGATGTCTTTGCGCAGCATCTCGCCGAAGTTGTGCAGGGACGCGTGGGTGACGGTCGTGCCGGCGAGAAGGACGGGGGTCATGGTTGCCCGCGGCGTGAGCTTGCCGGTCTTGCCGACTTGCCATTCGACGGCTTCGAGTTTCGTGGTCGCTTGCTCGGCGGCGTATTTGTAGGCGATGCACCAGCGCGGTGATTTGGAGCGGGTGCCGAGTTGGTCTTGGACGTCGTAGCGGTTGAACTTGATGACCATGCCGTCGGTGTCGTAGGGCAGGGCGTGGCGTTTTTGGTCGAAGGCTTGGACGAAGTCCCAGGCGTCGTCGGCGGAATCGCAGACTTTGAAATCGTCGTGCGTGGGTAGGCCGAGGGTTTGCAGGGCTTTCAGATAACGGTCGTGGGTTTGGGTGAAGTTTTCCGCGGCGTTATCAGAGAGTTCGCCTCGGCCGTGGGCGATGAAGGCGAGGCCGCGGAGGACTTTGGCGGGGTCTTTTTGTTTGAGGGTGCCGGCGGTGGAGTTGCGGGGGTTGGCGAAGAGGTCGAGGCCGTCGATTTCGCGTTGGGCGTTGACGCGGTGGAAGACGGCGTGGGGCATGTAGACTTCGCCGCGGACTTCGAGCACCGGCGGGATCGGCAACGGGGCATCGTTGAGTTTTAAGGGGATCGCGTTGACGGTTTTGATGTTGTGGGTGATGTCGTCGCCCTTGGTGCCGTCGCCGCGGGTGAGGGCTTGGGTGAGGACGCCTTGTTCGTATCGGAGGGAGAGCGCAACGCCGTCGATTTTGGGTTCGAGGATGAGCTGGGTGAGGGCGGATTTTTCGTCACCGCCGAATAGGCCGTCGTTGGCGGGGAAGTCTTTGGCGATTTCTTGGCTGACGCGATTGACCCAGGTTTTGAGTTCGTCTTCGCTGTAGGTGTTGTCGATGGACAACATGGGGGAGGAGTGGGCGACGGTGGTGAAGCCGTCGATGGGCGTGCCGCCGACGCGTTGGGTGGGCGAGTCGGGGGTTTGGAGATCGGGGAACTGTGCTTCGAGGTCTTGGAGTTCGCGGAGCAACGCATCGAAGTCACGGTCGGCGATTTCCGGCGCGGCGTCGGTGTAGTAGAGGTGGTTGTGATGATGGAGCTGGTCGCGGAGTTCGGCGGCGCGGTTGCGTTGTTCGGGGGTGGCGGACATATGAACGATTGTAAAGCGACCGGGGTTGTGAGGGGCGATGGGAATGCAGATCAAGGACACGGGCACTGGAGTGCGCGTGCCTTGGGTGAGGGTTTGACGTTGGCGATGTGGCGGGAGGTGGTTTTAGTTGCGGATGGCTTTGTCGAGGGCGGACTGGGCGGCGGAGAAGAGGCCGCGGCCGGCGTCTTTGAGGGCGGCGAAGTCGTTGGCCCGCTTGAGTTGACGCACGAGGTCTTTGAGGTGGGCGTCGCGGTCCCGGACGTAGCGGGGGAAGGCTTGTTCGAGTTCGGAGCGGGTGTATTTGGAGAGCGGGTCGTCGAGGCCGGTCTGGACGATGGCCCAGTTCATCAAGGCCCTGGGCTCGGTGGAGAAGCGGTAGGTTTGGAGGGTGGCTTTGAGACGCTCGGCGAGGCCAGCGAAGGGGTCGCGGAGCTCGTCGGGCAGGTCCCAGAGTTCGTTGTTGGATTTCGCGCCGTCGGAATCGAGGGCGTCGAGCCAACCGCTGCCCCCGGAAGTGCCGCCCCCGCCCCCGGAAGAGTCGCTAGCCGCGGCACCGACGGAAGCGGTGGCTTTGGCGGTGGCGGGTTGAGGGAGGGGAGGTTGGGGGGTATTTCGCCGGGTCTTGGGTTTGGTGGGGCTGGCGGGCTTGGCTTGGCCGTCGCGGATGAGCGGGGCGATCGCGGTGTTGATGTTCTTTCGGCCCTGGTTGGCGAAGTCCACGGTGAGGCGCTGGGCGCGGCTGCCGTCGGGCTGGGCGATGGCTTGGATGCTGCGAACGGTGCCTAGGCCCCATTCGGGGCGTTTAGGGTGGCGGACCGTGTCGCCTTGGGCGAAACGAATCGGATTCGTCATGGAAGAACTCGGCAAAAAAGGGGGTACGACGGGCCAGAGCGGTCGGCAAAGCCGAGCGATACAGACACGGAAAAGTACAAAAACAGTCGAAAGACGGATGGGTCAATCGCCAGCAGAAACGCTGATCGACCCCAAGGGTGTTACCAGAAAGTGGCGGTCATTCCCCTAGCGGGAGCGTGCAGGACTGAATACGCCCGAGCATCCCATCCGAAACAATATCGGCAGCATGAGCTGATGACTTCAATACATTGTAGTCCATGAACCCGTTGCCGTGCCAACGTGGAAAACATTTTTTGTCTCGCCGCTTGACTCGCAGGTTAGAAATGATCATACTTTTCATCGGTAAGGGATAACCCTTGCTTAAATTCAGACCCCCGGAATCCCGTGCGATGTTCTTCGGAACTCGCGCGGGTTTTTTTATTGCGATTGTCCGTTGGCGAATTGGCCTAGTTTGCGGGCGCTGGTGTCCCCAAGCCTCGGAGGGACGTCGAAACGTATGGGAGCGGACTTACAGCGGGTCGCGGCCGCCGATGCCGGCCCGCTCTTCGCTGGGCAGGGCGTCTTCCTCGTCCTGTTCGGAGTCCGCTTCCTCTTCGTAAAGCTCGTTGAGGTGGTCTTGGTGGTGGGTGGTGACGGAGGTGGTTTCGAGCAGTTTGTTGATCCGGCGACGCACCAGGAAAATCATCGGCACGTGCGGGATCCGTCGCAGCTCGGTCCGGCCGGTCGCGGAATACACCACCAGCGTCCCCGCCCCGCACAGCAGCAACTCCAGCAGGTCGGGGAACGTGCTGCGCACCCGCTTGGCCCCGCGGGCCAACGAGTCGTCGGCCCGGCCGAAAGAGTAATGCTCAAACTCGTTGTGCGTGATCCGCCAGCGGTGCTGCAGCCGGGCGTAGATCAACATCGTCAGATACGGCGGCAACAACAGCAAACTCAAGCACAAACCAAACGACGCGTCGTACTGCACGTCCCGGTCGGCGAGAATACGATAGAGGTCGCCGATGCCCGTGAAGTTGTCAAACGTCGCGTCCAGCCATTTTCCCAAGAAAAACAAGGCCAAAAACACCACGAACCAAAACACCGCGTGGTCGCGTTCGAGGTCGATCCCGATGGTCAGCATTACCAGCGTGAGCGTCACCAAGTAAACCCAACCGACGACCTCGGCATCCATCTGCCACCACGCCACCGTCGGCCACAACAGAAAACCCGCCGCGATCACCGGCCACACAAACAACAGCTTCGGGTAAGTGTGAAACACCACCTGCGTGATCGGCGGCTTTGTCCTGCGAGGCTTGTCGATTTTGGACTGGCTCATATCAACGGTCCCTGCAGACGAAGGTGTCACGGCGGCGGGCACAGCCTTCATCGCAACCGTTATATCCGATGGGGGCGTGGCATCCTCGGGCATTCCCACACTGTACTTCCCATCGCCGCGACATTCAGCCCCCACCCCCCGGAAGTTGTGTTGGCGTGGGGTGCACGTGAAGTCGGATAGAACCCTCTGTCCAACAAACCTGCTTTGCCAAAGTTGGACAAAGCCCCCGGCTCGGGCCATGATGCAGGGGCCTTTCTTCGGTGTCGCCGCGGCGACCCGCCCGGCCGAGCCTCTGCGTCATGGATAACACCCCTCTATACACCAGCCCCGAACCCTTCGACGCCCACCGCATCCACGCCCTGGCGATCTACTGCTCCGACGGCCGATACGGCGAGCAATTCGACGATTTTTTGCAAACCCACCTGAATCTGCCGCGCTACGACCGCCTCGCGGTCCCCGGCGGGCCCGCTTGTTTAGCGGGTCATTACGGCCAGGATAACCAGCTCGCGGGCATCCGCGACCAGATCAAGTTCCTCATCGAAGCCCACGGCCTCGAACACGTCGTGCTCATCCAACACCACGGCTGCGCTTTCTACAGCGTCGCCTTCCGCGACACCGACCCCGCCACCCTCGAACCCGAACAGGACAACGACCTCGTCCTCGCCAAGGCCGAGGTCCACAAGATCGATCCCGGCCTCAAGGTCTCGGCGGTATTCGCGCGTCTGGTGGGCAACCGGGTGCGGTTTGAATGTGTCAAACCCCCCGACGTGACGGGGGTCCGTCAGGCCGGGGGTTAAGTTAAGGTGTGGGTTTTTCCAATCAGTCCGCCGAGGGGCTGAGGAACGACAGGATGGCCACGTTGGCCGCTTTCTTGCTTTGGGCGGAGTAGCCGTCGGTGCGGACGTCGGCGGCGAGTTCAAACATGGCCGCGTAGAGTTTTTGCCCCTCGACTTCTTGGGCCAAGCGGATCGTATCGTGTTGGGCGAACGTATCGGCCCAGATCGTGCGCACGTCTTGCCAATACGCTGCGGTCTCTTCCCAGTAGACCCGGCCGGCGGTGAAGTCGACATCGTCCGTGCGGTCGTAAATATTTAGACCCGATTCGTGCGCGAGTACGGTTTGGGGTTGGCCTTGGTCGTCGAGGATGAGCTTGTGGTTGTCTTGTTCGTGGACCCAGCCGGTGGGCGTGATGGTGTGGCGGTTTTGGGCGACGAGGACGTGGTAGTCCGAGCGTTTGGAAAACTCGCGGCGGGGCAGGGGGCGCTACGTCTCGGCCGACTCCCACGCCGAGCGATCGCCGACGTGTTGCCACTTGCCGATGGATTCGTAGCGTGGGGAATCATCGACTTGGAACACGGCTTGGCTCCAAGTGCCTTTGACCTCCGCGGGATCAAGTTCGACGCGTTCCCAAGTCAGGTCGCCGCGGAAGGCGAAGAGTTCGGTGTCTTGGTAGGTCCAGTCTTGTCGCCAGTGCTTGACGACAACGGGATCAGCTTCTTGGTCGAGGCTGCCGTCTTCGTTCTGCGGGTGCATGACCAGAATGTGCTGCAGCGAGATGAAGTCGCCCCGGTCTTCGATCACTTCGACGAACTCGGTCGCGCCGGAAATGTAAGGCTCTTTGATTTTGTAGCCGGGTTCGATGGCAACGGTTTCTTGAAACTGGAACTTCACCTTGTACTCGCCGGTCATCGCCAGAATCGCTTGGCGATCTGCTTCCGGACCGGTGTATTCGGAGTGAACATGGTCGTGGGTTATTTGAGAAACTGCATCTAGCGAAGCCGCAGCCCGCTTAAGCCCAGCGGCTTCACAGCCGCAGGACGGGCAAGCCCACGCCGTGGTCATGGTGAAAAAGAGGGTTACTAAAACAATAGTCAGAGTGAATAAAATTCGGATCATCGGAAAACCTTCAAGTAAGGGAAGCAGATTAGACGCGGAGTTAACGAGTATTTACCTTCGGCCGTCCCATAAAGCGGGGCGGGTGGTGACGTCTTCTTCGTTGAGTAGTTCGGCGTGGCCATCCATGAAGCCAACCACGGCTTGGTTCTCCCAACGCAGATCAACATTGCCCAGCGAATTCAAATCGTCGGGGTCGTAGGGGGTTGTAGGGACTTGGACACGCCAGTTTCCACCGGTATAGTTATCGCCGATGGTGGCCGAAGCGGTGAAGCTTCGTGCCGAAGCGGAAACGAGCATGGCGCACGCTAAGGCAATGTCCGTATCTTTTCGGATGGGATCGGGATTAACAAAAGCATTGAATGGGCGTCCGATCTGGTTGTTCAATCCCAGCGATGGGCCTTGGTTGGTGTTGTAGTGATATCGCGTCGGATCTGCGGGATTGTAATCTTCCAGCACTTGAACTTGTTCGTTGACGAATAACGCCCCCGCCAAGTTGTAGTCAAGCATCGGGGCCAGCCGCCAGGTGTAACCGGTATTGCTGCCCGCATCTTTAGTGCCGGCCACGGGGTCCCACAATATTCCGCCGCGATTGTCTTTGGTGGCGCGTTCGTTGGGGAAGAAATCGGTGGTTGAAAACAGCGTGCCTTTGTTCTCGGCGGTCCACATCTCATGTGCGGTTAAGAGCATGCGTGTTGCGGCTTGTTCTCGTGTCACTTTGGCGGCTTGACGGGTCTTGCCCAAGATCGGCAGGAGTAATCCGACCAGCAAAGTGATGATGCTGATCACGACAAGTAGTTCGATCAGAGTGAAGGCTTTGGGGGTTTGATTAACCATCATTAATTACGCCTTGCGGGGAAAATTCGGCGGGTTCTTTCGAGCCCGCCAAATTAAGCGGGTTAGGGGAAGCAGTCGTGGTCCGTATCACGAATGCGATCGGCGGCGTCGCTTATGCATCAACACCGCGCCGATTCCAAGCAGAAAGACCGAGGCGGGTTCGGGCACGGCCGAAGGCGTGGTGGCGCTAATCAAGGTGTCGCTGTTGACGTAATCGATACGTACCTGAGTGAGGCTTTGGTGGGTCACCGTGTTGCCGAAGGTAAAGTCGAGCGAGTCGGAAACGTCGGTGCCGGACAACTGCCATTCAAACCAGAGGTAGCTCACGTCGAACGGTGCTCCGAATTCACCCTGCAAAACATCGGCTCGAATTCCCCGGTCCACGAAATCGGTCGGAGCGAGGCCGTTGAGCAGGAAGTCTGAAAAATCGGTTCCCAGCGTCGCGACCTGAGCGACGACCGTTGTAAACGCTTCTGAATTCGCTGCGCCATCAATACCCGCGGTGAAATCCACGAGCGTTCCCCCCGCGTAGATATTGCTGGTTGAAGTAATCAACGCGGTCGGCGGGCCATCGAATGGCTGGACGGTAAAGGTCAGCGACAAATCTGCGGTTCCGGTGCCCGTGGATGCCACATCAGGGCTAAAGCTACCGGTAACAGGGCCGGTAAAGTTGTCCCATTCAAACGATCCCGATGGGGAGGCGAGGCTGTCGTCCACCAAAAGGTTGGGGGTCGTGGGAAAGACTTGGGCTTGTGCCCCCCCGGTGAATAAGCCAATGGCCGTAAGGGTTAATAATGTAGATAATTGAATGAAAGTGATCTTTCGATAAAAACGGGTGTAAGTACGATGTACGCTTTGCGTTTACGAACGAATTCGACGGGTCAGGACAAGAGCACCGCCAAGGCCGATCAGGGCCATCGATGCGGGCTCGGGGACGGCGATGAAAGTTGAACCGGGGGCTTCGCTGTTGTTCAAGAATCCGTGCAGGAAGCCGTTGCCGATTTGCACATCGTTCTTGCCGGTTAAAGCGATGGCGAAGATGGTGTTGGTTCCGTCGATCCAGTCGTTGACGATCTGAGTGATGTCGAACTGTACGAGGCCGAAGCTGTCGAGCGTGGTGGTGGCCGCAGGGTCGGCCGCGAGGATATTGCTTGCGAAGAAGTCCGAAGCGGAGATCGGGCCGGCGGTGTTGGTGTCGTCGGTGATGCTCGTAAAGGGGTCGGCGTTCACGGCATGGGCCGAGATATTGAATCCGTTGCCCGGTCCGGCGTTGGCTCCGAATCCGCCGTCGGCGCTCACCACGTTGAGGGTTGCGGAACTCACCGGGCCGCTCCATGCGGCGAAGTCCGCGGTGTCAAAAGCGAGGTATACGGTTTCGGGCCCCACACCGAACGCGTTATCGCTGGAAACGCGGAAGACCGGCCGGGCGTCGCCCGCATACCCCCGCACCTGATCCGGGCCTTGAAAAAAAGCCGAGGCCATGACATCTCCCGTGGGGTTGATGATTTGACCTTGGGCGGACCACGATGTCGCGATCGCCGCGGCTCCGCACAAGACTTTGCATTTAGCAGAAGCAAACATTTTCACTCGTCCTTCGGTATTCAGTGATAGCGCTCAACGTGGTGTTGATAGCGCCGAAAAATTAGGCCGTGAATTGCCGCGTCTCACCGAATACCGGAGAATGAGCACGGCGACCTCACGGTCGTCAACCCGGGCGGCTGGTCAATGCTTGCAAGTTATGCCAGTCGCCCACTTTTTATGGCCTCAATTTTAATTGAGACGCAATCTCATGTACGGACAATAATTGATGCGAAGCCCCCTGTCAAATTAATTGAGAGTGAATCTCAATTAATTATTTAAATGCCTGAATACCACTATAAAACCGTGTGAAGCCTGTTTTAGCTCAACGTGAGGCGTTGAAAGGCTGCGAAATGAATCACTCAGCGTACTTGCCCGGGCACAGCGCGGTCGCGGTCGCCCACGGGTCGACGGCATCACGCACGGCATCGAGCGTGAACGGCAGGAGCAACTCGGAAACAAACTCGACCGGGTCGGGATGGAGCACGAGTTGACGGAGAATCTTCTCGGCCACGGGGTACCAACGCTCGGCTTCGCCTTCGCAGCGCACGGCGATGCGCTTGGTCGGCGTCTCTTGGCTGACGCGGATGAACGCCAACTCCTCGGCGAGGATTTGCTCGAACGCTTCGGCGGAGAATCGGCCGTGGTTCAACTCGGCCCAGAGTTCCCAGCGCGAGCGCTCGGTCGTGGCCAGGTCGTCCATGATCCGCACGAAAATCGTTTCGCCCCGGGCGTTGGTCATGGTCGCGGGCAGGGCGACGCAGCCGTCGCCGGTGAGCCAACTGGCGAGGTATTGGACCGCTTGGAAGACGTTGTAGCGCACCTCGGCGGGGTCGTGGTTGGCGATCACATCCGACTCGCCCATGGTCGCGGCGAGCACGGCCCGAGGATAACGCGGGTCGTCGCGGGGCAGGCCCGGCACGTCGAGGCGAATGACGAAATCGATCAGCCGTTCGCGTTCGGCGGGGTCGGTGATGAGGGTTTGGATCAGCCGGATCAGCGTGTCGTCGCCGGGGTTTTCTTGTCCGCGTTGGTAGGCCCGGACCAGCGCGAGGCCGGGCCGGACGAAAGCGGGGTGGGCGACCCAGAAGCCGTCGAGTCCGCGGCGGAGTTGGGTGACGACGTCTTTGATGTAGCCGGCGATCGAGACGTCGTAGGACGCGGGGTTGCCGTCTTCGCTGAGCACGCCGTACATCCCGCCGATGGCGATGCCGCCGATGGGTGCGAGCGCTTCGACGAGGATGCGGTGGGATTCGCGGATGTGGTTGATGACGATGTTGGGGTCGGCCTTGACGACGATGCGGTAGTTGGGGTCGTGTTTAAATAGACGCGCGGTGGACGCGAGGAAGTCGTGCCAGCCGAGGCTCCCGCCGAGGAACCAGGGGTGCAGCGCCGAAGCGATCTGTTGAATGCGAAAGATCGCGCGGGGGTTTTCGAACACGATGAAGAGCTTGATGGTGCCCAGTTCGTAGGCGGGGTACAGGGCTTTGATCTTGCTCTCGGTTTCGGCAATCAGCTGCGCGAGATACGCGGCTTCTTCTTCGTTTTCGAGTTTGGGGACGTAGAAGACTAATGCTTCGGGGCGGCGCCAGTTGTGGAAGACGTGGGTGGCGAAGTCGTAGAGGTGCAGGGGCAGGGGGTTGCCTTGGAGCAGGTGGTTGCCGTCGGGCAAGGCGAGGCCGGGGAAGCGTTTGATCGGCAGCGACAGGCCGTCTTCGGCGAGCTGATACACCTTGCCGGTGCGGGGGTGTTTGAAGGTGAGGTTGCGCTCGAAGCAGCCGATGAGGTTTTCACAGGCCTGCAGGAAGTCGGCCATGATCGGGGTTTTGGAGTCTTCGTTGTCGGCACCCCAGCGCGGGACCTGGCCGAGCTCTTGGACCAACTCGGCGACCAGCGGCGACTCGTCGTCGGGGATGCGGTGCAGCGCGTTCATGGCGTTGATCGACATCCGGGCGGTGTCGGGCGGGCCGAAGAGCGTGACGTGGAAGCCGCGCAGGAACTCAGGGGTCTCGACGGGATGCGGCGTGATGTCGGCGTCGTCGAGCGGGCCAACCACCACCCGGCCCGCGGCGTCTTTCGTGCCGATGACGGTTTCGTAGTCGGCCGAGGCGATGTCGCGGTCGGCGTTGGCGGCCACGCGCTGCTGAGTTTGATCGTCGACAAACTGCCGATCGGTTTCGCGCTGGTTGAGGATTTGGTTGAGGTAAGGCTTGATGGATTCGTAGAGTTCGCACACGAAACCCAGCGAAGCTGGGGTGTCGATGTGGGCGAAGTTTTCCCGCAATCCCGGCGCTACGCGCAGCCCGTGGACGCCGGGCACGGCTTGGTATTGGCCGTCTAAATGCTCAAGCAACGCAGCGGGCAGGAAGTCCAGGTAATAGGGGATATCGACATCGGCCATCGGGGTTGCTCATGAGGGTGCGGCGCAGGTTGACCCCAGAGCATATCGCCGCGATGGATGTCGGGGTGGCGTCGGCGGTTGGTGACGACCAGCCGACGAGGGGCCGGGCGCTTGGAGGTCTGAAAAACGCATCCACCGCGATGGGGCAGGCCGACCGAATGCTTCTCTTGCTCGACCCCGCGTCAGGCGGGTGCGGCGGTTTCGCCGTTAACTCAAAAACGCCATCACGAAATACACCGCAAACCCCGCGACGCCGCTGACGATGGCGAGCTTGCGGAAGGGCTTGGCGGCGAAGGCCATGATGCCGCCGGTGACGAACAGCAAGACCAGCCCCACCATCCAGACCGCGGCGAACCATTTGAACGCTTCGCCGCCCTTGGCTTTGTGCAGTTGCACGAAGTAGCGGTGGGGCGTGACGTCTTTGACTTTGAGCGTGGCGACGAGGGGGTCTTCGGTGGGGTGGAGCTGGACATCGCGGGCGCTGCCGGTCCATTCAAAGTAGAAGGACGTGCCGCCTTTTTTCACGCCCGCGCCCCCGGTGGGCAAGGCAAGGTCGCGGGTTTGCAGCTCGGCAGTCACCAGTGTCACCAGCGGGGCGAGGTCGGCGGTCAGCGGCTCGGCGAGGGTGAGCTGATGTTCGGTGGTGATGTAATCGCCTTTGATCCCCAGGCCGTAGAGCCCGCCGGTGATCGAATACAGCAGCCCCATGGGTAGGAAAAACGCGGCGAGGACGGTGTGTAGGACGATGAGGTTGCGTCGCATGATTAGGCTGTCGGGAAAGTGAGGTGAGGACATAATAGCCCGGCGCGCGGGGTTGTCACGGATCGTTGGGGGCGATAACACGCCGGTTATGCTCGCCGCGATCTTGCCCGATAGGAGGGGGATGACTGCGCCCGCCGGACGGATCGTGATTTTGTCGGACACCCACTTGGCCAACCCCGGCCGGGGGGCGGGGTCGGCCGCGGCGCTGCGTCCGTTGTGGGAAGGGGCGGACGAAGTGATCTTCAACGGCGACGTCGCGGAGATCGCCGACGAAAAGCTGCGCGGCCAAGCGGCGCGGCAGGTCATTGAGCTGCTCGACCTCGCCGAGGCCGACGGCGTCAAGCTCACGTTCATCTCCGGCAACCACGACCCGCTCTTGACCGATCGCCGCTATCTGCGTTTGGCCAATCGTGAAATCTTCATCACCCACGGCGACATCCTGCACCCCGCCATCTCGCCCTGGACCGATCACGCCAAACACCTCCAAACGCTCCACGCCGACGCGGTGCTGTCGCTGGACCCCGACAAGGCCCGCGACATCGACCACCAACTCGCAGCGTGTCAGCACGCCTCGGTCGTGCAATGGGACCACTTCGTGACCCAGCCGCACGAGGGGCTGGAGAAAAACGCGGTGCGTCGTGGGCTCGAACGGTTTGGCTTGGGCCGGCAGATCGAACGGCGATCGTCGCAGGGCGTGAAGATCGTCAAGGCGTTGTACTACTGGCACACCATCCCCCGCCGGGCGATGGGTTTTGCCCGGCGGTTTGCGCCCGAAGCCCGGTTCTTTATTTTTGGCCACATCCACCGCGCGGGCATCTGGCGCGACCCCAATGAGCTGACCATCGGGACCGATGTGGTCGTGCCGATGGGAGGCCGATTCATCATCAACACCGGGGCGTATCAGTCGCCGCGCAACCCGCGGGCGGTAGTGATCGAGGGCAAGCGGCTGGGCGTTTGGCCGGTGCGGTACAACCTTCATGGGCATCGCTTAGGCGATAAGCCGTTGGCGGAATACGAGCTGAATCACGAAGCGGTTGCCGCGAAGGCGGACCGGGTGGACGAAGGCGACAGCGTTGCGGCGTAGGTCTTTCACAACCCGGCCCGCATTTGCGTTAGCTTAACGCGGTATGAGCACCGGCCTGATCTACGACGACCGCTTCTTGGGCCACGACACCGGACCGGGCCACCCCGAACGCCCCCAGCGTTTGCGCGCGATCGTCGCGGCGCTCAAGTCGTCGGGGTTGTGGGAGCGGATGAAGCACTTGGAGTTTGAGGCGGCGACGCCGTCCCGCCTCGAGCGATTGCACAGCCCGGCCTATGTCCACCGCGTGATCGAGACCTGCGCCTCGGGCATGAACTACGTCGATGTCGCCGACTCGGCGGTGTGCGCGGCGAGCGCGGACCTGGCCATGCTCGCGGTCGGCGGGGTGCTGCGGGCGGTGGACGCGGTGATACGGGGTGAGATCGACAACGCGTTCTGCGCGGTCCGCCCGCCGGGCCATCACGCGGAGAGGGGGCGGTCGATGGGGTTCTGTTTGTTCGGCAGCGTGGCGATCGCGGCCGAGTCGCTCATCACCGACCACGGGCTCGAGCGTGTGGCCATCGTCGACTTCGACGTCCACCACGGCAACGGCACCCAGCACCTGCTCGAAGACCGCGCCGATGTGCTGTTCATCAGCGTCCACGAAGACCCGCTCCACCAATACCCCGGCAGCGGCTTCGCGCACGACACCGGCCAAGGCGAAGGTGCCGGCTTCACCCTCAACGTCCCGCTGCCCCCCGGCAGCGGCGACCGCGCATACCAAGCAGCCTTCGACCAAACCATCATCCCGAAGCTCGACGACTTCGCGCCGCAGTTTGTGTTGCTGTCGGCGGGGTTCGACGCGGCGACGGCCGACCCCCTGGGCGGGATGCGGGTCACGACGCCGGGCTTTGTGAGCATCACCCAGCAAATGCTCGCGGTGGCGGACCGCCACGCGGCCAGCCGACTGGTGTCGGTGCTCGAAGGCGGCTACGACCTGGGCGCGTTGGCCGCGGGCGTGTGCGCCCACATCTCGGCGTTGCTGGAGTCGGAGAGCAACTAGCCCGATATACTCGTCGCATGAGTACGGATTTGAATAACGACGAACCGCAGCAAGCCCAAGCCCCCGCCGAGGATGCTTCCGGTGGCGAGGGGGAGTGGTACGCCGAGGGGTTGCGATTTGAATGTACGCAGTGCGGCAACTGCTGCACGGGCGGGCCGGGGTATGTGTGGTTTGATGATGAGGAAGCCCAGGCGATGGCCGATTTTGTCGGCCTCGAAAAGCGCGAGTTTTATCAGCGATACACCAAGCGCAAGATGGGCAGGTGGACGCTCGACGAAGTGAAATACCAACGTGGTAAGTACGATTGCGTGTTTCTGAAGCGTGACGAAAACGGCCGGGGCAAGTGCAGCATTTACTCGGTCCGTCCGACGCAATGCCGGACATGGCCGTTCTGGGCAAGCAACCTCGCCAGCCCGCGGGAGTGGGCCGAGTCGGCCAAGGGTTGCCCGGGGATGAAGCTGCCGGACGCCCCCGGAACTCCGGCGGGCCGTTCCGGGGGCGGGACGTTTGTGCCGATCGAGAAGATCCGGATCGAGTTGGCGAAGAACCCCGAGGGGCTTTGAAATCATTTTTGATTTTTGCTTGAGGATTTAGGATTGAGTGCCGCGACGCGAGAGGACGAGGCGGGGTTGTGGGCTTCTTGGCGTGACGCTTCGGCGGTGGCGGCGATCGATGCCGCGCTGAGGGAGTTGTATGCCGAGTTGGACGCGGCGATCACGGCGAAGGGGCCGACGTGCTGGAGCAGCGGCAAGTGCTGCAAGTTCGACGATTTTGGCCATCGGCTGTACGTCACCGGCCTGGAGATCGCGTGGTTTTTGGGACAAGTCGGAAGGGTGCAGGTCCAAGGCGCAAGTGATGCCAAGGGCGGAGGCCTTCGTCTGCCGCAGCTCGCCGAGCTTTCAACGCCGTTGCTCGGCGGGGCGTGTCCGTACCAACTCGACGGCCTGTGCAGCACGCACACCATCCGCCCGTTGGGCTGCCGGATTTTTTTCTGCCAGCAAGGCACCGAGGCGTGGCAGCAGGATTTGTACGAAGCGTTTTTGAAGCGACTGCAAACCCTGCACGACCAGCACGGCCTGGAGTACCGCTACATGGACTGGATCGCCGGGCTCAGCCAAGCAGCGCCATTAATTCCGACGGATGGTCGATGATCGCGTCGGCCCCCGTGGCCCGCATCTCGTCGACCGAGCGGAACCCCCACGATACGCCGACGGTGAAGAAGCCCGCCGACTTGCCGGTGAGCATGTCCACATCCGTGTCGCCGACGTAGGCCCAGCGCTCGGGCGGGATGCCGAGTTCGGCACAGATTTCCAGCGGCGCTTTCGGGTCGGGTTTCACCGGGTAGCCTTGGCGGTGGCCGCGGGCGGCGGCGAAGGCCCATCGGCCGAACACCCGTCGGACCATATCCACCGTCGCCTCGTCGGGTTTGTTGCTCATCACCGCCAGGTTCACCTCGCGGGCCGTCAGGCCGTCGAGCAGCTCAGCGATGCCGGGGTAGGGGGCGCAGTGGTCGTAGCGGTGCTCGGCGTAGTGCGCACGAAACGCGGCGATCGATTCATCAAAACTCGCCTGATGATCCGGGCCCAGCGCATCTTGGATCAACCGGTCCAGGCCTTGCCCGGCGAGCGTGCGGTAGTCGGCCAACGCAAACGTCGGTCGGCCCACGGCCCGCATCGCGTGATTCCCCGCCTCTTGAATATCACGTAGCGTGTCGGCCAAGGTCCCGTCCAGATCAAACATCACCGCGTCGTAATTCATGGCCGAAGTGTAACCGGCGATTGCGTGTCGGCTTGGCAAGGCGTATCTTGAAGCCGAGCAATCACGGGGGCTTGGAGTCCGCATGGGTCAGAGTAAGTCAGGTTCTTCGCACGCCTCGTCGGTCACGCCCACACCCGAGGTTTTGGCCGCGCTGGGCTTTGTGCCGTCGGGGTTGTTTGTGTTGACGGCGCAACACGAAGACCGCCGAGCGGGGATGCTGGTGCATTGGGTGCAGCAGGTCTGCGTCGAGCCGGCGATGGTCAGCGTGGCGGTGGCGAAGGGCAAGTCGATCATGCCGTTGATCAGCGAGTCGCGCAAGTTTGCGTTGTGTCAGCTGGGCGAAGAAGACCGTTTGATGAAGCGGAAGTTTGCGCAGGATTCCGAGCCGGGCGACGATCCGTTTTTGGGTTTTGAGCTGCGTCCAAGCGTGCTGGGCAACGTGCCGATCATGACCGGGTCGCTGGCGTATTTTGAGTGTGAGTTGTCGTGTCACATGGACGTGGAGGGCGATCACGATTTGTTCGTCGGCCGGATCCATGCCGCGGGTTCGGGCGAGGGGACGCCGCGGGTGTGCTACGCCGCAACGTCGGCGGCGCAGACGCTTCCTCCGCCCGCCCCGACCGAAGAACACTGACCCCGCCATCGGTCGGTTGACGCTGAAGTTTGATTGCGCGGCGGTGATCCGCTGCGGCCTAAGATCAATGGACCCGCTAAACTCTGGGCATGTCCTCCGCCACCATTCCTAGCCACATTGACGACCCGATCAACGCCAAGCTCCTCGCGGTCTCCGAAGACCGCGTGCAGGGCTTTGCCCGCTACCCACTTAATGAGATCGCCAACGCGGCGGAGTTGTCGCTGGATACCGTGATCGAACGGATCGGCGCGATGCTCGAGGCCGGCACGATCCGCCGGGTCCGCCAAACGCTGATGGCCACCAGCCTCGCGCCCGGCGCGCTGATCGCGTGGAAAGTCCCGCCCCGGAACTTGACCGCGGCCTTTGATTTTATGTTTCGGGAAGACCCGTTCTCGGGCCACGTCGTCCTCCGCACCACCGACAAAGAAACGCCCGGCAGCCAATACAAGCTATGGACCACGCTCAAGGTGCCCAAGCCCTTCAGCATGGAAAAGCATTGCGCCTACCTCTGCGCGCAGACCGGGGCCGAGGCGTACAAGTTGCTGCCCGCGAAAAAATTGTTCGCGCTGGGCGTCGGCCACGTGCGCCGCAAGGAGCTTCAGCCCGGCGATCGGACCGACGCGCCCGGAAGAGTGCTCGACACCAACATCGTCGAACTCACCGAACGCGAGTGGCGGGTCTTGGTTGCCCTCAAGCGTGAGTTTGAGCCGGCGGAATTGCAAGAGGAGTTGTGGGCACCGCGGGCCGTCGAAGCGGGCGAGTCGATCGAAGACTTTTGCGATATCGCCACCGGCCTCAACGAACGCCGCGTCATCGGCCGATTCAGCACATTCCTCGAACACGTCAAGAAACACAAAGACGGCCATCGCGTCACCAAGTTCAACGCCCTGTTCCACTGGAAAGTCCCCCCCGGAAAAGAACTGGCCGCGGGCATCGAAGTCGGCCGCCACCACTGCATGACCCACGCCTATTGGCGTGAGGGCGGCCCCGAGTTTTCCAACGTCAACATCATGGGCGTCTCCCACGGCACGGAAAAAGAAAAAGTCCTCGCCCACAAAGCCGCCATCGACGCCCACCTCGAAGAAGCCGGCATCCCCGTCAGCTACACCAACGTCTTCTGGGGCGGCCAAAGCGAAATCAAACCCAGCGAAATCAGCCCGATCGCGTATCGGGCGTGGTGCGAAGAGCGCGGGTTGCAGGTCGAGGCTATGCGAGATTGATCCGTAACAGACTATCATCTAGTCATGCTAAATGAATCCGAACGCATCCTACTGCAGCGAATTACCGTTGAGCCGGGGAAACGCAGCGGCCGTGCGTGTATCCCGGGGTACCGGATTGCGGTTCACGACGTGCTGGGGTGTTTGGCGGGCGGGTGGTCCAACGAAGAGATTTTTGAGTCTTACCCTGAATTAGAACCCGACGATATCAAGGCTTGCCTTTTGTTTGCAGCGGTACGTGAGCAGCGGTTGGAGAGTCGGCCAGCTTGAAGTATTTGCTGGACCACAATGTGCCTCGGCCTGTCGTCAATCACCTGCAAACGATCTGCCCCGGGTCTGCTCACGCTTCTCGAGTCGGCTTGGAACGTGCCGACGATATCGTCATCTGGGAATACGCGCGTGATCACGATTTTGTCGTTTTGACGCAAGATCGAGATGATTTGAATTTGAGTGTCCGTTACGGCGCGCCTCCTAAAGTCGTGTGGTTACGGGTAGGGAGCATCAAGCCTCTGCCGCTTTACGCCATGCTCGTAGAAAATCATGGGCGGGTGGAAGCTTTCGTAGCGGACCCGAATACCGGCTTGATGATCCTGCCATGACCACCCGCCGTTACAAAATCACCGTCGCCTACGACGGCAGCGCGTTCCACGGCTGGCAGAAGCAGCAGCCGCCCAATGATCCGTGGCCGCGGACGGTGCAGGCCGAACTCGAAAATGCCATGATGCGCGTGCTCGGCCAACCCTCGGCCGAGATCGACCTCGTCGGCGCCAGCCGGACCGACACCGGCGTCCACGCCATCGGGCAGGTCTGCCACTTCAACGCCAAGACCACGATCCCGATCGAGCGGATGTGCCGGGCGATCAACAGCCTGCTGCCCAAAGACATCGACGTCCGCCACGCGGAGATCGTGCACGATTCCTTCGACGCGATCCGTGACGCGACCGACAAGCAGTACCGCTACCGCATCTACAACAGCCGCCACCGCCCGCTGGGCCTTCGGCATCTGGTGTACCACGAGTGGGGCGAGATCGACGTCGAACCCATGCACGACGCGGCCCGCCGATTCATCGGCACCCACGACGTCGCGGGCCTCGCCGCCGCGTCCCACGGCCGAACCACCACCGTCCGCACCATCCACCACTGCCACGTCGAAGTCCACCCGCTGTCGTTTTCCCCCCCGGACGTTGTGCACGACGCGAATGGCGACTTCGATCAGATCGTGGGCAACGCGGATTTGCCCCAGGGGGCATACGTCACCGGCGCGGGCCGGGAGATTCACGTCGTGATCTCGGGCAGCGGGTTTCTCTACAACATGGTCCGGATCATCGCGGGCACGCTGCTGAATGTGGGCATGGGCAAGATGCCCCCGCAGCAAGTCGATGAAATCCTGGCGACGCAGAAGCGTGATTTGGCGGGGCCGACGCTGCCGCCGAACGGGTTGTGCTTGGAGTGGGTGAAGCACGGGGGTTTTGGTGAGGCGGGGGAATTAACGCCAAGTCGCCAAGACGCTAAGACGCCAAGGAAGGCGGGGGAAAGCCAAGAAACGCAGGGGGCGGGCGATGTCGTTTAACTCTCGGTTGGCATTGAACACGAATTTTTTTTCTTCCCGCTTCAATTGCTGTGATCTAGCTTCTTCTTCTTGGCGTCTTGGCGTCTGGGCGTCTTGGCGTAAAAATTCCCTGCCGACCATCACGGGGGCCGCGTGAAGATTCTCCACGTCATCACCCGCCTCATCCTCGGCGGGGCGCAGCAGAACACGGTGATGTCCTGCAAAGCCCAGGTCGAGGCCGGCCACGACGTCCACCTCGCCTACGGCCCGATCCACGGCCCCGAAGGCTCGCTCCTCGAAGAAGCCAAGGTCAGCGGCG
>CAYPCC010000027.1:0-19642 GCA_964409095.1 uncultured Phycisphaera sp. | reverse complement strand
AGTGCCGCGTCCCGGCAGGCTTGCTCGACGAAGCGGGGCACGACCATGCCGTAGCGCCCGACTTGCCGGGGGCCGATGGTGTTGAAAAGGCGGACCACGACGCTGCGCAACCCGGTACGGCGGGCCAGGTCGATGGCCAAGTGTTCGTCGAGGGCTTTAGACAGGCCGTAGCTCCAACGCGACGCGGTCGTCGGGCCGTAGACGAGCTCCATGTCTTCCTGCAACGGCAGTACCGGACATTTGCCGTAGACCTCGCTGGACGAGGTGATGAGCACCGCGGCCCCGGCCTTGGCGGCGGCGCGGAGGACGACCTCGGTCTCGTCGATGTTGTTGCGGATCATCGCGGCGGGGTCATCGACCACCAGCTTGACGCCCACGGCGGCGGCGAGGTGAAAAACCCGCTTGACGCCGTCGAGCAGGGCGGGGTCGGCCAAGGCCTCGGCGGCGGTGGCTTCGAGGAGTTGGCAGCGGTCGCCCAGCAGGTGCTGGATGTTGGAGCGCCGGCCGGTCGAGAGGTTATCGACCAAGATCAAGCGGTGCCCCGCGTCGAGCAATCGCTCGGCGAGGTGGGAGCCGATGAACCCGGCACCTCCGGTGATGATGGTCTGGGGGGTATCCAATGAAGTCGCGTGCCTCGTCCCCGGACGGGGGTGGATCGGGCGAGAAATCCTCGCCGCCCATCGGGCGGCGCAACGGGAGTTTCGAAACGTGACACCGTCGGGGGCGACGGTGCGGCCGAGGGACGCCGGGCGTCGAAACGTCGCGGCGAGGTCGGTGGGGGGCAAGCGGCTTACAGCTTCAGATCGTCATCGGAGAAATCCAAGTCGATGTCCATCTCGTCGACCTCGGCGAGGGTGGCGGGTGCGGGTTCTTCAATAGGGTTGCGGTCGATGCTGCCGTTTTTGTCGAGCTTGCCGTTTTTCTTGGCCTTGGGGGCTTTTTCTTTTTTGGTTTTGGCTTTGCCATTGCGGCCGGCGTCGAGGCTGTCGGACTGGCGGTAGCGGTAGAAGTCTTCGTAGGACTTACGGAAGTAGCCGCCGGCGGAGGACTTGACGCCGTTGAGGATGATGCCCAGGACGTCGGCGCGTTGGCCGTCGAGTTGGTTGAGCATCCGGCCGAGCATCCCGCGTTTGTCGCTGCCGGCGTTGACGACGACGGCGATCGCGTCCACGTGCTTCGAGAGCATCTGGCTGTCGGAGGTCAGCAGGGCGGGCGGCGTATCGATGAGCACGATGTCGTACTCGGTTTCGAGTTGGCCTAAAAGACCGCGGAACGCAGCGCCTTCGAGCAGCTCGGGCGGCGAGTCGGACGCCCGGCCGGTGGGCAGCAGCGACAGCGACATGTCGGGGTGCGACACGATGACGCTCTGCACATCGACGTCGTCTTTGAGCACGTCAACGAGGCCACGCTGGTTGTCGCAGTCCATGAGTTTGTGCTGGGCGGGTCGGCGGAAATTGGCGTCGATGATGAGCACGTCTCGGCCGTTGTAGGCGAGGCTGGCCGCGAGGTTCTGGATGACCGTCGAGGTGCCCGAGCCCGGCTGAGCGGCGACGCAGACGAGGGTTTTGTAGCCCCGGCGGTCCATCTTCGCGAGGACTGCGGTGCGGACCTGGCGGTAAGATTCGGTGAGCAGGCCGGTGGGCGTGCGTTCGACGGTGCGTTCGCCCGTGCCGCCGCCCGAGGGGTCTTCGTTGGCGTGGGGGATGAGGCCCAGCAGGTTGGCTTCGACCGGCAAGAGCTTGAGGTCTTGCGGGCTGCGGA
The DNA here is from genome assembly GCA_964409095.1 of uncultured Phycisphaera sp. GTDB lineage: Bacteria > Planctomycetota > Phycisphaerae > Phycisphaerales > Phycisphaeraceae > Algisphaera. Next base: position 17,881 of record CAYPCC010000027.1, on the reverse strand, counting down.
CACGTTGGTCGAGCATTTCACGCAGGACCATCATGCCGCCGACGAGACCCACGATGAGGAAGGTGACACCGGGGACGATAATCAGCTTGGGGAAGGTGAGCTTGGGCTCGCTGGGGCTGACTTGGGTCTTGACGCGGACGTAGTCTTCGCGGTTACTGATCTGACGCAGGGTATCGAGCGCCGCGTCGGCCCGCTGCTTCTTCTCGATGACGATTTGCAGGTCGACTTGCAACGCAGCGTATTCGTTGAGCTGTTGAGTCAGTTCCTGCAGGCGGGTTTTGGTTTCGGCGAGTTGAGGCTCGATCGCGGCCATTTGGCCCATGAGTCCTTCGACGTTTTTGGCGGCCATCTGGATCTGCAGCGCGCGGAGTTCGCCGAGTTGCTTCTCGGTTTCGCGTTTGAGTTCAAACGCGACCGAATCGTGTCGGCGGTCGAGCTGTTTGATTTGCGGGTGTTGGTCTTGCATGCCGCCGGCAATCAATTGGCGACGGGACTCGTCGAGGGTGCGGATTTCTTCCTGACGCGAGGCGATCTGAGGGACGCTATTGAGGTAAGCGTTTTCCTCGTCGGTCATGTCGGGACTCGAGGCACTGGCCTGCATGGATTGATAGCTGCCTTGGGCCATCGTGAGTTGGCTGGCCATCTCGTTTTGTTCTTTGAGCAGCAGGTTGAAGAGGACTTGCTCTTCGGACGCCGCGATGCCGAGGGTTTCGATCTCGTTGTCACGGATGAACCGCGCCATCTGGTTGCGGATCGAGCGGATATCGTCGTCGTAGCGGTTGGTTTCGCCGAGGAAGAGGTTACGCAAGGCCGAGCCGGCTTGGTCGTTGATGAGCTTTTTACGGTTGAGGTAGGTGGCCATGACTTCGTCGAGCAGCACCTGGGCGTCGGCGGGGTCGGGCGCGGTCATGGCGAGGTTGATTAGGGTCGTGCCGCGGAGCGGGCTGACTTTGAGCATAGATTCTTGCATCTGGGCGCGGGCTTTATTGCTGTCGCCGTTGAAGCTGCGGAGCCACGCGGTGTTCTGGGCCCGGGGGCGGACCAGGGTGTCACGGATAATTTCATCGGACATGATGAAGTTCGACTCGTTGGCCATGTAGCTGCCGACTTCGTTGTTAGATGAGCCGCCGCCGGAGACGGTGGGGTCGAAGGGGTTGGTGACCGTGCGGGTCTCGACCAAGAGCTGGGCCTCGGAGGTGAATTTTGACGAGGTTTTGCGTAGGCCCATGTAGAGCCCGACGCCGAGCATGATGCCGATGACGCCCGCGATGATCAGCAGCTTGTAGTGCTGGCGCAGTAGACGGACCGGGTCGATCGGCTTGAGCCGGCCGACGGGCGGTGGCGGGGTCATCCCGGTGGCGGGTCCGATAGGTGGGATCGTTGAGAGTGGATTGGCAGTCATGGCGAGGCTCCTCCCCGGAGATGGTCGTTTTCGCCAGTATTCCCTGGGCGATTCTTAGTGTGACCGATGCAACGGAAATATCAAATATCTTCTGGGTTCGATTTACAATTGTTTTAGCAACGCGCGGGCTTTGTCGGCAGTATCGGTATCGCCCGCCGCGTCGGACAGCTCGACGGATTGTTGCAGGAGCGGTCGAGCCCGACGCGAATCACCGGTTTCGAGGTAAATGCGGCCCAAGTGGTAGGTATTGGCGGGCAAGGGGCGGGCGAGGATGCTGCGTTCGAGTACCGCCCGGGCGTTTGGGGTATCGCCGACTTGGTAGTGCGTCCAGCCGAGGGTGTCGAGGATTTGAGCGTTGTTGGGGGCTTGCTCGGCCGCGCGTTTGGCCATCGGCAACGCCGCCTGCGGGTCATCGAGGTTGCTGGCGAGGATGAACGCCAAGTTATTGAGGACCTCGAAGTTGTCCGGGTCGTCTTTGAGCAGGCGCAGGTACGCATCGCGGGCCCCGGCGTAATCGCGGTTCTGGAGCATCGCCAACGCGGCGATCCGTTCGATCTGGACGCGGGCCGCGGTGTTCGAGGCGGGCACCACGTCCCGGAGGGCAGCGAGGCGTTGCAACGCCCCGCTGTAGTCGCGCTCACCCATCGACAAGGTCGCCAGCGAGACCCCGACCCACGACGGGTCCGCCAGGCCGTCCACACGCTCGGCCAAAGCTGCCCCCTCGGCTCGGCCGAGGCTGTCGATCATCTGACGCAACACCCCATTCACCTGCGCTTGGGATTCGCTGCGTTGGAGCGCCAAGGCGAAGACGCGCTCGGCCGGCTCGCGTTGGCCCTGCGCGGCCAGCACGCTGCCGCGAACGCCCTGGAGCGTCGGCAAGGCGTTGACCTGCTCGGGGTATTGCTCCAGCAAGGCTTGCGCGTCGGACGCGCGGTTTTGCTGCAGATAGAGCCCGGCCAACTGGGTCAGGGTTTGGGCGTTGGGGTTGGACTGCATCAACCGTTCAAAGTTGGCGATGGCTTGGCCCATGTCGCCCCGCGAAGCGGAGATGCTGGCACTGAGTTGCAGCCAGTTGGGGTTGTTGGGGTCGAGTGCGAGGCCTTCGCGGATGAGTAGCTCGGCGGCATCCACCCGGCCTTCGTTGATGTAGAGCTGCGCCAATTGGCTGCGGGCGGCGTTGTTGCCCGGGGCTTTTTCCAGCAGCGAACGCAGCGAGTACGACGCCTCGGCCTCTTGGCCGAGCTGAGTTTGGATACGGGCTTGCAACGCCAGCGCCTCGATCAGGTCGGGGTTGATCGACACCGCCTGTTGCACGTCGTCGAGGGCTTGATTGATGGTCTGGGGGTTCGTCGAGAGCAGGCTGGCCCGCTGCAGGAACGTCATCGGGTTGCGGTTGTTTTTGCCGAGTGATGCGTTGACGTAGTCGATGGCTTTCTGTTGGTCGCCGTCTTGGTTGGCGGCCATGGAACGCAGGGCGTCGGTGGTGGCGGAGTCCTCGAGTTGATTGAGGACCGCGACCGCCTCTGGGGTCTGATTTTGGCGGAGGTAGGTTTCGGCCAAGCGTGCGCCGAGGACGGCTTTTTGGTCTTGCGTCGTGCCGTCAAACAAGCCCCGGTAGATCGGCGTGGCCTGATCCATTTGGCCGAAGTTGAACAGGACATCCGCCAACTCCCGGCTGGCCGGCCGGGTGGTGGTGTCTTCGAGCGTGACCGCTTGGCGGTAGGCGTCGAGGCTTTCGTTGACCTGCCGGGAAGCAAGCAGGTAGCGTCCCAGGAGCATGTAGTCGTTGGCGGTGGCGTCGGCGCCTTGCTGGGCGATGTAGTCGGTGATGACTTGTTGGCCCGCGTCGTTTTGGCCGCCGACGCGGAGGATCGCGGCGCGGGTGCCGACGGTGTCGATCGTCACGCCACGCTGCGCTTCGACGCGGTCGAGGAGTTGTAGCGCAGCGTCGGTGTCGCCGTCTTGGGCGGTCAGGGTGGCGAGGCTGATGAGGTTGGCCACGTTGTCGGGTTGGGACTGGGCGATCTCGGCCCGCATGCGTCGCACGGTGGCGGGGTCGCCGTAGCGCTGCTCATACCCCATGTACTGGGCGAGCAAACGCTGGTCGCCGAGATTGTAGGCGATTGCGGTCCGCAGGGCTTCGAGGGCTTGGGCGTGTCGGCCCAGCGCGTTTTGCGCGTTCGCCAATCCCGTCAATGCGTTGACGTTGTCGGGCTTCTGATTCAGGGAGGTGTTGTAGGCCGAGACCGCCTCGGTGGGGTCGCCGGATCGCAGAAGCAGGTCGGCGTACTGCCGCCAACCCTCATCAAACACCGGCCGCAGATTGAGCGCTTGGTCGTATGAAGACAAGGCCTGACGCAGCTTGCCCTCGGCCGCGGCCAGCTGACCACGCAGGAAGTGGCCCTCGGCCAAGTCGAGGTTCCGCTTGCCGGCGGTCGCCGCCAGCCGACGAGCCTCGTCGTAATTCTCGTCGTGGATCGCCAAGTCAAAGGCGATCACCAGGACGCTATCGTCGTCCGCGTCGATCTTCTGGGCGATCTCGAAGAACTCGCGGGCTTTGTCGATTTGGCGATACTGCATGTAGATCTGGGCTTTGCGGATCGCTTGGTCGAGTTCGCTGGCGTTGGTGTTGGTGACTTGGGCGACCATCTCGTCGAGGGTCATCGGGGTTTGATTGACTTGGCTATCCAGTTGTAGCCGGAGCATATTGATGGCCGAGGCGTCGGCCCCGGCGGCGGCGGCGCGGTCGAGGGCGGCGAATTTTTCGTCGGCGGTTTCGAGCGTCGGCAAGATGCGCTGCAGCAGACGCAGGTCGCTGGGGTTCTTCTCGAACTCGGCGAGCAGCATGGCCTGACCACGCTCTTCTTGACCATCGGATTGGTAAAGCTGGGCCAAGGTTTGCTGGATGGCGGGGTCGCTGGGGTCGTCGAGCGATTCGAGTTGCTCGATCGCTTTGCCGAATTGTTGCTGGCTGGCGTACCACTGGGACATCAGCCGGGTGGCGACCACGTTGCCGGGGTCTTTTTCGAGAACGATGGTCAGCTGTTCGCGGGCTTCGGGGAGCTTACGGCTGCGGATGAGCATCTCGGCCAACTGGAGCCGGATGTTCGACTGGATGTCTTCGCGGGCGCCGCCCTTGACGAGTTCAAGCACCAGTTCGAGGCGTTCCACCGCCGCTCCCCACTGCTTTTCGGACTGGCGGGCGCGGGCTGAGAGCAAGAGCGCCTCGATATCGCGGTCTTGGTAGAGGGCGCTGGCTTGGTCGATGTACTGCATCGCCTGCGTGGTCTGACCGCGGAGCATGGCCAGCTTGCCGCGGAGCATCAGCACTCGGGCGTCTTTGTCCGTGACCGCTTCGAGTTCGTCGACCGCCTTGTCCGCGTCGGCGAGCAACTGCTGACGACGCTCGGGGTCTTGGGCGGCCTCGGCCCGGATCAATTCGATATTGGCGACTTCATAGATTGCCTGTTGGCGAAGCACCTGGTCGCGGAGCGAGGCCTCGAAGTTGCCCGCGACGGGGTAGTCACGGGCCAGCAGGTAGATCTCGTGGGCGTCGTCGAGTTGAAGCTGAAGTTTAAGCACGTTGGCGAGCATCAGGCGATAGAGCAGCATGTCCGGCCGGGCCTCGGAGGCGCTGCGTAGCAGGCGTTCGGTACGTTCGAGGTGTTGAGGTTTCTCGACGTTGGTTTGGCTTTCCGCGGGGTCTTGCCCGGCGATCAACATATCCATGACGGACAGCTGCTTATCGACGCGGGGCAAAATCTCGGCGACCTGCTGCACGACCAACGGCGGCTCGGGTTTGGCGAGTAGCGCTGCTTCGAGGTTGTTGAGCACCGGCTCGATCTTGTCGAACCCTTCGCGGTATTGCTGGGCGACCTCGGCACGCTGGGCGGGGTTGGTGGCGGTGCGGATGCGCTGACGCTGCGCATCGAGCAGCGAGAGCATGACGTTGAAGTATTCGATTTTGACTTGCGGGTTGTTGGGCGCGGTGGCCAGGGCACGCTCGGCGAGTTCGATGGTTTTGGCGCGGGCTTCTTTGGCCTTTTCCGAGTCGGGCGAGGACCGCTCGGTGCGGTTGGCGTCGTAGAGGTGCCAGCGGGCCAGGTAGTGCAGCACGTCGGTGTCTTCGGGGTGCTGCGCGAGGACGAACTCGAGGTCTTCGCGGATCTGCTGCTGCTGGGTGCGGTCCATCGCGTCGGAAAGCTGCATCGCCTGCGAGATGCCGCGGAACTTGAGGGCGGGGATGTTTTGCGGGGCGGTTTCGAGGCGGGTCGAAGCGAGGGCGTAGAGGTCGTTGTAGAAGCTGGGGATGCCGAACTCGCGGGCCCAGCGGTAGAGCAGTTGGTAGAAGTCTTCGAGCATCTGCTCGTTGTCGGGGCGCAGCTCGGTGGTCTGCCGGGTGAGCTGCATGATTTCGGTGAAGACCCGCTTGGCCTCGAACTGGTCTTTAACGGGCATGTTGCTGCGGGCGTCGATGTATTTCAGGAGGATATCGACGTTTTGTGGGTCGCGGTTCCAGGCCTTGCCGTAGCTCTGGGCGGCGAGGCGGTAGTCTTGGCCACGCTGCTGCTGGGCTTTGGCCAAGGCCTCGGCGTCGGCGGCGAGGGCGTCGATCTCGACGTTCTGGGCCCGCACCAGGTAGCTGTCGCCCTCGGCTTCGAGCTCGGAGCTGCTCTTGCTGGTGACGGTGTAAACCAGGAACGCGCCGCCGGCCAAGAGGACGGCTAAGACGCCAGAGAGGATGAGGACGAACTTGGTGTTGACTTTGCCGGCCATGAAACCGTGCTCCTGTGTTCAATTGCGGGCGGGGTTGCCCGGGTCGTGATCGGGTGGGTTGCGGGTAAGGGGGTCTAACAAACGAATCAGCGAATCATGGCGTCAACGCGGGGCCACTTCAGCACCGCGACGCCGGGGCTCAGGGTCGGGGTTCGGGCGAGGCAGAACCCGACTGCTGCGGATCGATCGGCCAGCGGCCGGCCTTGACGTCGTCCCAGTCGGGTAGGCAAGCCATGATGTCGGGCAAGAACGCATCGAGCAGGTCGGTGGTGTGCTGGGCGACTTTTTCGGGGTCGCTTTCGCCGACGACTTGGATTTCGATTTTGCAGTAGTAGCTGTGGGCGTCGCGGATGTCGAAGCCTTGGACGCGGACGGCGTTGGGCGAGGCGAGGAACTTGCCGTTGGCCGCGAAGAAGTAGATGACGTGTTGGTCTTGGTTGACCGAGTCGGGGTTGCCGTAGGTGAACCGGACGGTTTCGATGTCGCGGTCCGGCAGCGTGACGACGGTACCCGGGGCGTAGTCGGGTTTGCCGGGCGGGGGCAGTTGAGCGGTGGCTTGGTAGCCGGGCTGGCCGTCGCGGGGCGTGGCGATCGACGGGTCGATGGCGATGATTTGGGTATGCAGGCCTTTGTGTTTAACGCCGCCGGCGACGAAGCAGCGGTCGGGGACGTGGGGCACGGTGTCGTTGATGCCGGTGTAGTAGGCGATGTGCAGCCGAATCAGGTGGCCCGGTTGACCCTCGGCGATGTCGAGGTTTTTGTACCACCGGCTGAGGTAGTCCTCGGTGCCCAGTTCATCGACGATCTCCGGCGGCAACTGCTGATCGCTCACAAAACGGTACGAGCCTTTGTCCAAAGGCAGGTCGGTGAGTTTGTGGCGGAGTTCGACGGCTTCTTTGTGGAGAACGATTTCCTGCCAAGCGAGGATCGACTGCTTGCCCGTCGCCGCGACGCCGAACAGCCCGCAGACCATCGCCGTGGCGAAGCACAGCGCCGCGACGCCGGTGCGCCCGGGAGCCGACCGCATCGCCAAGACACCCATCGCGACCAGCACCGCGAGGCCCAAGGCCACGCCCACCAGCGACGCCACCGGCGACAACCATTCGAGCGCCGGCACGGGGCGGGCGGAGAATCCGTTGAACAACATCGCGTAGACCAGCCCGGTGATCAGCGCGAGTACCGCACCGAGCGCCAAACCCTTGAGCACCAACGCGACGGTGATGTCGCGGGTGTCGCGCGGGGCCGAGGCTTCGCGGGCGGCGGCGGCGAGGAGCGCTTCGTGGGCTTTCGCCTCGGCGTCGGGGTCGCGGATGATGACTTGGTCCAGCACCCAGCCGACCAGCAGAAACAGGCCCGCCGCGGGAATCAACATCAGCATGCCGACGAACAGGTGAAAGTCGCCCTGGGCGTATTCCTTGTCGATCGTGTAAATGATGCCCAGCGCCGTGACCCGGCCGATGTTGACCGCCACCGCAATCGGAATCGCCAAACTGATCATGATCAGCCGCTGCCACCACGCACGGTCAAACAAAAACGCCAGCGCCACGCCCAGCGCGATAAACGCCATGAGCATCCGCAGCCCGGCGCACGCCTCGGCCACGTTCATGCCCTCTTCGATCCACACGCCGTTCTTCATAAATCCCAGCGTGATCGTGTTGCCCTGGTTGTTGACCGTGAAGTCCATGAACTCGGCGCAGATTTGCAGCATGACCGTCGCGCCCGCCGCGGCGATGTCCTGCAACTTCTCAGCCACCCGGCTCCAGATCGAGTCGGAAATTTTGACCGCCAAGACCAGGTACACGATCGGAAACCACAAGACCCGCATCGCTGCGGGCCCAAATAAAAACAGCGCGGTGGCGAAGATCGTCAACACCATGCTGTAGCCGCGGAACATGTCGTTTCGGCCCGGAAAAATCCAGAAGACGTAGCTATAAAGTCCCACAAAAATCAACGGCAACGCCCACCAAAACAGCCGTTTCGGGGCCGCTTGAAACCGGGTCTTGTGTTGGTAGAGGTAGTACAGCGAGATCGCGGGGATGATCAGGACGTGCGACCAGTCGGGGTCTTTGGACCAGCGGACGGTCTGGCGGAGAAAGTCGATATGCATCCACGCGAAAAACGCCACGCAGGTGCCGATCCACACCCAGCCGGCGGGCGAGATCAGGGGCTGCGGCCGGGCCGCAGCGGCGGGGTTGGTCATCGGGGTGCTGGTCATGATTCTCGGGGGCCCGCCTCCACGGGTTGAGTTCGAGATCGGGAAAACAGGGGTGCCGGAGCCGGACCCCGAACGAATGCTACGCCCGGATGCGGGGCGGGGTTCGCCGTTTCCCACCGCGATTTGGCGACGTCCACCTGGCGGGGAGTGGCCAAAGAAACGTCGTCGGATGGGGCGGGAGTGGGATTCATGATGGTCAAAACGGGCGGCGGATCACTCACAGCGCCGCGGCGATCCGTGCCGGTGACGCGAGGTCAAATCCTCAGCCGGGCCACAAATAACGGCCCGGGCGGAGAAGAACGATAGATTCCGGGACGCCCGTCCATTGGCATCCCCTCCGAAACGGTCGACGTGTCCTGATCGTCCCGGCGTAGGGTGGGTCCGGGCGGACGGGCCGGCCACGAACGGGCTCGGCGGGTCGGAAACATCAAATTTTAACGCGAGGCTGAAGCCCGGCTGCCCGTGAGGGCAAAGTCACGGCCCCGCGTGTCCGCGGGGCCGTGAGAAAAATCATCAAGGCGTTTAGTTGTTGTTGTTCGTATCGCCGAAGACCTGGTTGCCGAAGTTGCGGTCGAGCACGAAACCGAAGCCGTAGGTGAACCGGAAGCCGTTGCGGATGACCGCCAGCGGCGTGGCCGCACCGGACGAACCGACGTTGATCAGGTCGTCGGGCTTCAGGAAGATGTCGGGCTCGTTGCCGTGGAAGATCGCCGCGAGGTCGAGGCGAACCGTGACTTCCTGGTTGTTGCCGGTGCGACGGATCAGGTCAACCCGTTCGGGGTTGGCCAAGCCCGCGAGGCCTCCGGACGAGGCGATGAGTTGTTTGAGGGTCAGGTCCTGTTCGCCGGGGACGGTGTAGGCGCCGGGACGGTTGGATTGGCCCATGATGTAGACGAAGCCGGCTTCTTGGTTGGGGATGCGGACCACGTCGCCGGCACGGATGACGATGTTGTAGCGCATGTCGCCGTTGATCAGCTTGTCGTAAGGCACTTCGATGACGCGCTGAGCGACCATGCTGCTCAGGGCATCGCTGCCTGGGGTGCCAAAGGCGTTGCTGCCGGAGTTGGCTTGGCCTTCGACGCGGACGAACTTGCCGTCGACATAGACCCAGCGGGGCGAGTTGCCGCCGCTTTCGAGTCCGGATTCCACACCGGATGGCGGGGCGGGGCGGTTTTCGGGGGCGACCGCTTCGTTGAGGTTGGCCCGGGGGCTGCCTTCATCGAGCAGATTTTGGATGAGGTCGCCGGCGTCGGCCGGGGCGGGCTCGACTTGGCGGGTGGTCGCGGGGGTTTCGCCCGCAGCGGCGGCGGTAAGCGGAGCTTGACGGAAGATCAGGATACGCTTGATCCGGTTGCTGACGCCGCCGGCCTGAGCGATCGCCTGCAAGAGGCGGAAGTCGGGCTGGGGGATCAGGTAGGGGCCGAAACGGGTGCTGCCTTCTTCAGGAGCACCGATGATCGTGTAGAGGTTTTGGCGGGACTGCTGAACGACGACGCTCACGGTCGCGTCCTGCATGATGCCTTTGGTTTCGAGGATCTCGATGATCTCGTCTTCGAGTTGGCTGGGCGAGAGGCCCGAGGCTTTGACCTTGCCGACGATCGGCAGGCGGATGTTGCCGGTCTCGTCGATCGCGCGGTTTTGCACGTCGGTGACGCCCACGCTGATGAGTTCAAAGATCGACACGGTGATGAAGTCGCCGGGGCCGATGACATATTCCTGTGCGTCGGGCACGAGGTCGTCCGGCCGAACCGGCGAGATTTGCACCGGGACGTCGGTCAACGTGTTGGCCAGGTCGAGGGTTTCGAGGATGGGCATCGACACCGGGGTGCGCTCCCACCGACCTACGACGCTGGGGTCCAGATAGCTGTCGGTTTCGCAACCCACGAGCCCTAAGCCCAACGACGCCAACACGCCACACAGCGCCAACCGCCCACTTTTAATGATCATCTTGGTTTGCCTCACCGTCTTCGGCTCCTGGTTACTTCGGCCCCGCGGCACACTGCCGACGCTCGGGCCTGACTTTGCGATTCCTATGTCTTTCGGGTCTCGGCAGCACCGGCCCGCACAGCGCGATCATACTATCTCATAACCCAACTTACCGCACCCCGAACCTAACGCCACCTCGGGGTGATCAAGGAATGCCCCCGATTCACCCCCCCGGCCAGCGGTCTTGCCCCCAGACCCGCAGGTCCGGCCCCCCGGGCCGTTACAATCGTTATCCTCGGCATAAGCCCCGGCCCGCGGCCAAACCACCGCCGCATGCTCACCATCGGACACCCCGCACCCCCTCGGCCACCGCCACCCAAGCGCATTCAACCCGGCCCGCCCGGCCACGCCCCGTTCTCGGACGTCAACCCCGCCGCCCACCGCCCACCGCCCACCGCCCCCGCCCCCGTCCCCGGAAACCGGAACCCGACCATGCCCCAGCCTTTTCAACACGTCACCTTCGTCGGAGACGGTGCCATGGCCACCGTCCTCGCCCTGCTGCTCGAGTCCCGCGGCGTTGCCGTCACCGTCTGGGGGCCCACCGCCGACCACGTCGCCGATGCCATCCAAACCCGAGAAAACCGCCGGTACCTCCCCGGCCACCGCCTGCCCGACTCCATCCGCCTCACCGCCAGCGACTCGTCCTGCTTCCGCGACGCCGACCTCGTCGTCTCGGCCATCCCCACGCAATATGTCCGCAAGGTCTGGGAACGCCTCGCCCTCTACCTGCCCCCCGAGGTGCCGATCGTCAGCGTCGCCAAAGGGATTGAAAAAGGGACCATCCTCCGCCCCACCCAGATCATCGCCGACGTGATCGCCAAGTCCCCCAATCCCCAATCCCAAATCCGAAATCCGAAATTGGCCTCCCTCTCCGGCCCCTCGGTCGCCGACGAGCTCGCCAAATGCCTGCCCGCCACCGTCGCCGCCGCGTCCGAAGACATGGAATTCGCCCAGCGACTCCAAGAAACCTTCACCACCCAGTGGTTCCGCGTCTACACCAACCCCGACCTCGTCGGCGTTGAACTCGCGGGTGCCCTCAAAAATGTCATCGCCCTCGCCGCCGGCATCCTCGACGGGTTGCAGGCGGGCAACAACGCCAAGTCGGCGCTCCTCTCCCGCGGCCTCGCCGAGATCACCCGCCTGGGCGTCGCCATGGGCGCCAACCAAGAAACCTTCTTCGGCCTCACCGGCGTCGGCGACCTCGCCACCACCTGCTTCTCCCCCACCGGCCGCAACCGCACCGCCGGCGAATTACTCGGTAAGGGAAAGAAGTTAGAGGAGATCCTCGACCAAATTCCGGGCGTCGTCGAAGGCGTCCCCACCACCAAAGCCGTCGTCGACTTGGCCCAAAAGCACCATGTCGAAATGCCCATCACCCAAGCCGTCAATCAAGTGCTCTTCGAAAACCTCGACCCGCTGGACGCGATCAGCAACCTGATGTCCCGGGAGCCCAAGACCGAGCGGGTGGGGTGAAATACGGGGCGGTGTTTGCCGTATGGGGTGAGGGGTAAACGGTGAATGGAATGGGATCGAAACACGACGATTATTGTTTTCGCGTCAGGCTGGCATCCACCGACCACACCCCGCCGCCGCGGAAAAAGAGCAACAGCGACACGCCGCATGCGCCCGTCGCCATGATCATGGCGTCGACCGCCGACGAGGTATACAGCGAGCCGAGGTGGGAAAACTGATCGACCATGATGATGCCCGAGACCACCAGCGGGATCAGCGCAACCAGCCGGGTGAAAAACCCCACCGCCAGCAGGACCGCGCTAACACATAAGACCATGCCCGCCAGCATCAGCGTCGTTTCGCCAAACTCGAAAGGCGAGCGGGCCAAGCGCGATCGGCCGAGGAACTCCACCCCGCCAAAGGCACGCATCCCCGCCACCCAAACCAGCAGCGCCAAAAACAACCGCGGATACATCACCGAGCCGGGCATCCGCGTGGACAGTAACCAACGTAATTTTTTCATCGTTTCTCGAATTTAATAAGAGGGGCGGATCGGGTTTTCAAGAGAGTTTTATTTTAACGTCGCCGTTCGAAATCCGTCGATCCGCCTTCATCCTTTCGCCGCCGCACCGGCACCCACCACAATCTCAGCAGCACCAGCCCGGTGAAGGCGGAGTAGGCGGGAGAGTTCCGTCCAACTGTCGATTTAATCGCTGGTATCCCGTAGAAACCGAATCCAGTCTTGAGTGGCGTGGAACGCGCGTTCGATCACCACGGTATGGCCGTTGAAGGAATACACGAGCAGATGATTCGGGAAGCCGTGGATGACCGCCCGCCGCAGGTGAGGGGTGGACAAGCCCGGCAGGGCGATGAGTGCCCGTGATTCGGGGAACGCCTGCAAGTCTTGGATCGTGCGGTCGGTGTTGTCGATGAGCCGAGCGGCGACGGTGGGGCTGTCTTGGGCGATGTGCTGGGCGAGGCGGATTAAGTCCTGCTCGGCCCGCCGGGTGTAATCGAGAGCGTAGGTCACGCCGCGGGGTGTTCGGTGGTCGTGGATTTCACGCCGGCCCGCATGGCGGTGGTGAGTTCGTCGAGCGTGCCGCCGGTCAGTCCCGATGCCCGGCCTTCTTTGATCGCGTCATTTAATTTTCGGCCCGATTCATGCCGTAGCGCTTCACGCCGCAAAGCCTCGTCCGTGAACTCGTCCAATGACCGTTGGCCCAGCACGGCTTGGACCTGCTGATCGGTTTCGTCCGCGATTTTGACGTGCAACTCTTTCATGGCTTAATTATCGCATCACTGGAGCGAAGTTCAAGGCTTTAATTCACGGCCTGCGGGTTCCCCGCCCCCGCACCGGCACCCACCATAAACTCAGCAGTACCAGCCCGCCGAAGGCGGAGTAGCCAGCGATGAAGACCCACGGGTCGGCGTCGATGAACAGGAGGTTGCCCAGCCAGTGGGCGATGAAGGTTTCGTCGTAGGTCTGTTGGCCGGCGGCTTGGCGGAGCTGCATTTCCCAGGTCGTGAGCGGGCAGACGATGCCGAGCCAGGCTTGGGCGATGATGACCAAGATGAAAAGTAGGTGCAGGCCGCGGAACCATGGGTTGCGGACCCACGGCCATTTGAGTGCGCCGCCGAGCAGGGTGAGGAGAAGGCCCAGTACGACGAACGCCACGATGCCGACATGAGTGACGAGGATCAAGTCGGCCGCCAGTCGAAACCAAGCCGCGGTATCCATCCCGATATTTTACGGCGTTGTAAGCCGTAGAGCGGGGGCCGACGGCTTTAATCGCGGATTCATGCCGGGTTGTCAATATATGCGTGTATACCGGCTTTGACTCATAAGCCATATCCAGTTTCATGCGTTTTGGTGGCCACACGTTGTTCGTGTCCCACCCGACGCCCACAACAGAGGAAACAAAATGATCAGGATTCTTACCGCTACGTCGATGGCCATCACGCTTGCCGCCAGCCCCGCCGCCATCGCCCAACCCGAATATGACAGCGAAACGCCCGCAAGTTCGACCAGCGACTTTTTTGGCCCGCAGGGCGGCGAGTGGGAGGTCACCCTCGCCGGGGCCGGCAGCAGCGATAAAGACCTCGAGAGCGGCAGCTTCAACATCGACCTCGATGCGTCGTACTACTACTCCGAGTTGCTGTCGGTCGGCGTCCGTCAAAACGTAGGCTACGTCGATACCAACATCGGCGGCGACGACTGAAACGCTTCGACCTCGGTCTTCTCGCAGGTCCACTTCGGCGACACGCCGCTGCGGCCGTTCGTCGGGTTGTCGCTCGGCTACCTCTACGGCGACGGCGTGAACGAAACGTTCTACGGCGGACCCGAAGCGGGCCTTCGCTACTACGTGAAGTCCGATGCGTTCATCTTCGGCCGGGCGTCGTACCAGTTCTTGTTTGAGTCGGGCGACGAGATCGACGACCAGTTCGACGACGGCCGATTCGTCTATACCCTCGGCGTCGGCTTCACGTTCTGATTAAACCCAGACGCTCGCAACAACATGAACCCTTACCCCAGCCTCGCCCCCGATATGTGGGGGCGGGGCTTTTTTGTGTAGCAAGCGGGTGCTGAGCGGCGATCACTCGCGGCTAGAAGGGAAGAAGCGACTTCTAGATTGTTTAGGAGTGCGGCAGGTGGCCGATCTATCGTGGATATGGTCGGCATGAATTTACTAAGTCGACACGCCGTTACGGCCGGGATGCTGCTGCTAACCGCGTGGTTGGCGGGGGGCTGCACCACGGCGGGGCGGTTGTCGTCGTTGTTGCCCGATGAGATCGCCGACCCGGTGGAAAAAGTGTTGCCGATCGGGAGCGCCGAGACGCTCGCGGTGATCGAGCCGTTCGCCATCATCCGCAAACTCGACCAAGGCCTGACCTACGTCGAGATCGACGACGCAACGCACCGGCAACGCGGGGCGTGGTTCAGCGTGAATGATGGGCCGTGGACCACCGCGGCAACGCTGCAGCGCGGCGACCGGGTCGACGTGACCTTCACCCGCGAAGCCTCGGCGGGCACGACCAGCTACGTCTTCTACGGCCCGACGACCGGCGGCTTCGTCCGCCTCGTCGAGACCCGCTGGTTCTATGACGGCTACCCCGAAGAACGACGAGCCTTGCGGGTTCGCCCCTACGAGATCCAGCGGCAAGCCGCGGTCGCGTGGTGATCCCGAGAGGCGGTGAGGCGGTCATGCGGTCATGCGGTGGCACCGGCAACTCGGCGTCACGGGCCCAACCGTCGGGCATTCCTCACCGAAACAAAACAGAAGCAAAAAAAAGATGCCGGCCGGTGCGTGGTACGCTCCTCCGCGTATCACGGCCCGGGTCCGACATCGAATCCCCGCTCCCCTCGCTCCCTCCCTCGCTTCTCTCCTCCAGCGGCCTCTCTCCGTCCCGGGAAACACGTTTCGCCCCTCTCAAACCGATCACGCTCCGCTCTGTTTCTCCAGAGCGAAGCATATCGAACGTGTGTGATTGGCAGGCGAAAGTGCCGTGAGTGGGGGGTTAATTCCGCTCCCGACGGCTGTCGATGCCCGGCTAAACCCGCGGCCACGGCCTGCCGATCATGACAGGGCGGTTGTGTGGTTGATCCAAAAGGGGCCCCGCAGAATCCAGGAGAAAGCCACGATGCTCGCGTTCCCGCCCTATGCCGATTCGGACGACCTCGACGCGGGCTTGCCCGGCGGTGAGTCCGATACCGCGCGGCTTTGGGTGTCCGACCAGCAATGGATGGCGATCCTCGAGCGCGTTGAGCGTGGCCCATCCGACGAAGAGCTTGCCGAGCAAGCCCAGGACTTCGCCGGCGGCGAATCCGACGCCACCGGCCACCGCGCCCACGCCCGCCACGCCATCAGCTTCCGCTGCATGATCCGCCTCGCCCCGCCGGCCAGCCCCGAAGCGGACCACGGCACCTACGTCGTGCACAGCCGCAACATCTCCACCGGCGGCCTGGGCTTCGTCCACGACCACGAACTCCACGCCGGCACGCGCTGCACCGTAGCGCTGCAGTCGTCGGTGGGCAAGGGCATGATCGTCCCGGCCCGCGTCGCGTGGTGCCGCGCCATCCAGCGCATCGCTGAAGACGTGACGACCTACGACGTCGGCGTGCAGTTTGATCGCCCGATCGACGTCAGCCCCTTCGTCCCCGCGGCGTAGGATTCGTCGCGGGATTTGCCGTACCCGTTTGGCGGCCATAATGAAGTGAAAGATCGAGGCGGGGATATCCCTAAACCCCCTGTTTTGGGGGGTTGCCCATTCCGGTTTCCCGCTTACCTTGCGTCAAAGATTCCCGACGGTCGGGGGCTGTTTCTGTGAATTGATGTGAGGGGAAGTGAACGTGCTGATTATTCTTGGAAAACCAAGCAGAAGCTTGAGCGGCCGGATCGCCGCGAGTGTAATGGTGCTTGCGCAGGTCCACACAGCCCACGCGCAAACTGCGACCGGGGTCGGCTTTACCTCGACACCCCCCGACCAGCGGGTGGTCGTCGGTGCGAACAATGTGAAATATATGTTCGGCCTCGAGGAGATGGACGGGGTGTTGCAGGACAACTTCAACATCCAGGCCACCCTCGGGGGCAGCGGGGCCGCGATCGGGGAGATGATCTACGACTTCGGCCTCAATACCACCCAAACCACGAGCGGCACGCTCACCGGCCAGGGACTGTTCCCCAGCAATCCCGCCGACCTGCTGGTGCGGCCGAACTTCGCAGGCCAAGCCGCCGGCACCGACGTCGATCTGGTGGTCACCCTCATCGACCAGGGAGCCACCGCCCCGAACCCCGGCTGGAGCAACACCGCCACCACAACCTTCAGCGTCGTGGATAACCGCGTGCTGGCCGGCAGCGCGACGATCGACGCCGGCCGGCACATGGTCGGGTATAGATTCGGCGAACTGATCGTCGGCGGCGGTACTGGCCCTGCGGCCCTGCACAGCCACGCCACCGACGTCAAGATCAACGCTAACACGCAGCGCACCGTGGGCAAGACCCGGCTGCATTCCGACGGCGTGTTTACCTTTAACGACGCCGACCAGACCTATAGCTTCGGCATCTCGTCGGCGTCGGCCGGCCAGATCAACACCGCCTTGACCGGCAATCAGTTCTTCACCGGCAAGGACTTCTTCGTCTCACCGCTCGCGGTGACTGAGGCGATCGATGGCTCGGCAATCGACGCGGCGGGCGTCACCCTCAACGTCACCGGCACCGCGCTGCTGAACCGTCAAGTGTTCGATGCCACGCAAAACCTCGGAAGGTTTGTGCTAGGCACCAACGCCCCCATCGGCTCGGTCCCCGCTACCGCGACCCAGCAACTGACCACCTTCGGCTCCGATCAGTTCTACACCTCGCTGACCGTTGCCGATCAAAGCGTCGGCACCTCCGGCGACGACGTGATGGTCAACACCGCAGGCGGCAGCCTCGACGCGGCCAGCGCCCAAGTTGATGTGGAGGTCACGACGAATTTCGCAATCGACACCTCGTCGATCGGCAAGGTCAGCAAGACCGTGAACGTGGCCCTGACCGGCGAAGGCCTCGACGGTGAAAACGCCCAAGCCGCCGCCAAAGCGGGGTATGAATACAACATCGTTGGCCGTAACACCGCGATCGTGCCCGACACCGAGGTGTTCGTGGTCAAAGGGGCGACCGGGAATCTGCAAAACGTCGAGGCACGCCGGCAATTCTCCGCGGAAAATCACACCGACATCCAGCTCCAGGATGCGGGGATCGACCTGACACCTTTGGCCGTGGATTCGGACGCCGAGGCGGCATCACCCAGGGTGTTCTCCAGCGTCGTGACCGTTCAGGCCGAGGGCCTCGCCGATGAGGGGACCTACGGCGATGAAGCTTATGACGTCAGTCTGACCGTTGTAGAAAGGTCCAATGTGTCCGCCAGTGGCGTGTCGGGCGAGATCCGTAGCAACTTTTCGGTGACCAACGCCCGGCGTGAAATGGGTAAAAAACAAGCCATCGCAGCGGTCGGAGTCTCGTCGCGATATGTGAACATCGACAGCAGCGGGAACGAGTTTGGCCTCGTGGCTTCGC
>CAYPCC010000026.1:10969-19658 GCA_964409095.1 uncultured Phycisphaera sp. | reverse complement strand
CCCCGGAAACGCCCCCGGAAACGCCGCCGGAAACGCCGACATCGACTCCCGAAGTTCCCGGCGGGCCGAACGCTGAGCCTCCCGGGCGCATCTAATGGGGTAGGCAGGTGATCACCCGTCTCCCTTGACGCAAGGACAAGGACCCGTCACGACTTGGCGCTCAACGGGCGAAGCCAAATGGTGTGAACCCGCGTTAGAACCGCGCGGCGAGTTCGGGGCGACGCATCACGGTCTGGTCGGGGTCTTCGACGCGGGGGTCGGCTGACTCGTTGATGCCGCAGGCTTGGGTGATGTGGTCGAACAGCCAACGGTTGAGCGTCTTGGCGTGGCTGAGGTTGACCAGGTGCCGGGCCTTGTCGATCACGAAGTCGCAGTCGTCTTCTTGGAGCGGGATGAGCCAGTCGTGCCGACCGTGGATCTGGAAGAGGGGCGGGAAGGCTTCGCCGTTGGAGAGTGTTTTGGGCGGGCCGGGGTAGGTCCACTCGGCGGTCGCGCCGATGGCCCACTTGAGATGATCGGGGTCGGCGGCCTTGGCCATTTTGAGCAGGAGTTTGTAGCCGGTGTCGTCCTGGCCGTCGCGGATGCCGAAGGGGATCGCGCCGAGTTTGACGACGGCAGCCACTTTGGCGGCGGGGACTTTACGGGCCATGGCCGCGCCGATTTTGATCAGCCGGGGCAGGGCCGGCGTGTTGCGGCAGGACGCGATCAAAAACACCGCCGCGGGCGGGCGATCGAGAAACGGCACCATCTCCAGCGCAATCATCCCGCCCATCGACATCCCGCCGAGGAACCACGGCCGATCCTTCGGATAATCCGCGACCTGTGCGTTGATCGACTCGGCCCAGCGTTGTGCGTAACTGCGCAGGCTTTCGTTGTCCGATTTGGCATCGATCCAATCGGGGGTCGAGACGGCGTCGCCGAAGGCTTCGCGTTGGGGGGTGAACAGGTCGGCGTCGGCCCCGAGGCCGGGCAAGAGCATCAGGGGGGCGGGGAGGGTGAGTTCTCGCATACGCGATATCGTAACCTTCGGAGGCCAAGGCGTGGGGGGCGCAAAAAAACCCACCGCCGCGGGGCGATGGGTGGGTTCAATTTCGTGCGTGGTTTGGCGAACCGATCAGTCGCCCAGAGCGGGCAGCTCGGTTTGGTCGGCCGGGGCTTCCGGGGGGGCTTCGGTGGCGATGATTTCGACGTCGAAGATCAGCGTCGCGTTGGGGCCGCCGGGTCCGCCCTGCATGCCGTAGGCGATGTCGCCGGGGATGTAGAGCGTGCCTTTGGATCCGACGGGCATGAGTTGGAGGCCTTCGCCGAAGCCGGGGATGACGCCGTTGATGGGGAAGGTGGCGGGTTCGCCGCGGTCGTAGGACGAGTCGAAGACTTCGCCGTCGAGGAGTTGGCCTTTGTAGTGGACGGTGACGTTGTCGGACGGGCCGGGCATCGCGCCGTCGCCTTTTTCGGTGATGAGGTACTGCAGGCCCGACTCGGTTTCCTGGACGCCTTCTTTGGTTTTGTTTTCCGCGAAGAAGGCTTCGGCGGCGGCGGTGTTCGCGGCCACGGCTTCTTCTTGCTGTTTCATCATGGCTTCCATCTGTTTCATCTGCATGTCGCTCTGAAACTTCTGGATCGCGGCCATGGCCTGCTCGTCGGTCATGCGGGCCTCGCCGTCGCCGTAGCTGGTGGCGAGGGCCTCGGCTATGACGCCGGGATCGATCTCGATGTCCTGAGATTTGAAGCTGTTGCCGATGTCCATGCCGATGGCGTAGCTGAGGCGTTCGACGTCGTTGGCGAAGCCATCGTCGACGGGGGTACTTTCCGGGGCGGCGTCCGGGGCGGCGTCGGCGGCCGCGTCGATGACTGCTTCCACGGCTTGGTCGGCGGCTTCGGCGACCTCAGCGGTCTGGTCCGCCATGGCCAAGGTCAAAGGCGACACCATCACGCCAGCGGTCAACACCATCAAGCAGGTCTTTGAAAATCGGGTCACAGGGTTATCTCCGTGGGTTCAATACAAACGCAAAACACGACGCATCAGCATAGCCAATCCCACCCGATACGCCACGCACCCGCCTCGGTTCGCCGTTTCCGAGACCTCGCCCATCATCAGAACGCATCCCGCCCCACCGGCCACGCCCCCCCCAGCGCGATACACTGCCCCCAAAGGAATCCAGTTATGAAAAAAATCTTGATGCCCTCGATGACCTTGGCCCTGGGAGCCGTGCTGATGCTCATCGGCATCGGGTCTAACGCGATGCAAAACGCCGAGACCGCCCACTGGACCGCCCTGATCCCAGCGTTCATCGGCGGCGTCTTTCTCATCCTCGGCGGCATGTCCATGAACCCCCGCTTCCGCATGCACACCATCCACGGCGCACTGGTCCTCGCCTTGATCCTCGGGCTGTACTGCACCTTCAAAATCGTCGGCATGCTCATCGACCTGGGCGATCTCAAAACCTTCTCCTTCTCGGCCACCGGCGCCGCCTGCGTCGCCTATGTCGTGTTGGCGATCCGCTCATTCAAGCAGGCCCGCAAAGCCCGAAAAGACGCGGCCGTCGCCGTCAAGGCCGCCGAAAAAGCCGAGGCCGCCGCCCAGATGTAACCCGCCCCCCCGGCGGGATCGCGTCTTGGCTTGTGGTAGGGATGCCCCGGCCAAGTCGCGGCCGACTCGATGTGGCCTAATATCATGGCGATGAACCCGTCCGAACCCACGCCCCTGCACTGCCGACCCTACGCCTTCGAGGCGTTGGCCGCAGAACTCGAGGGGATCGACACGACCCGCGGGCTGGTCCGCTGCGCCGTCGCGGTGGCGATGCACCAGCTCGACGACGCCGACCCCGACGCGGTCGAGGCCCAGATCATCACCCTCGCCACCAGCATCCGCGACCGGGTCAACACCGATCAGCCCCGGGCCCTGCTCGCCCACGCCCACGCCGTGCTCTTCGACGAGGCCCGTTTCGCCGGCAACACCGACGACTACTACCACCCCGACAACAGCTACCTCCCCCGCGTCCTCGAAACCCGCCAAGGCCTGCCGATCACGCTGGTGCTGCTCTACAAAGCCGTGCTCGAAACGCTGGGCCTCCGCGTCGTGGGTATCAACGCCCCGGGCCACTTCCTCGCCGGGGTCCAAGACGCTGAGAACGGCCCGGCCGATCCAGCGGGAAGCCCCAAAGCCGTTCGTCTCTTGATCGACCCGTTCCACGGCGGCAAGATGCTCAGCCGCGAAGAAGCCTTCGCCCGCATCGAAGAAATCGCCGGCGGCATGGTCGCCCGTGACGACGCCCTCCTCCGCCCCGCGACCCACACCCAGTGGCTCATCCGCCTCATCCAAAACCTCGTCACCGCCTTCGACAAGCTCGGCCGACGCGACGACATGAACGCCATGCTCGAACTCCGGTCGCTCGTCGAATCCATCGGTTAACGCGGCCGATCCTCACCGAAATCAACCGCGAAAAAGCCCGCGGGGCTTGGGCAAGCGATCCGCGGGCCTGAGGTGGTGGCGGTGTTTTGCTGGACAATGCGTTGAGCATTGCTGCCCACTTCAGGGGTACAACGCGCAGACCGCATCGAGTATTTCCATCCACCAAAAAAATTCTGCGCGGGCGCAGGCTAAACTTTCCGCATGACTGAAGCACCCAACCCCGGCCAAGCCCCCACCCACGTCGCGCTCGTCGGCCACTGCGGCTTTGATGGCTCGTCCCTGACCCGCATGACGAAGGCCGCCCTACCCGACGCCCAGATCGTCGCGGTCAACACCCAGTCACAACTCGACGCCGTCGCCCACCGCCGCAGCCTCCTGCTGATCAACCGTGTCCTCGACGGCCGATTCGATGCCGACTCGAGCCTGTCGATGATCCAGCAACTCGCCCGCCAAGACGATCCCCCGGCGATGATGCTGATCTCCAACTACCCCGACGCCCAGGCCGACGCCGTCGCCGCCGGCGCCTTGCCGGGCTTCGGCAAAAACGACGTGGGCAGCCAAGAAATCGCCCAGCGTCTACGCGACCTCAAAATGTAGCCCCGGGGCAATGACCCGATGGCCCATCGCGGCAAGCCGCCTTTCTGATCCCGCCCCCACCTTCGCAGACCCCGCGTCGGGCCGTACACTGTTCGAGCATGCCCCTCGCTCCCCGCACCTCGCGTTCGTCTCCCGCCAAGCGACCCACGTCGCTGAGCCGCCTCAGCAACGCCCAACTGCTGGACCTGCGTTTTTGTGACCTCAAGGTCTCGATCGACGGCCAACTCGCCGCGCGGGTCGAGCGGGTCTATGCCGAACTCGCCGACCGCGGCCTGGCCCACTTTCGGCCGCACTGTTGGCTGAGCTCCGAGTGGTTCAGCCCCGACGGCGTACCAGGCATCGCCATCCCGTTCTACCTCGCCCACCCCCGACTGATCAAGCTCGAAAAAAGCCAGATGCTCAGCGCCGAAGGCATGAGCGAGAAATCCTGCCTCCGCATCCTCCGCCACGAAGCCGGCCACTGCATCGACACCGCTTATCGACTCCACCGCCGCCAACGCTACCGCGAACTCTTCGGCCGCTTCGCCGCGCCCTACCCCGACACCTACAAGCCCCGGCCCAATTCCCGCAAGTACGTCACCCACCTCGACGGCTGGTACGCCCAGGCCCACCCCGCCGAGGACTTCGCCGAGACCTTTGCCGTTTGGCTCCAGCCGCGCTCGCGGTGGCGTTCGCAATACCGCGGTTGGCCGGCGCTGCAAAAACTTGAATACGTCAACCAGCTCATGGCCGAGCTCGCCGAGGCCGCTACGCCCCCGCCCGTGCGCAGCCGCAAGCAACTCGAACCCATCACCCAGAACAAACGCACCCTCCGCGAACACTACCGCGAAAAGAAGCTGCATTACGCCGACGACTTCCCCGAGTTTTACGACGCGGACCTGCGCAAAATCTTCTCCGACGCCCCCCGCTTCGCCCACCGCCCCACCGCCGCCAGCTTCCTCCGCACGATCCGCCCCGAACTCCGCGACACCGTCGCCCGCTGGACCGGCACCCACGCCTACACCATCGACCAGGTCCTCCGCGACATGATCGACCGCTGCAAAGAACTTCACCTCCGCCTCGCCGTCCCCGAGTCCAAAGCCAAAAGCGAAGCGACCATGATGGTCACCGTGCAAACCATGAACTACATGCTGTCGGGACATCACCCCGTGGCGTTGTGAGTTTAACCGCGAAGGCACGAAGAGCACGATGCAAGGCAAAGGGAAAGCAGATGAAATTAAATCAAGACCAAAACATCGAAGCCTTAGCGCACGAAGTGGTGGGCGCCGCCATCGAAGTCCACCGGCATATTGGTCCCGGCCAGCTCGAATCGGCTTACCATCGGGCTCTGGAGATCGAACTAGGGCTTCGAGAGATTGCCTATCAATCCGAAGCTGCTCCCCCGATTTTTTACAAAAACAAACTTATCGGGAATTGTCGGGTTGATTTATTGATTGGCGAAAACCAAATCCTGTTTGAGCTCAAAGCCGTGGACCAGCTCGCCCCGATACACGAAGCACAGCTGATCGCATATCTCAAAAATACCGGCTGTCCGATGGGTTTTCTGATTAACTTCAACGTCCCCTTACTCAAACATGGCTTACGCCGCTTCGTAAACACCAAAGATAATCGCTGACGGCCTTACTTCGCGATCTTCGCGCCTTCGCGGTTAAACCTATCCCATGAAAAAGAAACTCCGTATCCTCTTTCTCTGCCACGAGAGCCTCATCCCGCCCGACTCGGTCGAGGGGCTCAGCGATGCGGAGATTGCGCCGTTTAAAACCGAGTTTGACGTCACCGCGACGCTGCGCGAGATGGGCCACCTCGTTTGGCCGATCGGGATCGGGTCGGACTTGGCGGTCATTAAGAACGCGGTGGATACGTTGCATCCCGACCTGGCGTTCAACCTGCTCGAAGAGTTTGGCGGGGTCGGCGTCTACGACGCCCACGTCGCGTCCTACCTCGAAATGATCCGCCTGCCCTACACCGGCTGCAATCCGCGGGGGCTGATGCTGGCCCACAACAAAGCCGTGTCGAAAATGATCTGCCGGTATCACCGCATCCCGGTCCCCGCGTTCCACGTCTTCCCGCTCGGGCGATCGACCCGGTACCTGCGTCGGCCCAAACGCCTGGAATTCCCCTTAATCGTCAAGTCGCTCACCGAAGAAGGCAGCGTCGGGATCTCGCAGGCGTCGGTCGTCCACGACGACGAGAAGCTCGCCGATCGCGTCCGCTTCATCCACCGGCAACTCCGCACCGATGCGCTGGTCGAACGCTACATCGACGGCCGAGAGATTTACGTCGGCGTCCTCGGCAACGACCGCCTGCAAACCCTGCCGCCCTGGGAAGTCCACTTCAAAGACCTCCGCGAAGGCGCGCCGAAAATCGCTACCAGCAAAATCAAGTGGGACGAAAACTACCAAAAAAAAATCGGCCTCTCGACCGACCGCGCCCAAAACCTGCCGGGCAACCTCGAAGCCCAGCTCCCCAAACTCGCCAAACGGGTCTACCGCTCGTTGCAACTCTCGGGTTACGCCCGCCTCGACTTCCGCCTCACCGAGGCCGGCCGGGCGTACCTGCTCGAAGCCAACCCCAACCCCCAGCTCATGTACGGCGAAGACTTCGCCGAATCGGCCGAAACCGGCGGGCTGTCCTACGAAGCGTTGCTCCAGAAAATCTTAAATCTGGGGATGCGGTATCGCTTGGTCGGACAGGTTTAGACGCTTATAGATTGTTGAAGGCAGCGCCTGCGTGGCGAGCCGCAAAGCCGAGGGATGGCCATCCCTCGGCTTTACTCGAAGCAACAATTCAGGGGGGGGAGTGTCGGGGGTGCAACCCCTGACCGCTCGCTGCGGAGGCGACGATCGCCCAACCTATCCCGAGCCATTCCGATTTCATCTCGAACGATTACACTTTTGGGCTATGGGAATTCTAGGAAAGATCGGGCCGATCAGCCGTGTGTTTGCGTTTTGGAAAATCCTGCGCGACAAGTCCGTGCCTTGGTGGGGCAAGATTTCGTTTATCGCCGCGTCGCTGGGGTATGTCGTGAGCCCGGTGGACTTGGTGCCGGACGTTTTCTTTGGGATCGGTTGGTTGGACGACCTGATCGTGCTGCCGATCTTCGCGTGGCTGTTCGGCAAGGCGTTGCCGGGGATCGTGCGTCGCTGGGGGCGTCGGCAAAAAGATCGCGGCGAATATTGAGTTGCTCACTCCGTATCCACGCCGGTGTTGAGGACGACACGTTTCAAACTTTTCTCGGCGGTGACGTAGAGGGTTTTGCCATCGGCCCCGAAGACGCAGTTGGTCGTCTGCGGGCCGGTGTCGAGGAAGCCTAGGCGTTCGCCGTCGGGCGAGAGGATGAGCACGCCCTTGCCGTAGATCGTGGTGTAGATATTTCCCTTGGGCCCGACGGTCATGCCGTCGGGGCCGCCGAGGTCGGCGAGGTCGTTGAGCAGTCGGCCGTCGCCGACTTGGCCGGGCTTGAGGATGGGATAGGCCCAGATTTTTTCGTCGCCGTGGTCGTTGACGTAGAGCGTTTGGTTGTCGGGCGAAAGGCCGATGCCGTTGGGGCGGACGAGGTTGTCGATGATGCGAGTGATGGCGTAGATTTGCATCGTGCCTTCGGGTTGATCTAAATCAGGCACCAACGCGTACACCGCCTCGGAGGGCAACTCGACGGGATCTACACGTCCGTAAATGGGATCTGTGAAATAAATCGCCGCCGGGATTTGCAGAAAACCTTCTTCGGTGGGCGTGGCGACTATATCGTTAGGCCGATTAAATCGCATTTCCGTAAAATGCGTGATCGCGGTACTCTCAAGCGATTGATTTTGGAAATCAAAGCCCTTTGCTATATCTTGATTCGCAAAGGCTTCGACACTTTGCCACTTTGCGGGGTAAAGGCGAACTTCTCGTGCATCACCCGAGCAGGCCCAAAGCCCGCCGCCGGCAAACATCAACCCGTTCGCCCCGCCCGAGTCGTCGGTGAAGAGGGTCGTTTCGCCCGTTTCCGGGTCGTAGCGGTGGATGGAGTTGTTGGGGATGTCGCTGAAGTAGATCGAGCCGTCGGGGGCGAGGGCGGGGCCTTCGGTGAAGAGGTAGCCGTTGGTGCTGACGACTTCGACGGACGCATCGGGCGGGATGATCGGCGGCGTGTCGGCCGCCGCGCGAACGGTCAACGCGATCAAGATCAGGCACGGTAAAACGCGGGGAAATGTCATAGACACAGTTTAGCGGGCGATCTCAGATCGCCGTGGGTTTTCGCTGAGGTTTTAGTCGGTCGATATGGCGATCGGCGATCGCCCGCTAAACTTGGGGCATGAGTACAGTGTTCAAATTCGGCATCCTCGGCACGGGTAACATCGCGGGGCAGTTCGCCAAGGGCGTGGTCGGCGCACGCCGCAGCGCGGTTGTCGCCGTGGGGTCACGGTCTGTTGAGTCGGCGACCGCGTTTGGCCAGCGTTTCGGCCTTCCTCCGGAAGTTTGCCACGGCAGTTACGACGCGCTGATCCGCGACGAAAACATCGACGCGGTCTACATCTCCCTGCCGAATCACCTGCACGCCGAGTGGACGATCAAGGCGCTGGGCGCGGGCAAGCATGTGTTGTGCGAGAAGCCGTTTGCGATGGACGCCGAGGAAGCGGCGGCGGTGTTTGCGGCCGCCGAGCGCAGCGGCCAACGCCTGATGGAAGCGTTCATGTA
>CAYPCC010000026.1:0-10959 GCA_964409095.1 uncultured Phycisphaera sp. | reverse complement strand
TCATGTACCGCTGCCACCCGCTGATGGACGCGGTGCGGGACGCGGTCACGTCGAACGCGATCGGCGAGCTGCGCATGATCCGGGCCAGCTTCTGCTACCGCACGAGCCACATCGCTGGCAACGTGCGTTTCGATCCCGCCATCGGCGGCGGAGCGCTGATGGACATCGGCAGCTACTGCCTGAGCTTCGCCCGCTTCATCGCCGGCCGGGAACCCGTCGCCGCGCACGTCGTCGGCCACCAACACGCCACGGGCGTGGACGACTACGCCACCGCGATCCTGAAATTTGCCCCCGATGACACGCAGCCCGCCCCGCTCCGCGGCGCGATCGCCGCTGCGCTGACCTTCGGCATGACCGTCCAACTCGACAACACCGCCCACCTCGGCGGTACCGACGGCCACCTGCAAATCCCCATCCCTTGGAAACCCCCCGCCACCGGCGCGACCTACATCCTCGCCGGCCAAACCCCGCCGCGACAGGACTTGGCGAAGGGAAAGTCCGGCCCTCCCCAGCCCAAGGTCGTCACCGTCGATTCCCCCGCCCCGCTCTACGGCCAGCAGGCCGACGCCTTTGCCGATGCGGTGCGAAATAACACCCCGATGCCCGTCAACCCCGCCGACACGCTGGGCAATATGCGGCTGATCGACAAGCTTCGCGGCCAACTCGAAACGTCGTCGTGAATCGCATCGCCCCGTGGTAAACCCGCGCTGGCGCTCGCCGCGGCGATAAAAACTAGCCGTGTCTTCCCGTCAATGCGACGCGGCCAACCGCTATGATGGTTCGGCTATGGCCAGCCACGTCCCCCAACTCCAACACGCCGTGCTGACCGACGTCGGCCGCAAGCGTTTAGCCAACGAAGACGCGGTCTCGGCGGATATCCGCATGGGGTTGTTCGTTGTGTGCGACGGGGTGGGCGGTCGGCCATCCGGCGAGGCGGCGTCGCAGATCGTCTCGCACACGCTGGCCCACGCGCTGCGGCGACGGCTGCGCGGGCTCAAACGGTTGGACGAACCGCTGCTCAAACAACTCATGGCCGAGTCGGCGATCACCATGAACCAGCAGATGTATCTGCACAGCCAAGCGGTGCCGGCGCTGGTGGGCATGGGCTGCACGTTGTGCGCGGCGTTGTTCGATGCGCGGACGATGTTTTATCTCCACGCCGGCGACTCGCGGGTCTATCTGCTGCGCGACGGACGATTGCTTTCGCTGACGCGGGACCACACGCACCACCAGCAAAAATTCAAGACCCAGATCGACACCGGCGAACTCATCGACGTCGGCGAACGCCGACTGCTCATGGAGTACATCGGCTCTCCCGAGCAGCTCAACCCCACCGTCGACGCGATACCCTTACACCCCGGCGACCGGGTGCTGTTGTGCAGTGATGGGCTGACCGATCCGGTGAACGACGAGGCGTTACGCCAACTGCTGAGTATTCATGCCGACCCCGCGGCGGCGACGCAGGCGCTGATTGATGCGGCGAATGAAGTGGGCGGGCCGGACAACATCACGGCGGCGGTGATTGATTACGACGGGCCGCGTGAGGTGACGGCCGCCGACCGCGTGCCGCCGACCAAGACGCCGCCGGAGTTGCCCCACGGCATCGCCGAGAAAACCCGCGATGCGCTGGCGTTGTTGGAAGCGGATCTGAATTGGCTCAAGCAAGGTGCGCTCGAATCCGCGCATCCGCGCAAGCTCACCGCGCTGGCTGCCGCCAAGCGTCGGCTGGGCACGGACGCCTACCGCGACTTTCTCGTCCGCCACCCCAATCAATCCGCGTCGCACGTCTTCCACCAGTGCTGCACCCACCCCGACTCGGACTGGCGCAAACAATACCAGGCCCACTTGGCCCAACTCCAAAAACCCTTGGCCCGCCTGACCGCCGGCGGCATCCGGCTGAGCCCCGTGCTCAAGGGCGACGAGACCGCCCGCATCTACCGCGACCTCTGGACCGGCTGGCGGCGGGTCGAGCAGCGCTACTTTGTCACCTGCCAACGCAACGCGATCCACGACACCGAGCAGACGCTCAACATCTTGATCGACCACATGCTCAACAGCGTGCAAACACTGATGGGTCTGCTGTATTTCCTGCCACGGTTCATGCGGGAACATCGCTAACCCCCCGGAAGCCCCCTGAAAGCCGGAGGCCCGGACGCCTGGTAGCCTGGTAGCCTGGTAGCCTGGTAGCTTCCTCAACTCTTTTCCATCACCCCACCCGCGCGCACAAAACGTCGCGATTTTCAGGATTTTTTACGCGGTTTTGGGAAATTTTAAATGCTTGCCCTCAAGCTATTTAGCCGACAAGAACCTTGGCGGCGTCTTTGTGGTGCGCACGAATCGTTCGCTGTGGCCGAGGGTGGGGCGTCGTGTTTTCCGAACGCCAGCGTCCCCAAACGTGTATCACTTCTGCCACCCCTTGCTGGAGCCCCTGGGTATGACCGATCGATATTGCCGTGTGATGACTCGCCGTTGCTTGAAGCCTTGGACCCTGCGCAGCCTGGCGCTGCTGGTGTGCGGGCTATGTTGCTCAGCCCCCGCGCAGACGCTCACCGGCAGCGCGACGATCGAGGTGGATGCGGCCCAACTCGTTGAACGCCTCGACGCCCAGGACCAGCGTCTCGACGCCGCAGAGCGCGAACGCGAAGCGATACGGCAATCGTTGGCGTCGCTCGCCCAAGCCACGCCCGCACCGGCGACAGACAGCCCCTTGACCGGCCCCGCGACGCCCGACGCCTCGGCCGACTCTCCCGCGGACGCCGAAGATCAACCCAACGCCGCGGCCCCGGTGCCGCTGGCGACGGGCTTCACCGTGTTCCCCCCCGCGATGGATGGCCGAACGGTTTATGTCTCGGCCAAAGGCAACGACCGCAACCACGGCTACACCCCCGATGCGCCGGTACGCACCGCCCGCGTCGGCTACGCCAAGCTCCGCGACGGCCGACCCGATCGGCTGCTGTTTCGCGCTGGCGACGTGTTCGAGGGCAACCTCGGCGAACTCACCAAGTCCGGCCAAAACGCCGCCTTGCCCATCGTCATCGGCGTCTACGAAAACGCCGACCTGCCCAACGCCCCGCGTCCGGTCCTGCTGAGCCCCGGCGGGACGTGGGCGAAAAACGACTTCCGCCAGACCGCCGACTACGTCGCCTTCGTCGGATTGCACGTGGTCGCTGTCCACCGTGACCCCACCCGCCCGGGATTCAATGCCGCCGCGCTCACGAGCGATCAGTGGAACGCCTCGGCCATCACCTACCTCGGCGACGCCCAAAACATCACCGTCGAAGACTGCGTCTTTGAATACTTCAAGTTCGCCCTTGTCTTCCAATCCAACCCCGACAACGGCTTCGCCTCCGACATCAAGCTCCACCGCAACCTCGTCCTGGGCAGCTACGGCCACTGGGACAAGAAAGTCGCCGGCCACAGCTCGGGCATCTACGCCGCCTACGTCGACGGCCTCACCATCACCGAAAACCTCTGGGACCACAACGGCTGGCACCCCGACGTCCCCGGCGCTAAACGCACCAAGTTCAACCACAACCTCTACCTCCAAGACAACTGCACCTTCGCCACCGACATCCGCGGCAACCTCGTCTCCCGTGCCTCGGCCCACGGCCTCCAACTCCGCTCGGGCGGCAACATCACCGACAACCTCTTCGTCCAAAACCCGCTGGGCTTATTCACCGGCAAGTTCCCCAGCGTCGTCCAAAACAACGTCGTCCTCCAATCCATCGACATGGGCGACGGACCAGACGAAGCCCGCGGCCACGGCATCGAGATCTTGCCCTGTCTCAAGGCCACCGTCGAAAACAACATCGTCAGCCAAAAACGCGGCACCCTGCCCAACGCCTACGCCATCCAGTTCAGCTGGGAAAAAAATGTCATCGACTGGCTCAACGGCCGTGAAGCCACGGGTGTTCTGCGCCACAATAAAATTTACGACTGGCCCCGCGAAGGCGACGCCACCGTGGCCGTGAAGTTCGGGCAGATCGAGCAGATCGACAACGTCGTCGACGGCGACTTCCCCGACCCCAAACGCGATGTGGCCAGCTACTTGGTGACGCTCGGTGTCCCGGCCGAGCAAGCCTCGCTCGAAACCTTCCTCGCCACCGCCCGCACCCGGCCCCGCGGCGTGTGGTGGCCCGCGTATTCCGCCACCACCGTCAACGACTACATCCGCCAAGGGTTTGAGTGATCGGCGCAGGCCGGATTTTTGACAACCCCCCGGCCTAGCGACGATCATGCTAAACCCTGAATCAACTGCCACCCCGGCCCGGAGTCGTCCGCATGAAAATCGCCATCGCCTGTGACCACGGCGGGTTCCCGCTCAAAGACCAGATGAAATCCGTCATCGAGTCGATGGGCTACGAAGTGCTGGACTGCGGCGCCCACGAATACGACAAAGACGACGACTACCCCGACTTCGCCCGGTACATCGGCACCGCAATCCAGCACAAAAACGCCGACAAGGGCGTCCTGCTCTGCGGCTCGGGCGTCGGGGCCTGCATCGCCGCCAACAAGATGGACGGCATCCGCGCATCGGTCTGCCACGATGTCTACTCCGCCCATCAGGGCGTCGAACACGACGCGATGAACGTGCTGTGCCTGGGCTCGCGCATCATCGGCCCGCAGTTGGCCGAGGACCTGGTCCGGGCGTTTGTGTCCGCCAAGTTCAGCGGTGAAGATCGCCACAAACGCCGACTCGAAAAAGTCAACGCGCTCGAGAACGTGGGATAACTTTTCATCCAATATCGTTTAGCGGGTGACGCGAAGCGTCCGGTATATCGCCTTACTCGTCTGCGGCGTCTTTACCCAATGCATCGAGCGTCTCGCGCATTTCCAACAACGCCATGAGGGTGATCGCCGACGGCGCGATGTCGAGCGTGTTGTCCCACAGGGTCAGCCGGATGCCGCCCAGGGCCTCTTGCGGGCTGCGGATGCCGAAGCAGTTGGGCTCGTCGATCATGAGTTGGCCGACGAAACGTGCGGCGGCCGAGGCGGTCACCAGCGTGCCGGGCCGATCGCGGTCGGGGACGACTTGCGGGTCGCGCAAGGTTGTGGCCATGAAACTAAACAGCGGCGCGGTCTGCCAATTGGGATTGGGTGGGCTGCCCTCGGGGGCTTGATTGAGGATGATCCCTCCCTCGGCGTCGATCGGGCCGAGCGCGGGTCGCTCGACGACTTGGAGCTCGGCGATCAGTTCGTTCATCGCGGCGAGGTCGTCGCTGCGGCGCTGACGGGTCGTGGCATCCAGCCACCCCGCGTCTTCGAGCAACCCGCTGGATTTCACATGCACCCGCGCGATCCACGGCAGCGTGTTCACGTCGAACCGGCTCTGCTGGCGATTCCAAAGCGACTCGATCGCCGCGGCCAAGGTTTGGCCGAGCTGCGCTTCGCGGGTTTGTTGGTAGTAGGCGCTGATCGCCGCCAGCGCCGCGGCGCTGCTCGCCGCGGGCAAGGCGGTGGCGGGGTCGTCGGGGTTGGCGAGCATGGAGCCATCGGGGCCGATCATGCTTCGCAGTAGACCCGCCACCCGCTCGGCCATCGCCGGGTCAAACGTCCCGGCGGGGGCCTGGAGAATCGTCAACAAACAAAACGCGGCGGTCACGGCGTCCGGCTGAGCCTCGGGGTTCAGGAGTCGACCGACCGCCGCGTCGACGGCGCGTTGGCTGGCTTCGATCATGGCCAGGTAAAACTGGTCGTTGTTGCCATCCCGCCGTTTGCGGTCGGCGTAGCGAACCAGCGTGTAGGACGCCAGCGCCGCTTCGAGGTCGCTGGCGAGTTGAGGGTTGTACTGTGCCCGGGCCGGGAGGTAGGTCCCGCGCATCTCGCCGTTGACGCCGATGTGGCGGTTGTAGAGATGCAGCGCGACGCGGTCAGCCAAGTCGCTGAGCGTCTGCTCATCGACGAATCGTCCGGGCAGCAGTTGCCCGCCGCGCACCAGCCGCATCACCGGCAGGTCGCGTGTCGGCCGCACAAGGTGCAACACCTCAAACCGCCCCGCCGCCACCCCATCAGCCCGGCCGAGCAGTTGCTCATCGTCGGGCTTGAGCCCGCACCGCGTCAGCAGCCGAACGATCTGTCGGCGGGGCGAAGCGTTGTGCGCCAACGCCGTCGCCGGCCAGACCAATGTTTCGCCGGCGTCGAAGCCGTTGCTCGCGGGGCCGGGCAGGGCGAACAGGCCGTGGAAGCCCGGGGCGAAGCGGGCGTAGATGTGATCGGCGGGGGCGTCGGGGGGGAGGACGATCTGCTCGGGGGCGAACGCGATCTGCACATCAATCTGCAGCTGAGCGCCGAGTTCCAGCGGGTTCACGTCGGCCTGCTGCTTGGGCGCGGCCGGGTCGCCCGCGGCACGGATGCGCGATTCGAGCCGTTGGCGTTTGACTTGATTCACCGCGTCGGCCAGTGCCTCGGCGGTCGCGGGTTCAACGAGTTCGATGAGGTCGATCGCCGGCAACGCCGACCACGGCCGACCCGCGCCCGCCGCGGTCAATCGCTCCGCCATATCCGCCCGCACCTTCGTGCTCTGGCCCAACGTCACCCCGTCGAGTCGCAGCGTGACCCGCACCCCCATCACGCCCGACACCCGCACCGCCGCCGCCCGCTCGCCCGGCACCCCGCCACGCCGCACCCACTCCTCCACCAACCGATGCACCGTCCGCCCGTGCGATTCATCCACCCCCGGAAACCCCGCCACCGGGATGCCGCCACCAGGAACACCTTGCCCCGTTTGCCCAAGCGTCACCCCCGGCCAAAGCAACACCCACAGCACCGCCAACCCCCACGCCAGCAGCCGTGATTCAGCGAACCCACACGCCCCGCCCGCCGTGTCGCGTCCACGCCACATCCCGCACGATCCGGGGACCCAGATATTCCATTTTTTTTGCATTGAAGTCATTTAATTTCAGAGGTTTATGTGAAATATTGGCTTGAAAATCAGCACCGGCACGGACGTTGAAGCACTTCGGTTATCCCCCGATCAGGAGCCCGACCATGAACGCCCTTCTTTCCCTCAACGCCGGCCCCAAATCCCACCGCAAACGTATCCTCATCCTCATGGCGCTGACCTTCATCGCCCTCTGCTAGGACCCGGCCCCTCATCATAACGGCCACCGCCCGCAGTCGGTTCGGGCGGACGCTTCTCGTATGATCCTCAACAGCCGCGACCGAACCGGTTCCGGCGATTACTCTTAAAACACGTCGTTCAACGCAAGCCCCCATCGGGTACTTTTCCTCACGAAACAAGACGTTTTCGGTGCGGGTTGATCTCGCCTGCGCCGCTTCACCGCCTCGGCAAAGTGTCTATACTCGACGCCCAAGTGCTTCGGTTGTTTCGCTTTTCTCTTCCCAAGGAATGTTCCCATGAACGCCCCGATTCGCGTGGCCGTCACCGGCGCCGCCGGCCAAATCTGCTACAGCCTCCTGTTCCGCATCGCTGCGGGTGAGATGTTCGGCAAGGACCAGCCGGTCATCCTGCAAATGCTCGAAGTCCCCGTCGAAAAAGCCATGAACGCCCTCGAAGGCGTCGCCATGGAGCTCGACGACTGCGCCTTCCCGCTGCTCGACTCGATGGTGCTCACCAGCGACCCGGCCGTCGGCTTCAAGGACGCGAACTGGTGCCTGCTCGTGGGTAGCAAGCCGCGTGGGCCGGGCATGGAGCGGGCCGACCTGCTCAAAGACAACGGCAAGATTTTCATCGGCCAAGGCAAGGCCATCGACGAAAACGCCGCGGACAACGCCCGGGTCGCCGTCGTCGGCAACCCCGCCAACACCAACTGCATGATCGGCGCTTCGCACTGCCAGCGCATCACCGCCGACCGCTGGTCCGCGATGGTTCGGCTCGACCAAAACCGCGCCCAGACCCAGCTCGCCAACAAGGCCGGCGTGCCCACCACCGCCGTGGAAGATGTCACCATCTTCGGCAACCACAGCCCCACCATGTTCCCCGCGTTCCACCTCGCCAAAATCAACGGCAAAGCGGCGACGGACGTGATTGATGACATGGATTACTTCCGGGGGGAGTTCTGCAGCACCGTCGGCAAACGCGGCGCCGCGATCATCGCCGCCCGCGGGTTGTCCAGCGCCGCGAGTGCGGGCAACGCCCTGATCGACCACGTCCGCGACCTCTCGACCCCCGGAAGGGTTCACTCCGTGGCGGTCAAGTCTGAGGGACACTACGGCTTCCACCCAGATGTCTGGGCCGGCCTCCCGGTCAAAACCACCGCCCCCGGCGAGTACGAAGTCGTCGAAGGTTTAGCACTCGACGACTTCGCCAAGTCGAAGATCGCGGTGACGAATGACGAACTCGTCAGCGAACGCGAAACCGTGGCGGAGATGCTGGGGTAAGACGATAACGCTTTGACTGGTTCGCACAGATTTCCGACCCGCCCATCGTTCAATGCGTTGGGCTTTTTTTTCGAGACCCGACGTTTGTCGGGGTAAGATCATTCCATGCGCAGCTTTCGGCGACATGCCGTTTTTATGGTTTATCAGCTAACCCTTGTCGCGGCGTTCTGCGCCGCCGTAGCTTTGGCCGGTTCGTATTTAGTTGCGTTTCACAGCGCAAGGCCTTGGCCATCGTGGTTGCCGAGTCCGTCAGGGGCCGATACCACGGGCACTTACCTGAGGATTGATATCAACGATGGCCAATTTGACGCTTCCCAGATCCGTCCGATGAGCGAAGACCAAGCGTACGAACAACGACTGAATCCGTTCCCGCACGGCGGCTATCGGTCGTGGAACTTTGGGATCGTGCCCACCGACGGGATTTGGTATCCCCTAGGTGCATCGACCGCTTGGTCGCGGTCCGTCAATCCTTGGCCTGCGGTGCTGATCCTTGGGGGAGCGAGTGCCCTGATGTGGCTGATAAAACGGGTTTATCGGGGTTGGATGACCGTGCGGCAAAAAAGTTTGGTGTGTTTGCATTGCGGCAATACCTTTGAGGACAGCGACCTTAATCAATGCGAACAGTGTGGGGCGGCGCGGCCGATGGTGACGGTGTCGTCGCAGGGGTGATTCGGGTTACACTTTTGGGATGAATGAATCAGCGGCCGAGTCGGGAGATGTGTCGGGCCTTGGAGGGCACGGCGTGGTGTGGGCGGCGTTGGCGAGTGAGCCGGCGACGGGGGTGTCGGTGATCACGGCCGAGGGGCGGATCGTGTACCTCAACGAACAGGCGGCCGAGATTTTTCTGGGGCCGAAGGTCAAAGTGACCGACGCCGCGGGGCAGACGCTGGACGAGTTGTATCCCCCGGAGTTTGCCGACGAGCGACACCGGCTGGTGCAGCGGGTGATCGACGACGATCAGCCGGTGCTGTTCCGCGCGATCTGGCGGGGGCACCAGCATTTGTCGTGGATTTATCCGATCCACCCCAATGCCGACCTTGTCCCAGATGGCGAACTCGTCGCGGGGACGGTGAACGAAACCAAAGTGCTGGTCATCACCCGGCGGACCACGGGCGATGCTGCGGACGCGATCCTCACCTCGGCGGGTATTGAGCGGGTGGACGCAGACGTGATTGATATTGGCGAGTTGGACATCCTTTCGCCGAGGGAGTTGGTGGTGGTGGCGCTGCTCGGCCGGGGGCTGAGTTTGAAGGAAACCGCGCGGACGCTGCACCGGTCGGTGCGGACGATCGAGACGCAGCGCGACAGCATCGGCCACAAGCTCCGGCTGGCGGGCCGGGCCGAGCTGATCAAATTGGTGCAGCGCGTCGGGCTGACGCTCGACGACACCGACCGGGTGATGGTGTGAGGCCCCCGGAAGATCGGGGGATCGGCGGGGAAATTTAATTGAAAATTTTTGGGCTATTACCCCGATGCGGAAGTCCGGCGGGTTGTCGTATGTTGTTCGTGTTCGTTCGACGGCGTACCACCCCCCGCGTCGCCGAACGCCATCGCCGACGGCCGACCCGCGTGGTACACGACCCCCCACCGACGCGGCCGGCCGTCGGTCTTTTTTTACGCGCCGCCCAGCGAGTCAAGGGGCCAACGCCGACGGATCTCGGACCTCATCGGGGTGCCGCGAGGCCGGTGTTGGCCATCGGGGTTGTGGTGAAGTAGCGCGTGGCCTCACGTCCACAAGGCAACCGGCGGGCGGGTTCCCTACAATCGCGTCCCGATCCGACGGATCCACACCCGCCCGCCGCAACACCCCCGCTCACCGCCATGCCCCAAGACCACACCGGACACCTCACGCCCGGCGACCACAAGATCGCCATCGCCGTCGGCCGCTTCAACGAGTTCATCACCCAGCACCTGCTCGACGGCTGCGTCGCCACCTGGAAACAGCTCGGCGGGCCCCCGGAAAACTTAACCGTGGCGCGGGTGCCCGGCAGTTTTGAGTTGCCCGTGACGGCACTGAAGCTCGCCGAGTCGGGCGACTACGCCGCGGTGATCTGCCTGGGCTGCGTGATCCGCGGCGACACCGACCACTACGACCACGTCGTCGAACAAACCGCCAAGGGCATCAAGGATGTGGGCGTGAAGACCGGCGTGCCGTGTATTTTTGGCGTGCTCACCTGCGACACCCTCGAACAGGCCATCCACCGGGCGGGGGCCAAGATGGGCAACGCCGGGCGGTCGGCTATGATGACCGCCGTCGAGATGGCGAACCTGATGGAGCAGCTCTAGCTTCAAGTTTCGGCCCGACGATTGACACCCTCGGCCCTGGGTCATTAACCCGGGGCTAAATTTCAAACCGCGAATCACTATGTCCAAACGACACGCCGCCCGCCGCCTGGCCATGCAGGTGCTCTACCAGATCGACGCCACCGGCGACACGGACGCCGCAGCGATCCTCGACGGGCTGGACGACCGCGACCCGCTGGAGGTCCGCACCGAGGCGGTGGAGCTTGCGTTGGCGGCGTGGACCGATCACCAGGCCGTGGACACTCAGGTCGCGGCGGTGACGCCCGATTGGCCGACGCACCGCCAGCCGCCGGTGGACCGCGCGATCCTGCGGCT
>CAYPCC010000025.1:0-19735 GCA_964409095.1 uncultured Phycisphaera sp. | reverse complement strand
CGGCGATGGCTTGGCGGACTTTTTCGTTGGTGCCGACGGGGACGGTGGACTTGACCACGATGATCTTGCCGCGGCGCTCTTCGAGGTCGCCGCCGGTCGCGCCGGGGGCGACCTCGATGGCTTTACCGATGTCCGAGGCGGCGGCCAGGACGTACTTGAGATCGGCGTGGCCCATCTCGTCGGACGGGGTGCCGACGCAGATGAAGATCATCTCGGCGTTGGTGTAGGCCTCGGCCTTGTCGGTGGTGAAGTGCAGGCGGCCGGCTTTGTGGTTGCGTTCGATGAGTTCATCGAGGCCTGGCTCGTAGATCGGGCTGATGCCGTTCTTGAGCTTTTCGATCTTTTCGGGCATGACGTCGAGGCAGGTCACGTCGTTGCCGATGTTCGAGAAACAGGTGCCGGTCACGAGTCCGACGTAGCCGGTGCCAACCATGGTAATACGCATGGGATTCTGTCCTTCTTGCTGACTCCCCGCGGGTGAGCGGGGCGGTGAATGATGTCGGTCCCTGATCGTGGGCCGGGCCGGGAGCAGTCGCCGCGCCATCGCGTCGAATCTGATCCCACACTGTTGTCGGCCGAATGGCTCGGCCGCTTCAAGAAATGGGCTTATCGGTCGCCCCCGCCAGATCGCTTCGGATCCCGTAGCGACGACACGACGCCTCCCACTTCGGCCGACCACATCCGCAATCGGCGGGGTATTGGACCACGCAAACACCCCCCGAGCAACAACACCCGCCGATTTTTTGCGTCACCGTCCCGTCCCGCTGCGGTCTGTAGCGAACATCGCTTATCCGGACCCGCCCCGGAATCACCCCGGAATCACCCCCGAATCACCCCCGAATCACCCCGCAATCACTTGGGCGTCACCTCAGCCCCACCCGCACGACACCGCGCTATCCCGCTCCCGACGCAAAACGCCGCGCAACGCCGCCCCAGCCGACTATCATAAGATCCCTAAGCTCGATTCCCCGCCTTCATTTGTTCCCCCACCGAGACGCAATCCATCATGGCCGACGCCACCCCTTCCTCCAAACCCGCCAAAAAACCACGCCCCGTCAAAGCGCCCGAGCCCCTGCTCAAAACGCCCGCGGACCAGCTCTCACACGACGAACATTTTAAAATCAATTCCCGGGGCGTCGTCGGCCCGCTCCCCGAACGCTACCGCGACCACGACACCCTCGACCTCGAAAAAGAGTCCGAGTTCCTCTCTAAGTCCCACGGCCTCTACCTCGAGTACAACCGCGCTAAAACCGGCCAAGAAAAAGACTGGATGTACATGGTCCGACTCACCGTCCC
This sequence comes from uncultured Phycisphaera sp., assembly GCA_964409095.1. GTDB lineage: Bacteria > Planctomycetota > Phycisphaerae > Phycisphaerales > Phycisphaeraceae > Algisphaera. The sequence continues at coordinate 18,439 of CAYPCC010000025.1, read as the reverse complement.
CGGCGGCGGCGCGTTCAACCGCGACCAGTGGGCCATCGTCGACCAAGTCGCCGACGACTACTGCCACCACAACCCCTATGGCGGCAACTCCCTCCGCCTCACCACCCGACAAAACATCCAGTACCACTGGCTCCGCAAACCCCAAGTCATGTCCCTCGTCCAGGACATCGCCAAGACCGGGTTCTACACCCTCAACGGCTGCGGCGACAACGTCCGCAACGTCATGGGATGCCCGCTGTCCAAATTCACCACGCTACAAGGCGCTTCCGCCTTCGACCTCGCCCACCAATACGGCACCTACTTCCGCCTCCCCGCCGCGCCCCACATCCAGGTTTTCGCCGTCGACCCCAACGATATCCACGATCCCGAGGTCCAATACGACTACGGCCCCCAACTGCTCAACCGTAAATTCAAAATCGCCTTCTCCACCGCCCACCGCGACCCCGACACCGGCACCATCACCTACGACAACTGCACCGAAATCCGCACCAACGAAGTCGGAGTCGCCCCCCTCGTCGAAGGCACCGGCAGCGACGCGAAGGTGGTTGGCTACCAAGTCTACGTCGGCGGAGGACAGGGCGAAAAGAAAGGCAAACCCACCTTTGCCGCTCACGGTAAACCCCTGGGCATCTTCACCCCCGATCAGCTCATGCCCGGCCTCAAGGCCATCGTCGATGTCCACAAAGAATGGGGCGACCGCAAAAACCGCGTCTGGGCCCGCATGAAATACGTCGTCTGGAAACAAGGCATCGACTGGTATCGAAGCCAAGTCAAAAACCTGGGCGTCTCTTTCGACACGCCCAACGAAGACCACCACCCCGGCGAACGCAACCTCCACCACGGCTGGTCCAAACAAGAATCCAACGGTAAATGGGCCTACGGCGCATACATCGAATGCGGCCGCCTCGCCGACGGCGTCTACATCGACCCCGCCAAAACCGCCGCCGAACGCGACAAAAACCCAAAGCCGGGGGATAGCCATCCCCCGGCTCCCTCTGCCGACGCCCCCCAACTCCGCGCCATGGTCCACGCCGCCCTCGAATCCTTCCCCGGCACGGAAGTCATGGTCACCCCCAACCAAGACTTGCTCTTCACAAATATCCCCGAGGAAGCCAAAGAAGACTTCACCGCCAAACTCGCCGAGTTCGGCCACGGCCAACGCCGCGGCAAAGCCTACTCACGCCTCCGCGTCCTCTCGGGCGCCTGCGTCGGCCTGCCCACCTGCCGACTCTCCTACACCGACTCCGAGCAGTTCGAACCCGAGCTCATGGACCAGCTCGAAGACCGCGGCTACGGCGACATGGCCGAGTCCATCGGCATCACCGGCTGCGAAAGACAATGCTTCCGACCCGCCACCAAAACCATCGGCTGGATCGGCTCGGGCGGCGACAACTACGCCCTCAAACTCGGCGGCTCCGAAGACGGCTCCACCCAAGGCCACTGGCTCACCGACGGCCAACTCCAATTCCTCAGCGCCGTCCCCCGCGACCGCGTCGCCGACGTCTGCGCCACCCTCTTCGACTGGTACAAAGCCGATCACCTAAAGCCGGGGGATAGCCATCCCCCGGCCGCCCCAACTTCCGGGGGCGAAAAAATGGGCCCCTTCATCCACCGCCAAGGCTACGTCGCCGTCCTCGAAAAACTCAAAGCCGACGAGCGAACATCAGACCTCCTCGAAAAACGCAACCCCGCGATGGTGTTTGATCCGTACATCGAAAAGTCGTTGATCAGTTCCTGAACCACCTCGTAGTGCCGGTTTCAACCGGCCCGCCTCTGCTTGCTGGAGTTCCATCTCCCCGTTGAAACCGGCCCTACCTGCTTGGTAGGACCCGATGATTTTATTCGCCTCAAATTCGGCCAAAATGATTTTTCAGTTCGCTTGACTTCAGGCCAAAACATGATACTGTAACGATACAGTAATTGTTTCTGTATTCTTGGATTCCCTTCCTTTCGCAGCCGGAATGTGACCATGGCCTCTATTCGAGCGATCGCCAAATCCGCTGGGGTTTCCGTGGCTACCGTGTCGCGGACCCTTAATAATTTGCCGGATGTCAGCGAAAAAACGCGGTCTAAAGTCATGCGTTCGGTCGAAAAGCTGGGCTACGATCCTGCGGCCCAGCGACGTCGGCCGGTGCTGATCGGCCTAGCCTACCCCGGCCAACCCGTGAACCCCGAGTTTGGCGGCTTTGACGCCGCGATCGTTTCGGGCGTGACCCGCGGCGTCGACGAACACAAGTTCGACGTCGCCCTGCTCAATGTCCAACGCGATAAACAACCCCACGAAACTTACAGCCAGTTTTTTCGCCGCAAGCACGTGGCGGGTGTCGTGTTGCGGAGTTTTTCGGATACCCGGCACCTCTGCGAAGCCATCGCGGAGGAAGGCTTCCCGCACATCGTCGTGGCCGACCACTTCGACCACCCCGACGTCAACTTCATCTGCAACGATTCCTATCCCGACACCTTGGCCGCGATGGAACACCTCGCGTCGCTGGGCCACAGGCGGGTGGGCATGTGTATCCACATGGTCCGCGACTCGGACCACGACGATCGCCGCCGGGCGTATCACGAATCTGTCGCTCGCTTCGGCCTCGACACCGAGCCTCGGCTGATCATCGAAGTCATCGCCGACATGAACGGCGGTGCTACCGCGATCAACTCGCTGATGAGTCTTCCCCAGCCTCCCACCGCCGTGCTGATCACCGACCCGTTGGCTTCGCTGGGCGCGATGCACCGCTGCCTGGAGCTTTCGATCGATGTGCCCGAGGAACTCTCCATCGTCGGCTTCGACGACAGCGGTGCCCGACGCATGGCCTACCCGGTGTACACCTCGATCTGCCAAGACTCACTCACACTCGGTCAGCGGGCCGCCGAGTGGCTTTCGCGCAAACTCATGGATCAGGCCGACCCGGTCTGCCGGGTGCGTGATCAGACGTTCTTTGAAGTCAACCAAACTACCGCTCCCCCGATCAACAAGCCTATCCGCGTGATGCCCAACGGCCAGCGGTTGGCGATCTCCGTTTGAGATTCATATTTTCGACTCGCTTCAACTCTTCTCATATTTCAAGAAAATTGACGCTATGCCTATCGCCAACCCCCTAAGACGCCCCTACAAGTCCAACCAAGCATTCACGCTGATTGAATTGCTTGTGGTTATTTCTATTATTGCGTTGCTAATTGGCTTGCTCTTGCCCGCATTGGCCTCGGCCCGGGCCACCGGCCGACAGATCGCTTGCAAAAGCAACCTCCGCCAAATCACCCTCGCCCATATCGCATACCAGCAAGACTACGACGATCGCTACGCGGTCGCGGTCGAGCTTAACTTCGGACCGTTTGACGGCAGCGGCAATCTGACCGGGGTGAAATTCACCCAAGACACCCTAATCCCCTACATCGGCGGCGTCGAGGGCAACGGCGATTTCTCCGAAGTTTTTCGCTGCCCATCGCTCCGAGCGGGGTACGGCGATTCGTTTTTCAATGCATCCGACGCCCAAAACCACTACCTCACCAACGTCCCGATGACGATGGATTACCCGAAAATTCACGCCGGGAATTTGGCCTCGCGTCGGAGTACCGATGTGCTGCAAACGTCCAATGCGTTGTTTCATTTCGACCTGACGATCGCTGACTGGATCGGCGACGAAACGCGGTTTGCCCACTTCGACTCGGGCGCTGCGTTCAACCGTACCAGCATCGACGGCCACGCCGAGACCGTGGTGTATGACGACTACGTTGACGAGAGCGAAGACCTTTTCCGCGACCGCCCATGGCCGGGTTTAGCGTTTGCTGATTTCAATACGTTCGTCCGCGAAGGCTGGAGGCCGTACCCGTGATCATCCCAACTCAATCAATACGGACAATCGTGGGTTTGCTCACATTGATCGGCACGTTTTCGGCTGGCTCAACCACCGCGGCCGCGACGCTCCCGCCCTTAACGGTTCAAGGCAAACACCTGGTCACTCCGACCGGCGAGGTCGTCACCCTGCGTGGCGTCAACGCGGGCAACTGGTTATTGCTTGAGCCTTGGATGCTGGGCCTGCAGCAGGATGAGACGGCCGAAGGCTTTGCGGATCAAGCCACGATTTTTGAGGTGCTTGATGAGCGCTTCGGCGAAGCGCGGGCCGAGGAACTCATGGAGATCTACCGCGAACACTGGATGACGCCGCGCGACTTCGAGATCATTCGTTCGTTCGGGTTCAACGTCGTCCGTTTGCCGATCCACTACGGCCTTTTGGAAGACCCCAACAAGCCCGGACAACTCCGCGAAGACGCGTTTAAGTGGGTTGATCGCGGCGTTGCGATGGCCCAAGACGCCGGGTTGTACACCATCCTCGACCTCCACGGCGTGCCCGGCGGCCAGTCTGTCGATGCTCCCACCGGAAAGATCGGGCAAAACAAACTTTGGGACAGCCGCGAATACCAAGACCGTACCGTTGCGCTATGGATCGCGTTGGCCGAGCGCTACGGCGACCACCCGGCCGTGGCCGCCTATGACGTGGTGAACGAGCCGTTTGGCGATTTCAAGGTCAACATCTCCCCGGTGATGAGAGACCTTTTTGGTCGGCTGCACGACTCGATCCGCGCGGTCGATCCCGACACGCTGATCTACGCCCCCGGGACGCTGCAGGGCATCGCGTTTTACGGCGACCCGGCTGACCAAGGCTGGACCCACGTCGGCTTCACCGAACACACCTACCCCGGGCTGTTTGGCGCAGGTGAGGCCTCGCTGGATAACCACGGCCGATTCCTATCGCAGTGGGTTGGCGGCAAGGCCCGCCAGATCGACGCGATGGACGTGCCGTATCTGGTGGGTGAGTTCAACGTGGTGTTCGACCACGTCGGCGGGCCGAACCTGATGCGGACCTACTTCGACACCTACAACGCTCAAGGCTGGGCGGCCACGATGTGGTCTTACAAAATCACCACAGCCAGCCCCGGCGTTGAAGCCAGCAATTGGTACATGGTCACGAACGACGAATCGTTCGACATGACGGACCTGCGCACGGTGGACGACCAAACGCTGGAGAAGCGGTTTCGTTCGCTGGGCTATATGCCGTTGGCGATTGACGATGACCTGCGTGATGCGATGACCCGGCCGAAGCCGGCTTCGTTGGCCATCCCCGATCACCAAGCGGTGTTCGAAGCGGCGGATCAACCGATTGAGGGTTGGACCGTGGCCGATATCGGCGGGGCCAGCCCAGGTGGATTTGTAACCATGGCCGACGGCCGGTGGAGCGTGTATGGCGGCGGCAGCGACATATTCAACGACCACGACGACTTCCGCCTGATTTATCGCTCCGCCACCGAAGGCCAGACGCTTTGGACCCGACTGGACGCGATGGACGCGACCGACCAGTACGCTAAGGCGGGCGTGATGTTGCGTGAAAGTACCGCCCCCGACGCCGCCCACGTGTTGCTGCACGGCTTACCCGACGGCCGGATTGTGTTTGCCACGCGTCCACAACGCGGCGGCTTAACGCAAGAGCAAACCTTGGCGATCAGCGGCTTCCCGATGGGGCTGGCGATCGAACGCAATAGCGACGGCATGATCCTGCACTACACCAATGCCGAGGCCCAGTGGCAAACCAAGCATGTCGCGTCGCCGACTTTAGATACCAACCTCATCGGCCTCGCGGTGCTGGCCCACGACGAAGCGGCTTTGACCCAAGCCGTCTTTGCTGCCCCGTCGGATGAACCGCAGGCGGTCACGCTGGTCGAAAACCCCAATACGGATGAAGCCAACCTCTTGCGTAACGCTTCGTTTGAAACCGCTGAAGACCCGACCCACGCTGCAGACCGGGCCAAGCACTGGAACCGCTGGGGCCAATGGTTCAACCGGCAAACCGACTGGACGCCCGTGCGTTCGGGCGACTCGATCCTCGCGTATCACCACTGGCAGATTGAGGCTGGCGACAGCTCCGGGGTTTGGCAGGATGTGAATGGTCTAACCCCCGGCCGAACGTACGAATTCCAAGCGTTCGGGAACCTTGACCCCGGCGCGGCCGGAAAATCTATCCCGAGTGCGATCGAATTGAGACTCGAAGCCCCCCAACCCGATGGCAGCGTACTCACGCTCGCCACCCGTACCTACCCCGCTAAGGATTTAGCCACCGCAGACGGTTGGAGTCGCTTGAGCCTCACCGGCCAAGCCGTCTCGGAAACGATGCGGGTCCTGCTGATCGTATATCCCGCCGACAGCGCTCCGCGGGATGGGGCGATCAAACTCGATGAAGTTAGTTTACGAGCGATCGGGGCAAATGAACCCGAATGAAGGTATCGAATCTTATCTACTAAATTGATGAGCTAAGCGTTTTAGCTCGATGTGTCTCATCGCCATGATGGCAAATAGCTTGTTCCCAGCATTTTGGAGGTTTTTATGAAAAGTATCGCTTTGTCTCTCGCCATCGCCCTGGGCTTGGCCGGCTCCGCTTCAGCAGAATTGCTGATCAACGCCGATTTTGAAAACACGGCCGACACCACCGGCGACGGCTCGGGATGGGAGTTCTACGGCAATTCCGAAATCAACAACTTCTTCGGCAATGCCCACGGCTCGATCTTCACCGATGCCGGTCAGTTCAGCGGCATGTTCCAAGACGTCGCCGCGGTCGTCGGTAACGAATACACCTTCACCATCGAAGACGCCCGCATCGAAGCCAATGCGTTTCCGGAGATCCTCTTTGGCCTGGAGTTCCGCGACGCTTCGGGCAACCTGCTCGGCACCGCCACGCAGAACGTGATCCCCACCGGCGCTGAACTCAACGGCTACACTGATTCGGTCACCGCCACCGCCATGGACCCCAACACCGCATCGGTCCGCGCGATCATCAAGCTTGACCGCGTCTTGACTGCTCCGGGCAGCACATCCAGCAGCGGTTTCTTCGTATTCGACACCACGCTGACCACGGTCCCCGAACCCGGCAGCCTGCTGCTCATGGGGGGCGGGGTGCTCATGATGCTGCGGCGTAAGCACGCGGCGTAAGGCGAAGGCTTTGAGTTTCATTGATCACGAGGCCCGCGTCTTTCGAGACGCGGGCTTTTTTATTTAAGTCGGTCGATACCCGCACCGCTGTTCGTCATACCCCCGTGGGCATGCTCAACCACCACGCCAACATTTCAGCCGCCTTTCCGCCCACAGCCTTTGGGCTTACACTCCGCCACGCGTGATTGAACTTATTCTCAACTTGATCCCGCCGCAGACTTCGACCTGGGTCGCGGTGATGGCAATGTGTGGGGCGGTGCTGATCATCGGGATCGCCAAGTCGGGATTTGGCGGGGGGGTGGGGATTTTGGCGGTGCCGCTGTTGGCGTTGGCGCTCAACCCCGAAGTCGCGGTTGGGGTGTTGCTGCCGATCCTGATCGCGGCGGATGTCGTCGCGCTGATCCAACACCGGCGGTATCGTTCGTGGCGGCACCTTCGCTGGGCGTTTGCCGGAGGCGCGATCGGGGTCGGGATCGGGACGCTGCTGTTCTGGATGTTTCGGTCGGGCGACGTGTTGGCGACGGCATTGAACCTGACCGTCGGCGGGGTGTGCGTGGTGTTTGTGGGGTTGCAGGTGTATCGGATGATGGGGGGCAAGGTGGCGGCCGTGCCGGACAACGCGGCGGCGGGGTTGACCGCGGGCGGCGTAGCGGGCGCGGTCTCGACGTTGGCCCACTCGGCCGGGCCGGTGATGACGATCTACCTCTTGGAACACCAACTCGAGAAACGGGTTCTTGTGGGCACGCTGGTGCTGTTTTTCTTTTTGCTCAACCTGGCGAAGCTGCCGACGTACGTCGGGTTTGGGTTGATCAACCATGAAACGGTTTTAGCGTCGGCGATGATGTTGCCGTTGGTGCCGGTGGGGTCGTTGCTGGGGTTGTGGATGCACCGGGTGATCGCCGAGCGGCCGTTCACGTTGATCATGTACGGCGGAGCCGCGGCGGCGGGCCTGCGGATGATTTGGAAAGGGTTAGTTTGATCGCGGTAAATTGAAGTGCCGTGGTGCAACGCGCGGCGGTGTGTCTCGCGTAAACTTTGAATGATGTCGATCCACGTGGCCATCCTGAAGCGCGAGTACCTGCGGATGATCCTGTCGGGTCAGAAGACGGTGGAGAGCCGGCTGGCCAAGGTGCGCTGCCCGCCGTTTGGGATGGTCAAGGCGGGCGAGCGTCTATTTTTCAAAGCGTCCGGCGGGCCGTTCATGGCCACGGCCATCGCCGAATCGGTCCACGACTACGCCGACCAATCGCCCGAGCAGATCGATGAACTTTACGAGCGGTGGAACCCCGCGGTGTGTGGGCCGTTGGACTATTGGCAAGACCGGCGGGACCGCCCGTTTGCGACGATGATTCGGCTGCGGCGGGTCGAACCGATGGACGTCGGGCCGAAGTTCGCGGTGCAGAATATGCGGGCGTGGTATGTGCTGTCGGACGAGCTGAACCCGCTGATGGACGTGACGCTCAAGCGAGGGGCGATCAAGAATCACTACGTGTCTTTGGCCGAGGCGTCCGAGGCGCTGCGTAGCACGACGCTGACGTTGGAGTTGCCCGACGGCCAAGCGGTCGAAACCGATTTTGCCGACGGCGGGCCGATGCTGCGCTGGCGGGGATGGCGTCGGTATTTCGAGGCCTTCGGCCTGCAAGCGGGCGATGTGGTGCGTTTTGTGGCCCTCGGCGGGCGGCGGTATGGTGTGAGGTTCATCCGCTCGACCTCCTGAACCCACGCCTATGCCCCCGCTCGACGCTTTCATCTCGGCCCGCGAACTCAGCCAACTGCTGGCGGTGGCGCAGCACGAGGACCTGGGGCCGTCCAACCTCGACGCGACCTCCGACTTGTTCATCGACGCCTCGGCCACCGCGCAGGCGAAGGTCGTGGCACGTCAGGCCGGGACAGTCGCGGGCTTGGCCCTACTCCCGGCGATCATCGAACGCTACGACCCGGCGGTGCGGTTGTCCTCGACCGCGATCGACGGATCCCGCGTCGTGCCCGGCGATGTGGTGGCGGTCTTCGACGGGCCGCTGGGGTCGGTGCTGAAACTCGAACGGGTCGCGCTGAATTTTTTGGGCCACCTCTCGGGCGTGGCGACGCACACCGCGGCGTTTGCCGACCGGATCGCCCACACGTCGGCCAAGGTGTACGACACGCGCAAGACCTTGCCGGGCCTGCGCGGTTTGCAGAAATACGCGGTGGCCTGCGGCGGCGGCGGGACGCATCGGATGGGGTTGTACGACGCGGTGTTGGTGAAGGACAACCACCTCGCTCACCTGCCGTTGTCGGGCTGGACCGCCGCGCTGCGGGCGATGGCCGAGCGGGCGCGGGCCGAGGTGGCGGGGTTGAAGTTTGTCATGGTCGAGGTGGACACCCTCGAGCAGTTGGACCGGGTGTTGCCCGCCGGGGTGGACTTGGTTTTGCTGGACAACATGCCGCCGGAGGTGCTGCGCCAGGCGGTGGCAAAGCGGGACACAGCCGCACCCGCGGTGCAGCTCGAAGCCAGCGGCGGCGTCACGTTGGATACCGTGCAAGCCATCGCCGAGTCGGGGGTGGATCGCATTTCGGTCGGGGCGTTGACGCACTCGTCGGTGAACCTGGACCTGGGGCTGGACATCGACCCGGCGGCGGGCGGGAGCGACGCGGCTTGAGCGACACGCCGATCGAACAGTGGGCCGACGCGATCGAGGCGTGGGATGTTACGCGGGTTGTGCAGGTGTATCGCCAAACCGGTAGCACGCAAGACCACGCCCGCCGTTTGATCTCCGATCGACCCTCCGAGGCCCACGGCGGGGTCATCGTCGCCGAACACCAAACCCAGGGCCGCGGCCGACTCGGCCGATCGTGGCACAGCCCCGCGGGCTCGGCCCTTACCTTCAGCGTGGTCCACCAAGTCGATCAAGCCACCCTCGACCGCGTCAGCTTCGCGGCGGCGGTCGCGGTGGCCGAGGTGTTGGATGTCACGCTGGCGTCTTCGTCCCACAGCACGGCGATCAAGTGGCCCAACGATGTCTACGTCGGCGGTCGAAAGATCGCGGGTATCCTCGTCGATGTCATCAACGGCTTCGCCATCGTGGGCCTAGGCGTCAATATCCACCTGCGCGAGGAGCAAGCGGCCGAGGCGATCGCGCAGCCCGCCACGAGCCTGGCGATGTGTGGGGTAACGGCGGATCGGTTGGCGGTCTTGCTCGACGTGCTCAAGCGTTTGGACGAATGTTTGCACCGTCGCCCCGAGGCATCGCTCCTCGACGTTTGGCGAAAGAAATGTGTCATGTTCAATCAAGACATCCGGCTCATGCACCACGGCCAAGTCATCGAGGGCCGAGTAATCGACCTCGACCCGCGGGACGGCTTGGTCGTCCAGACCCGCACCGGCGAAACGGTGCAACTACCCGCAGCGACTACGACCGTGTTGCCCTGATGTTTACAACGCCGCCAAACGCTGGGCCCGGTCCTCAGCGATCAGGGCTTCCACGAGATCATCCAACGCCCCGGTCATGTGGGTTTGCAGGTTGAAGTTTTTGCTCAGCCGGTGGTCCACCAAGAGGTTGTCTTTCCAGCGGTAGGTGCGGACCCGCTCGCTGCGGCCGCCGGTGCCGATCATCTTGCTGCGCTGGTCGGCGTACTCCGCATCTTTCTCGGCCTGCATCCGCTCGTAGACGCGGGCACGCATGAGCTGCATCGCTTTTTGCCGGTTCTGGGCCTGGCTTTTGGATTCCTGCATCCGCACTTCGATGCCGGTGGGTTTGTGGATCATGTGGACCGCGGTGGCGACTTTGTTGACGTTTTGGCCGCCGGGGCCTTGGGCGGTGGTGACGTGGATTTCCAGATCGCTGTCGGGCAAGTCGACTTCGACCTCTTCGGGCTCAGGCAACACGGCCACGGTCGCGGTGCTGGTATGCACCCGGCCCTGCGTCTCGGTGGCGGGTACCCGCTTCACGCAGTGCACGCCGCTCTCGTAGCCCAAGCCTTGCCAGACGCCTTCGCCGCTCACCGCTGCGGTCGCGCCGCGGATGCCGCCCTGATCGCCCGCGGAAAAATCGAGCACCTCAAACTTCCAGCCGCGCGACTTGGCGAAGTTTTGGTAGACCTCCAGGAGTTCCCCGGCAAACAACGCCGCCTCCGCTCCGCCGGTGCCCGCCCGGACTTCGAGGATCACCGAGCCGATCGCCGCGTCGTCGGCGGTGACCAGTTCGCTGCTGATCTCCTCCATCATGGCGGCTGCACCGGCCTGCAGTTCGGGCAATTCCGCCTCGGCCATTTCGATTAACTCGGCGTCGCGGTCGTCGCCGGTTGCGTCGATGATGTTCTGGGCCTCGGCCGCCTCGGCTTCGAGCCGTTGCAACGCGCGGTACTTGCCGACGATCCCCGCGAGGGCCGCGCGTTTGGTGCCGAGGATGCGCACCTGCTGATGGTCGGACACCACCGCGGGGTCAGCAAGTTGGCGTTCGAGTTCATCGAACTGCTGGGCGACCTCGTCGAGTTTTTGTCGGATCGTATCGACGGTGGCGGGGTTCAGAACCATCGGGGCAAGATACCACAGACCAAACGAAACAGGCCGTGCGGTGAGGCACGGCCGAGGAAGAGAAAATAAGGTTGAGTAAAGTCCACGTCTCCAAACGCCTACGCCGAGCGGCGCCGTCCCACACAAGCCAGCATCAATCCACCTAAGAAGGTGGCGGCCATCGGCTCGGGGATAACGGTGAGGTCAATGGATTCAAAAGTAAACACATCGTCGCCGTTATTGACTAACACCAGCGAAAAGCCGTCTTCTGCATCCAAAGGGGAAATGAATCCGTCAGGAATCAAGCTGTCGTTGATGGAGTTGCTGTTGGCCCCCACGGTTACGGTGGAGGTTGTAGTTTCGCCGCCAAAGACCACAAAATCCACCGTGAAACTGCCGGGCACGGTTTGATTCGACACCGCATTACCATTGGTTGCCGGATCGGTGAAGCCGTCACCGGCACTGGCGCTGGTCAGAACTTGGGTGCTTGATCCGGTTCCGATTTCCCTGACTTGTCCGCCGTAGAGGACTGTGCCGTCGGTGATGAGAAAAAGCGCATCGAAATTGAGTTTGCCGGTGAAGTTGAAGGTGACGGTCCCCGAAACCGTAAACTCGTCGGTCGGCAGCAGCACGCCGGGCGAGAGCAAAGAAAAACTCTGCTGCGAGTCGGCCGCCAGCGTTACATTGGAGTTGCTGTAGGTGATTAAGGTGGCTTCAGAATCAACCGCAAATAAGCCCGCGAGGGTGGTGGCGGTCAGGACAGTGAGCAAACGAAGGGTAAGCAAGTGGATTTCCTTAGCAGGAATAAATCGAAAAAAACACCTCTAGCAATATGCACTATTAAAGCCTAAGTCGCCCCAAAAAACAAGGGCCAAATGATCAGGCTTACCCCCCAAAACAGCGTTCAACGAAAGTTTTACATTCGCTGAACGCATGAATAACTTTAAATCGCAAGTTCGGATTACTTCTTGCCGAAGTAGTTGCCAGCAAATTTCTTCTGGAATTTCTCGACCCGGCCCGCAGTGTCAACGAATTTTTGCTTGCCGGTGAAGAAGGGGTGGCTCATGCTGGAGATGTCTACCTTGACCAGCGGGTACTCGTTGCCGTCTTCCCACTTAATCGTTTCCTTGGAGGTCGCGGTCGAGCGGGTCAGGAACATTTCGTCGGCCGAGACGTCACGGAACACAACATTGCGGTACTTGGGGTGGATGTCGGATTTCATAGCGTGGCCAAGGGTAAGGGTGGGATTGGGGTGGGGATCGCGGGCCTAGCCATGACGACTGGCCCTTGATTTCGAGTCGAGTAATATATCGCCCCGCAAGGATCCATGCAACGCCCCACCGTGAGAACCCGCTATTACTGACCCGAACCCCGAATCTTCCGCCCCCCTCAGCCCGCCCGACGTCTACCTCAACGGCCGGATGATCCGGGCCGCCGAGGCGTCGGTGTCCGTCGCCGACGCGGGGTTTCAGCACGCGGTCGGGCTGTTCGAGACGTTTCAGGTCCATCAGGGCCGGCCGTTTCGCCTCCAACAACACCTCGACCGGCTCGCTGGTTCGGCCCGCGAGCTCGGGTTGGCCGGGGATTTTAACACCGCGCCGCTCGCCGAGGCGGTGCGGCAGACCATCACCCACAACCAGCTGGTCCGGGCTCGGATGCGGCTGACGCTGACCGCCGGGACGCTCTCGATGCTCCAGGCCGACGCCCAAGGCCAGCCCGCGGTGCAGGTCCAGCGGACCGTGGCCATTGTCCCGTCGGAACCCACCGCCTACGCCCCGGAGTACTTCACGCAAGGTATCACCGTCGTCATCCACGGCCCGGCCGCCAGCCCATTCGACGACAATGCCGGTCACAAGACCCTCAATTACTGGTCCCGCCTGCGTTCGCTCCGCCGGGCCGCCGCGGCGGGGGCGGGCGAAGCGATCTGGCTGAACATCACCAACCACTTGGCGTCGGGCGCGGTCAGCAACTTGATGCTGGTTAAAGAGGGCCGACTGCTCACGCCGTTCGCCCGCGGCGAAGAGGTCCCCGAGGCTTTGCGTGCCCCCGTGCTCCCCGGCGTCACGCGGGCGACTGTGATCGAGTTGGCCCACCAACACGGCATCGAGGTTGTGCGGAAAATGCTGACCGTCGAAGACCTGCTCGAAGCCGACGAAGTCCTGCTGACCAACTCGGGCTGGGGCGTGTTGCCGGTGACTCAAGTCGAGCAACGAAAAATCGCCGACGGCCAAGTCGGCGAGATGACCACGCAGCTGCGTCTAGGGCTCAACGCGATGTTTGTCGCCGAAACCGCGGATGATGACAGCTGATTCGAGTTAGTTGTTGTCTTGCGCCCGACGGCGTTGGCTGAACATCTCTCGCATCAGTTGGTTCATCTGCGAGTCGCCGTTGGCCATGCGGTCGCTGATGTGTTCACGCATCCGCTCGGCACGCTCGGCCTGCTCTTCGGGGGTGCGCTCGGGACGATCGCCCCACCCGCCCCCACCCCCATCTCCCCGCTCACCGCGATCGGATGGGTTGCTCCCGCTATCGCGGGCGGGCTGGGCGTTGGGGGTACGATCGCTCCCGGGACGGCCACGCCCGAAGGTCGCCATCATCGCGTCACGCTCTTCCGGGGTCATCTCGGCCATCTGCACAAGCATCTCCCGCATCTGGACGGTCCGGGCGTCGCGCATCGCTTCATTGAGTTTTTCATCCGCCTCACGCAACTGCCGCCGCTCGTCCCGATCCAGCGAACCGTACTGTTCGCGGATCACGTCGTAGTACGGCTGCTTGGCGTCTTTGGAGAGCCGTTCAAACCGCGGCGAATTCACCAACGCCCGGGCTTCGTCGATCGAGTCGGGGATGGCCGGTGGCGTGAAGTACCAGGCCGCGCCACCCGCGACGGCAACCACAACCAACCCCGCCGCGAGCAAGCCGCCACGCTTAAGCAGACGGCGACGGCGTTCGGCATTCTCATCGACTTCTTGAACTTTGATTTGGCCGGGCATGTTTTGCTCTGCATCCGTGCGTGAGAGGGTTGATTATTTGACGACAATATCCACGTGGCCGTCGCCGAACAGTATATTGCGTTTGAAGTGTCGCTTGGGGACCAGGAGCGTGCCGCCTCCGACGAGGTTGAACGCCGTGCCGCCTTCTTCGCCGTCGAAGTCGCTGGCGACTTCGATCTGGGCGTCGGTCCAGCCGAGGCGTTGGATGAAACTTCGATCCAAGATGTCGGCCATGGTCGTGCCCGCGACCGACGGGCTATAGACGTAGCTGATCCCGGTTAAGGGGTAGATGGTGTTGTCGTCCGGGCAGCGGTAGACAGGGTTGGTGTCCTGGGCCGGGCCGGTCTGGACGTAGTAGCCCAATACGTCGTACAACGGCGGGTCGCCGCTGATCGCCACGAAGGGTTCGGGGATCGGCCGGGCCAGCGGGTAAACCTCGTCGTGATCGACCAAGTAGCTGCTGAGCACCAGCCCGATCTGCCGGAGATTGCTGGAGCAGGTCACCCGCTGGGCCGACTTACGCGCTCCCGCCAACGTGGGCAGGAGGATGCCGATGAGTAGCGCGATGATCCCGATGACCACCAGCAATTCGATGAGGGTGAATCCGGGGCGTGAAGCGCGGCGGGCGGGGGGGTGCATGTCGGGCGTCCGGGATCGAGAGGAAGGATCAAAACCACCGCGAACCGCGGCATCGCTTCTCGCCTAACGCGGATCACGTCGAGTTATTGCGTCCGGGTCGGCTCAAATTTCATCACCAAATCGAAAAGCTCGGCCCCGAGCGCCTCGCCCACGCCCCGGTCCTTGATCATCGCCAATTTCAGCGTGTCGCAGGCCAGGGCGGCGTTGAAATTACTTTCCACCGCCCGGCCCATCCCTTCGAGCACGACCAAATCCACCCCCGCCGCGTCCACCGCCCAGACCAACTCGCTGCTGACCCGCGACAGGTCGATCAAGGGTGCGTTATTACCGCTGGCGACGAGGGTTAACCGCCCGGTCTCCAACGCCTCGCGGATCACCCCGTCAAACACGCCCACCGCCGCGACCAACTCGCCCAACTCGGCGTGGGTCACGTCGTTGAGCGACGCCTGGGTGTTGGCGGTGAGGATCACGGCCGTGCCCCGCTTGAGCAGTTCCCGCGACAACGGCAACATCCCCAGCGTCACGTCCGGCCCGGCGTTGTCCACGAATATCACCGCCGCCCGGTGCGGCGGGCCGTCGAGCCTACCCGTCCACTCGTCGAGCGCATCGAACCGCCACGGCCGAGGCTTGAGCTTCGCCCGCACCGCGTGAAAATCCACCCGCGCATCGGTGAACATCGCCACGGTTTCGGTCGCGCCAAGATCGTAAATATTGCCCGCAAACACCCCCTCGATGATCGCCACCCGGCGGGCGGGCTCGGGCATCGCATCAAGCTCGGCCAACAACGCGGGCAGCAACGCCAAAGCGTGCTCGGTGTCGGTCTGCTTGGCCAGTCGGTAAGCGTCGTCGATCCCCGCCGCCCGCAAAGCCCGCTCACGGGCGTAGCAGATCTCGAGGATGTCCAGCTTCCCCACCGCGGCGGGGTCGGCCTCGATCATGTCCAAATAAATCCCGAATCGCTCGTTCGCCTCCGCCACCGCCCGCTCGACGGTTTCCACATCCTCACCGCGGTCCTCCGCTTCGTCGCGGTAGGCTTGCAGCAGGCTCGGAAAATGGCTGCGAAACAACCCCAACCAATACGCCCGGCGATCCGGGTGATCACGCAAGTCCCATACGCAAGCGCGGTACGCCGCGGCGTCGGCGAGCAAGGGGAAGGGCTGAAGCGGATTGGCGTCGGGCGTGTTCATGGGCGAAGCGTATCAGACCTCAACGTCATCACACGCGATCAAAGCGCCGCGAAGTTGTCGAGGATCTGCAGGCCCACCCGCTGGGATTTTTCGGGGTGGAACTGGGTCGCCCAGATGTTGCCGGTGTGCAACGCGGCGCAGAACGGCGAGCCGTAGGTCGCCGTCGCCGCGACGACGGCGTCATCGGCGGGGACGCAGTAATACCCATGCACAAAGTAAACAAACGGCTCGTCGCCCAGCCCCGCAAACAGCGGGCTGTCGCCCCGCACCTCCAGCTTGTTCCAGCCCATGTGCGGCACTTTAAGCCGTGGCTGGTCGGGGCCTTGGTCTTCTTGGAAACGCACGACCTGGCCGGGCACGAGGCCTAGGCCCGGGATCGGGTCGGCCTCGGCGTCTTCGGTGGAATGATCCAAGAGCAGCTGCATCCCCATGCAGATGCCCAAGAGCGGCCGACCGCTGCCGACAAACTCGGTGATCGGCTCAGCGAAACCTCGGTCACGCAAGTGCTTCATCCCATCAGCAAAATTTCCCACGCCCGGCAAGACCAATTTTTCGCAGCCCGTAATCTCATGCGGGTCCGCGACCACCACCGCCCGCGTGCCGCCGAGTTGCTCAAACGCTTTCTGCACCGAACGCAGGTTGCCCATGCCGTAGTCGAGGATGCCAATCATGGTGTCTGTATCGGGTCAAAAGAATGACGAACCGGTCCGCAAAGCATCGAAGCCGAAGGTCTGGCGTAGACCCTCGGCTTCAGATGATGCTCACTCACAATTTCAATGCGTTACTCCCCGGCGAGGATCACCACGATCTCGACCCGGCGGCTGAGCGCTTTGGTTTCCTTTGCCTTCTGAGCGCCGAAGCCCGCGGCGTACATGAGTTCGGCGGGGAGGCCTTGCTCTTCGAGGTAGCGGTAAACCGCGGCCGAGCGCTCAAGGCTGAGTTGGAGGTTGTCGATCCAGCCGGACTTTTTGATCGGGTCAGTATCGGTGTAGCCCTCGACGCGGATGCGGCGGCCGGGGTATTCGGATTCGATGATGCTGGCGATGCTGGCGAGGGTGCTTTTGGAGGTGTTGTTGAGCGCCACTTTGCCGGGGGCGAAGAGCAGGTCGCCGGGGACGCTGACGGTCACGGCTTGATCGGTCGCGGTCGCGGTCACGCCGCCGCCGACGTTATCGAACGCGGTCTGATCCACCACCGCGCCGGCCCCGGACATATCGTTGCGGAGCGTCGAGTTCTCCATGTTCAGCGCATCGTTGGCCCGCCGCAGGTCGTCGATAAGGTTCTGGGCTTCTTGATTTTGCGAGAACAGGGCGTTGCGTTCGTCGAGCAGCCGCTTCATCTCCGGGCCGCAGCCGGTTACGATGAGGGCGAAGACCAAGAGCCCGAGCCCCAAAAATTTGCTTGATTGCTGACCGATCATTGCCGTTCCTTTCGCCGAGGCGTAGTGTGGGAGTCCGTCCTGGACCTCCCCTCCGTGGCCACAAGATAGCAAAAAGCCCGCCGATTCGCGCCGGGAGTTGAACGCTGTCCCCCGTCGCGTGGCGAAAGCATTCCGGAGCGGGATCAGCGGGTCAACGGCCGGTACTTGATCCGGTGGGGTTGGTCCGCATCTTCGCCCTTGCGTTTGCGGAAGTCGGCGGCATACGCGGCGTAGTTGCCTTCGAAAAACTTCACTTGGCTGTCCCCCTCGAACGCAAGGATGTGCGTCGCCACGCGGTCTAGGAACCAGCGGTCGTGGCTGATAATCACCGCGCAGCCCGGGAAGTTTTCCAAGGCTTCTTCCAGCGATCGGATCGTGTTGACATCTAAGTCATTGGTAGGTTCGTCGAGCAGCAGGACGTTGAACTCGGTGGTCAACATACGGGCGAGGTTGACGCGGTTGCGCTGGCCGCCGGAGAGCGAGCCGACAAGTTGTTGCTGGTCGCTACCCGAAAAGTTGAAGCGGGCGACGTAGGCCCGGCTATTCATTTCGACGTCGCCGAGTTTGACGTTTTCTTTGCCGCCGCTGATGGATTGCCAGACCGAGTGGCCGTCTTCGAGGCTTTCGCGCATCTGCTCGACGTAGGCGAGCTTGACGGTGTCGCCGAGTTCGAGCTCGCCCGAGTCGGGTTGCTCTTGGCCGACGAGCATTTTAAAGAGGGTGGTTTTGCCCGCG
>CAYPCC010000024.1:3922-20031 GCA_964409095.1 uncultured Phycisphaera sp. | reverse complement strand
GTTGGCCAGGGCCATCACCTTGCGAGCGCGATCGGTAAATCTTTCGAACATGGTTTCTCGCTATCGTGAGAGGACTACGGGGTCAGCGACTTCATTAGATAGTGTAGCGCTAAATCCCGTCGAGGGCCGCAGGTCTATCGGCATTCTACCGACACACCGCGTCATCCGACTGAACCGCAACCTCGATGCCACCTTGATTTTCGGTAGACAGCGTGTGCACGGCCCCTAAGGGTGGTATCGGCCGAAAAACGGGCCGAGCGTAAAAGTGATCGGTGCCTATCGGGCATAACCGACGATTATTCCTGCGAGATCGGCAGGCTGGCGTCCGCAGAATCCTGTTCAGCCGGTCGTGGGGAGTAGCGTTCCAAGTACGCCACCACCGCCGCGACCTCCTCGGCGGGGATGTGCCGGTACGACGTCATCTGCTGCGGATAGCCCGCAACAATTTGCTCGTTGGACCGCAAGATCGAGCGGATGACGTAGGAGCGGTCGCGTTCGATTGTGCTGCCGTCGATCAGGACCGCCTGAGTCGTGTACAGCTCTGCCAGCCGCGGCGCGCCCCGGGTCGGCCCTTCGACGACGTGGCATTGCTGGCAGCTGTGCCGCAGGAACAGCCGTCGCCCTTCATCGGCAAACGCCCCTTGCTCCGCCTCGCTTCGCGGCTGATTCAAAACCGCCAATACCTCCGCCTCGGTCGCAAACTTGGGCGGGTCGCAGCCCGGAAGCATGGCGGCAGCGGTGATTAACCCGGCCAGCGCGGCAGCCTTCGCAACCGATGGGCGTGAATTGCAAATGCGTCGCATCTTTGCGGGGCCATTCATGTCCGCAGTGTAGAACGACGCTGAGTCTGTATCCAAATCGTCGGGACCTATTTACTCGGGGTTCGTCCTTCGCTCGTCACCCGCGGTTTTGTCCCCGCTTGCCCCGCCTGCTACCTTGTCCGATCACAAATTACCCCACACCTCACCGCAATCGAAATCAGGAGATTCGCACATGGGACTCACGGACGGCAAATTAATGGACGGCAAGAAGGGCATCATCTTCGGCATCGCCAACGAGCGGTCCTACGCCTTTTTCATCGCCAAGCAACTCGTAGAACAAGGCGCTCAGCTGGGCTTCACCTACCTGCCCATCGGCAAGATGGAACACCGCGTCCGCAAAGCCGCCAACAGCCTCGGCATCGAAGACCCCTGGCTGGTCCCCTGCGACGCCAACGACAACGAATCGCTCGACCGCGTGTTTGCCGATTGGCAACGTGATGAGGCGACGTTGGATTTCATCGTCCACTCGATCGCGTTTGCCGACAAGGATTACCTCAAGCCCGACATGTTCCACAAAACGCCGCGCGAGGTGTACCTCGGCGCGATCGACACGTCGTCGTATTCCCTCGTCGCCATGGCCCAGCGGGCCATGCCGCTCATGACCGACGGCGGGGCGATCATCAACATGTCCTACTACGGCGGCGAAAAAGTCACGCCCGGCTACAACGTCATGGGCATCGCCAAGGCCTGCCTCGAACACACCACCCGCTACCTCGCCTACGAGCTCGGCCACCCCGACCGCAAGATCCGCGTCAACTGCATCTCCGCCGGCCCGTTCAAAACCCTTGCGGGTTCGGGCGTCGGCGGCATGGACCAGATGATCCGCTGGCAGGAGCAAGTCAGCTCGATGAAACGGGCCAACACCGGCGAAGAAGTCGGCAACACCGCGGTGTATCTGCTTAGCGACCTCTCCACCGGCGTCACCGGCGAAACCATCCACGTCGATTGCGGCTTCTCCATCGTCGGCGTCCCCGAGGGCCACGACGCCTAATGCCGCCTGCGGCTTAACCATTCATCTGCTGATACCAAATCGAGCCCCGGCCATCTCGGCCGGGGCTTTTTCTATCGGACGTCCTGTGCGTTTTTGCATGGCGGGCCAACCGTCCGGCCGATGCTTTAGATTGGCGAGAAAGACTGCGTGTGCCTCTTCCTGAGGCCGTTGCCCGCAAAGCCCCATGGATGGAGCCGGCCCATGTCCACCACCGCCACCACCGCCACCCCCGCAAACCCCGCAAACCCCGGAACCCTCTCCAAAAAAGAACGCAAAGCGCTCCGCAAGCAAATGATGCAGCGCAAGGAACAACTGCTCGCCAAGCACGGCCGATCCCCCGGAAACCCCAGAAACCCCGGAAGTTCTGTAACGAGCGGTTCTGCCCGCGATGGTCGATTGGGCTCGTCGCGGATGTTCTCTGACGTCAAACCCAAGCTCCCCGCCGCCCCCCCGAAGCCGACCGCGAGCAAGTTGCCGACCTGGACCCCGCCCGACCCCCAGCGGACCCTTGCGGCGGCCACGCCCAAGCCCGCTAGCTCCGTGACTTCCGGGGGCCGTCGCAGCCTTCGGCCGCGCGTCCGCGACACCGTCTACACCCCCGCGCCTCGGCCGACCCCCGGCGTGGTCCGCGACCTCGACGACACTGGCCCCGGCCCGCTCACCCGCTTTGCCGCCGCCCTCGAACACGCCGGCCGACGCGGCTGGCACGCCTGGCAGAACCGCCCTTGGCGCGACACCGGCGAACCCACCCGCGCCGACACCCACCGCACCCTGTCAGTCATGATTAAACCGCTGCGCACCCTCGGCCTCGTCGCCGTGGTTGGCGCGGTCGTGCTCGGCCGGGAGTCGCGCCGCATGGGCGCGTCCGACACCGGCAGCTTTGTCGTGCTGGGCATGGGGCTTGGCCTCGCCATCGGACTGCTCGCCCTCGCCGAGATCGCCGGGGCGCTCCGCACGATCGTGCGTCGCCTCTAACGCTTTGTGAAAAATCAAAAATCCTCCAGGCCCTTGCACGATCCTTCGGGGTGGTGCGAGGGCTTTTTGGTGATCAGTCTTTCGTTTAGCGGGCGATCGCAGATCGCCATGTCTTCGCTTTTCCCGTAAGTCCTACGGCGATCTGCGATCGCCCGCTAAACGAAAGACTGATTGAACCGTCCCCACACCTGTCGCGCCGTCGCCGCGACCAATTCACTTTCGTCGTCCAAACAACGCCGCAGCGTATCACGCAATTCCGCGTCATCCCGCTCGGCCAAGATATTCCCGATCACAATTAACGCGTTGCGCCGAATCATGTCCAGCTTGATCCGCTTGAGCGCTGACCCCCGGAACACGCGGACCCGATCTTCGGCCGTCCACGACAACACGTCCAGCAAATCCAACCCCTCATCCAACTTCCGGGGGCCGGGGTCGTAGCGGTCGTGGATCGGCAGCGGATTCCGTTCGCCGATCGCGTTGTACGGGCAGACCTCCTGGCAGATATCGCAGCCCGCGATCCACCCCCCGACCCCCGGAAGCAGGGCGTCATCGATCACGTCGCGGTGCTCGATCGTGAGATAACTCACGCACCGCGAGGCATCGATCGAATAGCCCTGGGCCGCGATCGCGTCCGTCGGACACGCCTCGATACAGCGCGTGCAGTTTGCGCAGTGATCCACCCCCGGAACCGTCAAGCCGGGGTGGTTCAGTTCGGCCGACGTCGGCAGTTCCAGCGTCGTGACGATCAAACCCAGCAGCGTGTACGAGCCGTGCCGGGGATGGATGAGCATGGTGTTCTTGGCTTGCCAGCCCAAGCCCGCCCGGGCGGCGAGTTCTCGCTCAAGCGCCGGGGCGGTATCCACCGCGGTGCGAAACGCCGCGTCCGGATACTGCTCCGCCAAACTGTCCGCTAAGCCGTGCAACCGATTCTTGAGTACCTTGTGGTAGTCATCGCCCCAGGCATACCGCGCGATCTTCCCTCGCGGCACGCCTATCGTATTTTCTTCACTTTCCGGGAGCGATTCCAGGGATTCCGGGGGGAATTGCGGGGGCGATTCCGGGGGCGCCGCATACGCATCACACACCGCGATCACGCTTTTCGCCCCCGGCAGCAGCTTGTCCAAGTCCAGCCGGATATCGAGGTGTTGCTCGATCCACCCCATCGTGCCGTGCTTGCCCTCGGCGACCCATTGCCGGACCGCTTCCGCGTGGGCGCTTGGCTCGGCCGACGCGATCCCCGCCAACGCAAAGCCTTGCGCGCCAGCCAATTTCAGAATGTGTTCCGCCGTGTCACGCATCGCCGCAAGTTTATCTGCCCGCCGGGGTTGGCGGGGCTGGGGGTGCCGCCTTACAATTCAAAGCGAGAAAGTTGAGGCCGACGCCGACGAGGCAGCGCCAATCAAAAATCCTCAATCCAAAACCAAAAAATCCCCGCCCATGCCTTACGACCTCAAACCCATCGACCTTGACGTCGAAACCACGCCGTACCTCGACGACCCGCTCCGCCCCGGCGGGCTGGGCAATGGCAACGTCCCCGGCGGGGACAACCGATGGACGCTCAACTTCGGCCCCCAGCACCCCGCGACCCACACCACGCTCCGCATGGTCATGGAACTCGACGGAGAACGCGTCGCCCGGGTCACCCCGCACATCGGCTATCTGCACTCGGGCTTCGAGAAACTCGCCGAGGCCCTCGACTACAACCAGTACGTCACCATCGTCAGCCGGATGGACTACGTCAGCCCGATCTGCAACGACGTGAGCTGGCACCACGCGGTCGAAAAACTGTTTGATATCGACATCACGCCGCGATGCAAAGCGGTGCGCACGATCCTCGCCGAGCTCGGCCGAATCCAGAACCACCTGCTGGGCGTCGGCGCCGCGGCGCTCGACCTGGGCGCATTCACCGGCTTCCTTTACGGCTTCAACGAACGCGAGCACATCCTCGACATCATGGACTACGTCTCGGGCCAGAGGTTCCACCCCGACTGGACCCGCGTCGGCGGAGCGATGGCCGACCTGCCCGATGAAGCGGTGTTCAAGACCATGGTCAAGAGCTTCATCCGTGAAAAGCTGCCGCCCGCGCTCGACGACCTCGCGGGGATGCTCAACAAGAACCGCATCTTCCGCGACCGCACCGAAGGCATCGGCATTCTTACCAAAGAAGAAGCGATCAACTGGTCCTGCTCCGGCCCCGTCGCCCGCGCCTCGGGCGTCATGCGTGATGTTCGGAAAGACCAACCGTACCTCTGCTACGCCGACAACTGGGACGGCCAAGGCGCCCCCGGAGTGAAGTTTAAAGTTCCTGTAGCGACGACGGGAGATGTCCTCGCCCGCTACCTCATCCGCCTCGAAGAAATGCGGCAAAGCGCCCACATCATCGAGCAATTGATTGACCATATTCCGGGGGGACCGATGAACACGTTTGCCGATGCCAAGATGGTCAAGCCGCCCAAGGCCGAGGTCTACGGCAGCATCGAAGGCCTGATCGAACATTTCCAGTTGGTCATGACCAACCGCAAGTGGAAAGCCCCGATCAACGAGGTCTACGCCTGCACCGAATCCGCCAACGGCGAGCACGGCTTCCACATCGTCAGCGACGGCGGCCCCCACCCCTGGCGTGCCAAACACCGCGCCAGCAGCTTCATCCACTTTGCGACCTTTGCGAAGATGTTGGAAGGGCACTTGTTGTCGGATGCGGTGGCGGTGCTGGGGAGTTTGAACATTATTGCTGCGGAGTTGGATCGATGATCGTCGCTGTGCGAATGCTACAACTCTTAGGGCTGTTGACAGGAGTCGCACTTGGCGGGTACTCGTTCGGAATTCGAGCCAGCAAATACACCGAGAACACTAGAGTTATTATCGAAGTTTGCTGGTATGTTTCGATTTTGCTTATTGCAATAGCTTGGTTTGTGTCACTGAAAGTTACTCAGAAGCGAATAGCCCGCAATGCTGAGAAAAAAGATTGAAGGCTGAATAAACATGGCTTGGATCACCAAACCCTCCGGCACGATGGAAATCGATCGCCGCGATACCCCGTACCTTACCGACGCCATCAAGGACGCGTTCGAGAAGCGCTACGCCCACCGCTACCCCACGCGGCAGGCGATGGCGTTGCCGATCCTCCACGAGATTCAGCACCACTACAACTGGCTGCCGTACCAGGCCCTCGAAGAGGCCGCCGCGTTCCTCGACATGGAACCCAGCAAGCTGCTGGACACCGCGACGTTCTACGAAGAGTTCTTCCTCCAGCCCCGCGGCAAGCACACCATCTGGGTCTGCCAATCCGTGAGCTGCGAGGTGATGAACGAAGCCAGGATCACCGAAGCGATCTCGAACAAGCTCGGCATCCTGCCGGGGGAAACCACGGATGACGACAAGTTCACCTTCATGAAAGTCGAATGCATCGGCGCGTGTGGCGGTGCCCCGTGCATGCTCATCGACGAAACCCTCCACGAAAACCTCACGCCCGACAACGTGGGCGACGTGCTTGATTCCTTTGAATGAAAACCAAACAGAAATTCAGCGCGGAGGACGCGGAGTGCCGCAGAGGTTAAGGCAAAGAAAATATATTGATCTTTTTCCGCGTTCCTCCGTGCCCTCCGTGGTTAATTACATGTCTTGGTTCCAAAAAGCATGCCGCAACCTCGGCCTCACCGTTCACCACGCCATCCAGCCCGTGAAGGACTACAATAAAACCGTGGTCAGCAAGACCGTCGAAGAAAAACAAATCGACGCGACCACCACGCTCCGCCGGACCACGATCGAAGAGATTGAGATCACGCCGGCGAAACCCTCGAAAAAGTAAGTGATCCCCGCGGTGCCTGGCCGGTGGCCGCCCAGATGGGAGTGCTGGTCATGATTGGTTGTTTGAACCCCGCCGTGCGTTGGTCTTTGGTGTTGGTTGTGGTTTGCTTGGGGCAAGGATGGGGCTTGCCGGGGTGGGGCGGTGGTCGGGCGTGGGCACAGGACGCCGCCGCCGAGGCTCCGCCCGCTGCCGCGGCAACCCAAAGCCAAGCCGCGCCTTCTCCCGCGACCGTCACCGGCCTGCCCAAAGACCTCGATAAGCTCACCCGCGAGGAACTCATCGACCTGGTCAAAGACCTGACCCTGCAAAACCAGATCCTCGCCGTGCGTCTGGCCGAACAGCAAAAAAACTTGGCCAACGCCGCGCCCGACCTCCAAGCCCGTATCGACTGGCAGGCCCGCACGATTGATCGTCTGCAAGCCAAGCTCAAGCGGGCCGAGGATCAAGCCGTCCTTGCTGGGGTGACGCCGCCCATCGTGATGCAAACCCCCGAGTCTTCCGCCACGGCCCAAGGCGAGCCGCCCGCCAACGCCGAACCGAACATCGAGCCCATCAACCCCGTCATCGAACCGCCCGCCGCCTCCGTCGACGCCAACCCCGCCTGGGAATACCGCTTCGCCTACGAGTTCGGCCTCATCCGCACCTCCGGCGAAGGCCACGTCGTCCTCCGCGACGAAAACGGCAAACGCCAACGCCACGAATTCGACTACACCGAATACCGACGCGACGCCCTCTGGGTCAACCTGCTCATCCGCAACGACTCCAAACAACCCATGCGCTTCTCGGGCCTCATCGAACTTCAAGGCGACAAAACTTTTCTCAGCGGCACCCGCGAACGCCTCGCCACCCACGCCTTCCGCACACCACTCCTCCAGCCCGGCGAAGTCTTCCAACTCAGCGAGTCCGAACTCCTTGTCGACCGCCCCTGGAAAGTCGACGTCATCGAATTGACGAACGTCCAAGCCTTTTCCACCCCCGCCGACCCTGACCCCGACCCGGGAAGCCGCTAGAATCAGGCATTATCCCGCAACCCGTTTAGCCGGCGATCACCGATCGCCGCTCGCCACCAAGGTACGCCCATGCCCCTCGACGCCCCGCTCCTCTTCAAACGCATCCCCACCCCGCCCTGGGGCGACTTCGCCAACCGCAAGTACGTCGATTACGACGCCTACGTCGCCACCGATGGCTACGCCGCACTCGACAAAGCCATCGCCATGGAACCCAAGGACATCATCGAAACCGTCAAAGCCGCCGAGCTCCGCGGCCGCGGCGGGGCCGGCTTCCCCGCCGGGATGAAGTGGTCGTTCCTCCCGCCCCTCGACGACGGCCCGCGCTACCTCTGCATCAACGCGGATGAGTCCGAACCCGCCACGTTCAAAGACCAGATCCTCATCCAGTTCGACCCGCACAGCGTCATCGAGGGCATTGCCCTCTGCATGCTCGCCTGCCAGCTCGACACCGCCTACTTCTACATCCGCGGCGAATACCACCACCACCGCGACGCTTTTGAAAAAGCTATCCAAGAAGCCTACGACCAAAAAATCTTCGGCGAAGGCTCCCGCATGGGCAAAGTCAACGGCCGCCATCCCAATCTCTACCTCCACCGCGGCGCGGGCGCCTACATCTGCGGCGAAGAGACCGGCCTCATCGAATCCCTCGAAGGCAAACGCGGCTGGCCCCGCATCAAACCCCCGTTCCCCGCCGTCGCCGGCGCGTTCGCCCGGCCCACCATCATCAACAACGTCGAAACCCTCGCCAACGTCCCCTACATCGTCCTCGACGGCCCCGACCCGTGGAAGACCCTCGGCAAGGGCCGACCCGAAGGCGCTCCGCCCCAGGTCCCCGCGTCCTACGGCACCAAACTCATCGGCATCTCCGGCGCCATCAACCGCCCCGGCGTCTACGAAGATGAATTGGGCGTCAAACTCACCGACGTCATCGAACAATACGGCCTCGGTGCCCCGGACGGCCGACCCACCAAAGCCTACTTCCACGGCGGCATCTCCATGGGCGTCATCTCCCAAGAAGAAGCCCAGCAGGGCGTCGAGCTCGACTTCGACATCGGCAAAAAATGGAACAACCTCGGCCTCGGCACCGCCTGCATCACCGTCATCCCCGAAGACGTCAGCATGGTCGCCATGGCCCGCAACTGCGCCCACTTCTACAGCCACGAATCCTGCGGCCAATGCACCCACTGCCGCGAAGGCAGCAAATGGCTCTACAAACTCCTGTCGAGAATCGAAGCTGGCGAAGGCCAAATGAAAGACCTCGACCTGCTCCTCGAACTCGCCGCCAGCATGGGCTCCATGCCCGGCAACAACATCTGCGGCCTAAGCGACGGCGCCAACTGGGCCATCCGTACCATCGTCAATAAGTTCTGGGGTGAGTTTGAGGCGAAGGTGAGTAAAAACCGGCAGGTGAGTTTGGCTGTGGTTGGTAGTTAGCGGTGGTTCAAAGCCGTATAGTTTTGGAGCAGAATATGGACCCTACTATTTCGATTACATGTCCCGGTTGTGAACAGAAATTTGAGCGAGCGTCCAGCTTGATGCGTCCCGGCATGGATACAGTTTGTTTGTCCCGGATGCGGAAATACTATTAATTTTACTGGGGATGACATCAAAGGCGAGTTAGAGAAGTTCGAGAAACAAATTAAGAATATTTTCAAGAAAAGGTAAGGCAATAGTAGAGCCAATTTCGGGAGTGGCGGTAATAGCTGGGTTACTTGCATCCTACAAGCAACTGCGTGACGGGCGAAAGCAAGGTAATCTTGAAGACTTTCGCGCTTGGCTTACAACGCATAAATTCAATGACGTGATTGATCGTTTGGCGGACAATCATTCCTTACAGCAGATGGTTGCTCAAGCGCTAGATATCAATCAATCTCAGATCATGGAAGCATTTGAGGAATTAAACATTAAAATTGAGCAATTGCTTTCGGACGACGAGAAATTGCCCCGTACGCTCGAAATAGAAGAGAGCAAAGAGCCTAGACATCAAAGTGTTGAAGCAGTATATCAACGCTATGTCCGCACTCATGGAGCATTCCTTGGCGAGAAAGCGATAGAGGTATTGCTTGAATGTGTGCGAGCGGAAAGAGGGGCAACTCATTTGCGTTCGCGTGGATCGCAACAGATTCAATTCGGAGCGAAAGGCGTTTGTTCAAAAGTTCACGGCAAAAGAGAATACATTGAATACGTTGGTGTAGTTGAAGAGCTAAATGTCTTTGGGCTATTGAATGATCCGACAGGCAAAAAAGAGATATATCAACTTACGGCCAGAGGTTATAAGTTTATAGATTTGTACGATGCAGACGAGGAAAGAAGTGAAAGGGAAAGAAAAGGCGGCAGTCCCGAACGCCACCAACTTAAGCGGCAACTCTTGTGATGCCAAGTTCTTGTCTTAGGTTTTCACGTGGCCGGGTCATCACGGTGTAGCGGTCTTTGCGGCGTTTGATCACGCGGGGTTCGTCGCGGCCGGGGCGGTTTGGATTGATGATCAATCGGCGGCTTGCCGCGAGGGCTTGCGGGTGACGCAGCGCGTCCAGTGCGTCGATGAAGCTGATCCGATCCGGCGGCACGCCGCCACGTTCGGCTTCGTCTCGCATCGACCGCCGCACGAGGTTGTAGACGATCGCGTAGGCCAGCAGTTCTTTTTTCACCCCGTCGGGGGTCTTGCACCGCAGCACGTCCATCCCCATGGTCTGTTTGAGGTGACGCAGATTGATCTCGATCTGCCAACGCGCGGCGTAAAGTTCCGCGAGGCCTTGCACGGGATACTTCCGGGGGTCGGTCAGGGTGGCGGCGAGCGTCACCGCGGTGGTGCGGAAGCCCGGCCGGGTGACGGCGTAACGCAACTCCCGCACGACGATCGCTCCCGGAAGCCCAACGTACTGCTGCGGGGTCAGCCAACTCGGGCGTTCTTTGGGCTTGGTCCATTCCACGAGTTGGTCGTGCCGGTCAAAACACGCGAGTTGACGCGACCCGGTGACGCCCTTGCGTGCACGCTTGGGCCGCCGCTTGCGGGGCTTTCTTCCGGGGGTGAAGTCCACGATCGTGCGTTGGTGCACCCTCACCACCGCGTGCAGATTCGCCTGCAAAAGCAAGGCGATGTGCGCATACGAACAGAACGCCCGGTCGCCCACCAGCACGTCGCCGTCTTCCATCATCGGGTGCAGCCGATGCGCGTCGGCCAGGTCGTGGGTGTTCCACCGCCCGGCGATAAAGTCAACGATCAACCCCGTCGCCGCATCGAACAACCAAAGGGTGTGCATCACCGGGAAGCCACAACCCGCACGCACCCGGCCGGGTTGGCCGAAGGTGTTTTGCAACGCCGGGGTATCGGGCATCGAGACGCCGCTGCCGTCGATGAACATCACCCGATGCCCCAACCACCCCCGCAAGTCGGAGCCGGCGGCGTGTTGCGGCGTGTCGCGGCTGACCCGCCAAAGCACCATCCCCAGCACGTCGATCGGCAGCCGCTTGCGTGCGTTGACGTAGGCGGTAACGCTCACCGCCACCTCGGCGATGCGGGTCAGGCGTCGGCAGGAGACGTTGCCGTGGAGCGCCTGTAGGATCATCAATCGCACCGTGACGGCCGGCCCCCGCACCCGGTCGCGCCAGGTGTGGTTCGCGTGTCCGCAGGCCTCGCGGATCACCGCGTCGTCGATCAGGGAAAGCGGGTCATGCTTGAACCGCGAGACGAGAAAAGCGATACTGGCCATCCGTGGCCTCCTGGGTTGGTGTTGCTTTCACAACTCCATCATCGCAGGAGGCCGCGTCTCGCGCCAGCAAAACGTAACGCGCGTCACAGCGCCAACTTACAGCTTAAGTTGGTGGCGTTATGTCTAGCCACGTTTTGCCGCCCAAGCGATCCGTCTGGATGACCTATTCAACTAAAACACATCAAAGCGCATTTGTTTTACGCTTATGCAGGGTCACGATTAGGTTATCGGTGCTTGAACGAAGAGTTAGGCCTCCGCCACTCACTGCGCTTGGGATCGAAGGCAGATAGGTGAACCGGGGTGTCGATTCAAACGGAGAGGGAGGGATTCGAACCCTCGTTACGATTGCTCGTAAACACGAATTCCAGTCGTGCGCCTTCAGCCGCTCAGCCACCTCTCCAAAGGGGGGTCTGCTAACGCCTCATCGGCGCGGGCAGTGCGGGGGAGATATCCTATGCGTTTATGGCCCGCTGTAAAGCCCACCCCTAGAAGCGGGTCGGAAACTGGACTTGGCTCGACAGCGCAATAGGTGCAAAGATCATGAAGGAGCATGGATTGACGACGCCGACGACCGAGCCTTGGTGCGGATTCCTGGTGGTGGATAAGCCGTTGGGCTTGAGTTCGATGGACGTGATTTACCGCGTCCGGCGGTCGGCGTCGCGGGGGGCGGGGGTGAAAAAAACCAAGTGTGGGCACGCCGGGACGCTCGACCCGCTGGCGACGGGCGTCATGCTTTGCTGTATCGGCGAGGCGACCAAATCAGTCGATCGGTTGATGGGATTGACCAAAGAATACGAAGCGGAAGTGGACCTCTCGGCGTTCACCGCGACCGACGACCGCGAGGGGCCACGCACGGAGGTCGCGGTCCAGACGCCGCCGACGCGGGCGGCGGTCGAGGCGGCGTGCGCCGCGATGGTCGGCGAATCGGTCGAGCAGGTCCCCCCGGCCTACTCGGCGATCCACATCCAGGGCCGACGGGCCTACGAGATGGCCCGCAACGGGGAAGACGTCAAGATGCGGCCGCGCTGGGTGCGGATCGACGCGATCGAGTTACTGGGATACGACTGGCCGACGGCGACGATCCGCGTGACCTGTGGCAAGGGGACCTACATCCGCAGCATCGCCCGAGACCTGGGCGTAGCGCTGGGGACCGGTGGCCATTTGTCGGCCTTGCGTCGCACCGCGGTCGGTCCGTATCGCGTGGAAGACGCGGTGGGGATCGAGCGGTTCGAGACGCCCTTGACGCGGGAGGAACTCTTGGCGTTGCCGGCCGAGACGAACCGGCGTTAGGCCGAGTAGGCCGCGGCGTCGAGGGCGTCGCGTTCGATGACTTCGAGGGCTTTGGCGTGGGTGGCTTCGAGGACGACGGGCGGGGCGACGCCCGCTTCGTGGGCTTCGCGCCAGCGCAGGGCGCAGAGGCACCAGCGGTCGCCGGGCTTGAGGCCGGGAAAACGGTACTCGGGACGGGGCGTGGATAGGTCGTTGCCCTGGGCGCGGGTGAAGGCGAGAAAGGCGGCGGTCATCACGGCACAGACGGTGTGGGAGCCGGTGTCGTTGGGGCCGGTCTTACAGCAGCCGTCGCGGAAGAAGCCGGTCATCGGATCGGTGGAGCAAGACTGGAGGGTGGTGCCGAGCACGTTTTGGATGGTGGGGTGGGGAGCGATCATGGGCAATGATAGGAGTGAAAAATCCATGCGGGCTCAAGCCCGCACGCCTCGCGGGAAGTTAAAGCTCCGCGGGGGGCGGGATGGTCTTTTTCGTCGATAGTTTCATCATCAACAGGCCGACCTCGAACAGCAGGTACAACGGGATCGCCAGCACAAACATGCTCAGCACGTCCGTGGGCGTCAGCACCGCCCCGGCGGCAAACGCGATGAACAGGGCGTACTTCCGCAGCGACGCGATCGAGCTCGGGTCGAAGAGTTGCGTCCAGCCCAGGACGAGCATGATGACGGGCAGTTGGAACGCGATCGTGACGCCGAACATCATCATGGCGGCGAAACGGACGTAGTCGCCGAGTTGCGGGAGCGGCGAGATCAGCCGATCGCTCTGCAGGCCCACGATGCGGATTTGTTGGTTGACGACCGCTTTGAGTTTGCCTTGTTTTTGGTTGATCCAGACGTTGCCTTCCGCTGGACTCGGCGGGTCTTCATCAAGCACGGGGAAAACGGGGATGGCGATATTCTCGGCCGCCGCGACATCGGGGCCGGATATGCCGGGGTTGCCCGGCTGATTGCCGTAGGCATCGAGCAACATCCGCATCACCGGGTTGGGCGAACTCAACTCGACCTTGGGGTAAAGCGACGCGAACTGCAAAAAAAACAGCAGGCTCACCGGCAGCAAGATGTAATACGTAAATGACACCGCCAACGCGGTCATCAGCGTGCTGAACGGCGTCAGCAGATACACCGCTTTTTTCTCGTGGGCATACAGCCCGACCGACGTGAACTTCCACCCCTGATAAATCACCCAAGGCGAGGCGAGCAGCACCGCGGCGATGAGGGCGACCGGGAGATAGACGCTCGTGAACCCGGCCGTTGGATCGGTGACGAGGGTCTGAGTCGGGAAGCCCATGGCGTCTTGGGCTTGGAGCAGCGGCTGGGCGAGCCAGGCGATGAGGCGGAAGCCGAAGGTGAATGTGACGGCCGCGGCGACGGCGATGCCGATCCCCGCGTAGATCAAGCGGGCGCGCAGCTCTTCGAGGTGGTCGCCCAGGGGCATCGAGATGTCCGACCCCTCTGCGAGGCCGGTGGGCTGATCCATCGGCATAGCGGCTAGTGTAGCTTTAGCGCGGCGTCGGCGCTCACAGGATCAGCATCGCGTCGCCGAAGGAGTAGAAGCGGTATTCCTCGTCGATCGCCTGCCGATACCAGTCGAGCAACCGCTCGACGCCCACGCCCGGCAGCGCCGCCACCAGCGCGAGCAACGTCGATTGCGGGAGGTGAAAATTGGTCAGCAGGTGGTCGGTGAAGCGGTAGCCAAACGAGCCGTCGGCCACACGGTCGGGGGTGATGAACAACTCGGTTTCACCGCAGTAGTGCGAGACGCCATCGAGGGGGTGGGGCAGACTTTCAAGCGTTCGCACACTGGTCGTACCCACAGCCCAAATATCCTGGCCGCGCTGCCGCACGCCGCGTAACGCATCCAGTGTTTCCGGGGGCACGTCGATCCATTCGCGGTGGATCGGGTGGTCTTCGAGGTGGTCGGTATGGACGGGCAGGAACGTGCCGAGGCCGACGTGGAGCGTGACCGCGGCGCGTTGGACGCCGAGTCGGTCGAGCGCGACGAGCAGTTCGGGCGTGAAATGCAGCCCCGCGGTGGGAGCTGCGACCGATCCCCTAAGTCCCGCCAACGGGTCGTGGGCAAAGACGGTGTTGTACCGCTCGAAGTCGTCGCCGGTGTATTCGGGCTGAGCGCGGGCCTTGCGGGCTTTACGGATGTACGGCGGTAGCGGGGTCTGGCCGATTCGGCCCAGCAGCGTCGGCGGGTTCGTAGATTCATCGGCCATAACGGCCACCCGCCATGCGCCTCGGCCCAGCGATTGTTTGAGCAAAAGTTGTGCGACAACATCTTGCGTATTCCGGGGATGGAGGTTGATCGTTTCGCCGGGCTGGAGCTTGCCCTTGGCTTCGAGCATGACTTCCCAAGTGTGTTGGTCGTGGGCAAAGACGAACAGGCCGGTGATATTGCCGCCGGTCGCGGCACGGGTGCCGGTGAGGTAGGCCCGCAGGACTTGGGTTTGATTCACCACCATCAGATCGCCGGGGCGAAACACGCCTAGGTTTGGCAGGTCGCGGACCCGGCGGTGTTCGATCTTCCCCGTATCGCGGTGGATCACCATCAGCCGGGCGCTGTCGCGTGGCTCGGCCGCGGTGGTGGCGATCCGCTCGGGGGGCAGGTCAAAATCCAAGTCGGCGGTACGCATGACGGGGCATCGTAGAACATCACCCGCGTGGCGTCGATGCGACATCCTGCAAGACCCGCACCGCCGCGAAATTTTCACGCTCTACCCCAAGCCCTGACGGACAAGCGGTTTACGAGAAGGCTCCGGCCAATTCCGGGGGGCTTGCGGGGGTGGTCCGGGGGTCGCACGGGTTGTGGTGTGCGTATCGACCCCCGAGCCAGTTTGTCGGTCCAACTGATTCACGAAGCCAACTTCGGCTCCGAGCGGTTCGAGCCGTTCGGCCCGCCGCGGAGTCGGGCAGTTGACGGGCCTTTGCCGTTCCGCTCGCCGGATGCGGTGCTGCTGAGCCCACCGATCGAAAACAAACCCGCAGTGTGTCCGGCCGACACGCCCATCTGCGACGGCCGCCTCGGCCCGGTCGTGGGGTATGCGTTGGCCCGGGATTTTGTCGAGTTGGCCACGCGCGTGGAGGTCCGCGAGGTCGCGGTGCCCACGACCCTGCCGACGCATGTGGTGGGCTCGCTGCTGGATGTGCTGGCCTGAGCCTCAGGGTTGTCCCGGCGATGGTACATTCCCCCGGTGCCCTGGACCCCTCGATCACGAACCGGCCCGAAGCGATGGTCTCCCGAGGCTTTTCTGCGCCGCCGACGTTGGCGGTCGCGGTGGGGTGTGGTCGCGGTGGTCGTGTTGCTGGTGGCGGTTTTTCTCGCCGATCGCTGGGGATTGCTGGTCTACGGCGGGGCGGACGCGGCGCGATACGACGGCCGAAGTTTCCGCGTGGTCGCCGTGGTCGACGGGGACACGCTGGACCTCAACGTGCCCGACGGCCCCCACGCCACCACCCGCGTCCGCCTCTGGGGCATCAATACCCCCGAAAAGGCCCGCGACGA
>CAYPCC010000024.1:0-3912 GCA_964409095.1 uncultured Phycisphaera sp. | reverse complement strand
ATCCGGGGCCTACGTCGCCACGCAACGGACCAACGAATTGGCGTTCGGGCAAACGGTGGGTGTTCGGCTGGAGGCCCACCGCCTCCGCGGCCGCTATGGCCGACTGCTGGCCTATATCGTCCTGCCCGACGGTACGGTGCTCAACGAACGGCTGCTGTCCGAGGGCCTCGCTCAGGCCGACGACCGTTGGCCCCACCGGGATATGGATCGCTACCGTCAACTCGAAGATCAGGCGAAGCGGGAAAAACGCGGGCTGTGGTTTGAGTCGCCGCCGGGCATCGCGGGCGGGGCGCGGCCGTGAATCTTGGCCGCGATCCGGCGTGGTCGCGTCACGGGAAAAAGAACTTTCTTTCTCGAATTGACTTGAAAACGTCGGCGGGTTGGCAAAAATGCAATGTGTACGCTTAGCGGTATTTCCTATCAACACCCCGCGCGCTGATTGGTATTGGTCCGAGAGAGGCAAGGGCAGATTTTGGTTGCACCCGGAACATCTAGAGGCGGACGCCCCCCGCGGGACGCCCGGCGGAAAGCCATAGCCGAGACTAATGCGTTTTTGTCATGGGCCCTGTCCGAAGACCGCAACCTGCCCCGCATCCCGCGGCGGAGGGTAGATCAAGGGGGTTTTGCCGAGCTGCTGAATCGGCCGATGGCCAAGACGGTTGTGACTCATTGGTGGGGTAGAGCGCTGGCAAAGCTGGGGCGGGGTGAGTGATCGGCCGGTGGGTGGGTTTCCGCGAGTGCTGGGCCAGAGCAGAATCAGAGTGGTCTGGCGTCTTCGAGCCGCTAACATGCATTTGATAATCTGGAGGCAGGCTTGCCTTCACACCCCATTGGGTCGATATGTTTTAGTCTGCGTCCATTTGGTGCGATGATGCACCGCTCGCCGTGGGGGCAACCGCACCCGGGCACATCCGCCGCGTTTCCCGCTTCAGAATGTCTAGCATGAACCACGTCAAAGCCACCATCAGCCCCGGGTACCGTTGGCGCCTGGTCCTCATCACCTTCATCATGCTCGGCTTCGGGGCCTACTGCGTCTACGACTGGCAGATCGGCTACCCGCTGAAAGTCGAACAATACGAAACCTACAACGAGATCAAAGAGCAAAACCCCGACGATTATCCGCAGGTCTGGAAAGCTCACGCCGAGGCCGAGGGCTGGCCCAACAAAGTCCCCGGACGCAAGACTTCCCAAGACGTCTTCACGCAGCTTCTCATGGCGTTGATCACCGTGCCGCTCGGTCTGTTTTTCTTGTTCAAGTTGGTCAAGGAAAACACCCGCTGGGTCGCCATGGACGAGCAAGGCATCACCGCCAGCGGCGGACACACCGTGCCGTGGGACGCGATCAAGTCGCTCGACGAAGCCAAATGGAAAACCAAAGGCATCGCCTTGCTGCATTACACCGACGCCAATAGCCGGGAACGTCAAATCCTGCTCGACGATTTCAAACAAGACCGCGACGCGATCAAGCAGATCGTCATGCAAGTCCAAAGCCTGCTCAATCCCTCCCCTCAAGAAACTCCGAACTCCCCGGAAGACTCGCACGCGGTGGAAGCTACCGACCCCGTGGCGGACCATTTGCAGCGCTCCCTCTAAGCCTCGGCCGCGACGCTCCGCAGCTTCGGCAGCAGCAACTCCCGCGACAAAATCTTCACGCACGCCGCCAGCGGGATCGCCAGCAGCATCCCCAGTAAACCCGCGACCGTGCCGCCGACGAGCACAACCAGCATGACGGTCAGGGGGTCGAGGTTCGTCGCTTGGCCCTGCACCACCGGCTCAATGACCCAGCCGTCGAGCCCCTGCGCCACGAAATACGCGACGCTCGGCCAGATGATCAGGGCCATCGTAAAGTCGCCGCCGTTGACCAGTGTGGTCATCACCGTCAGGATCAACGCCAAGAGCCAGCCCACGGCCGGCAAAAACGGCACGAGGTTCATCAGCCCCGTCAACACCCCCAGCAAGAACCAATACGGCACCCCGGCCCACCACCACCCGATCAGCAACAATACCGTCATCACCAAGCTCTGAATCAGCCGGCCCCGCACAAACGACGACACCGCCAAATCCATCTTCTTGAGCATCGCCAGCGCGTGGTCGTGCGACGACCGCGGGATGAACGGCTCGAACCACCCCAAAATCGCGTCGAACTTCCACGAGAAAAAAAAGAAGCAAAACGCGATCACCACCGCCGAGAGCGCGAGGTAGCTGGTGAAGCTGACCGCCGACCCCACGAGGCCGACGCCGATGTCCAGCGACTGCATCGCCCAGCCCGCGATCACCGAGCCGTCGAGGCCTTTGAGCCGTTCGACGCTGAGTTCCAGCAGCCGACGGTTGCGGTCGGGGTCGATGAATTTATCGACAAACGAGGTGTCGGCGTCCGCTTCAGCGCTCTGATCCTCGGTCGATAGATCGCGCTTTTTAATGGCAGCTTGGGCTTTCGCACCGCCACCGTAGGATTCGGCATGGGCTGAATCCGACGAGTGATCCGACTCCGCAGCGTCGGTCGCCGCTTCCGCCAGCGTGTCGATCATGGGGTTCGAGTTCGCGGGCTCAACATTGTCGGTAGTCGCCTCGGCTGAACCCTCGGGGTTTTGCTGATCAATCCGGGAGAGCAGCTTATCGACATATCTCGGGTACGCCTCTTGGATCGTGTTGAGCAGCTGCCCGCCTTGGTTGTACATCGTCGGCACCGCGGTGACCATGATGACCATCACCACCACCAACGCCAGCAACATCAGCGAGATCGTCCCCGCGAGTCGGCCGACACGCAGCTTCGCCTCACTAAACCGCAGCACGGGGTTGACGATGTACGCCAACGCCAGCCCGATCAACACCGGCACCAACACCGACCGCACCGCATACAACATCCCCAACACGCCCGGAACCACATACGACAAGACCAAGAAAATCACCAGCGCCGCGAGCAGCGTCTGGAACCATCGGCGTTGCCAAACGTAACGCCGAAATTCGGGCTTGTTCGTGGCCTCCGCCTTCGCGGGATGCGGCGGCGGGGCGGTTTCAGACGGTTCAACGGCGTCGGCCGATTCGGACATGCGAGCACTCCCATGGGCTGGATCGTCACTGCAGAATAACGCCCCCCGACATCATCGGGAAATCGCGGTCGCAGACATGCGATATCGGCCAAGACCCATCCGATGATGGGGAATCGGCGATGCGTGAGTGGTAGCGGGAAGGTTTAACTGAGCGCCAGCGCCGCGTTGCCAAAGGCATCGCGGAACGAAAAGACGTTTTCAAAGTCGGCGATCGAGTCGTTGTCGGTCTTGTGCATCATGCCCGATTCGACCATGGCAAACACGATGTGGCCGAAGTCTTCGCACCGCGTGACCCGCCAGCGACGCAGCACGGTGCCCGCGAGCAGGCCGTATTGCTCGATCGCGTAGTCCCGCAGCCCCTCGCACAACACCTTGCCGGTGATGTGTCGGCTGGGCTGATCGGGGTCTTCGGGGTCGTAATCGTCGGAGAGTTCGCCGTGCTCGCGGCGCACCGTAAAGTCCAGCCCCCGCTGCACGAACACGAACGCGTCGAGCGGGTATCGGGTGGAGTTCACGGCTTCGGCGAGGGCCATACTCATCATACGTTGACAATTATAACCTTCGTTCCGCGTCCGGGCGAGGGGGTAGGGCGAGGTTTTGCGGATCAAGCCCGTGGGCTCAAAACAGCCGACCCGCAGGGCCCTCAAAACCCGCCGTCCCGCATCTGCTCCACCGACTCGGGGAACGGGTAGCGGGCGTACACGGCCGTGGGGTGGCTGTCCCACATCTTCGGCGAGGGGTACACGTCCCCGGCAAAGCCCGCCTCGCTCATCGTCCGCAGCACCGTCTCAAAGCTCGGCTCGCCCCCGGAATCCCCATAAGCTCCGGAACCCCCGGAACCCCCGGAAACCCCGGAACCCCC
>CAYPCC010000023.1:0-20857 GCA_964409095.1 uncultured Phycisphaera sp. | reverse complement strand
GGCGCGTTCTCCGACATCGAAGAAATCGCCTTCGGCGTCGAGTACGACGACAGCGAAATCTTCGGCGACTACGCCTTCGCCCCCTACGCCTTGCTTGCGATCGAAACCCGCGACGCCGGCGGCAGCGAAGACGTCTATCTCGAGCTCGGCGGTGCGTTCTCCGCGTTCTTCATCGAAAGCGAAGACCTGCCCGTTGAACTGAGCTTCCCCTTCGCCCTGGGCCTCAGCGTCGATGACTACTACACCGACGGCGACGGCGACAATGAGCTGTTCGGCTTCCTCAAAGTGGGTGTCGCCGCCAGCATGCCGCTCGACTTCATCCCCGCCGACTACGGCGTCTGGTCGGCCTCGGCTGGCCTGGACCTGTACTTCGTCAACGACGACGCCGGCCTGCTCGACAGCGGCGACGACTTCGAAGTCGCCGCCCTCGTCGGCGTCTCGATGGAATACTAAGCTCCGCTTAGCCACTTCCCTTGGAGTCAACAAGCGACTCCGCCGGGAACGTGACGCCCAAGGCCTTTTGGAACCCGGGCCCCAAGCGACACCAACCCCAAAATCCGAAACCCGGCCCGCCAACGCGAGTCGGGTTTTTTCGTGTCGCCTCCCACCATCACCAAAGCCGAGGGATGGCCATCCCTCGGCTTTATCCCCTCTCACATCGCAATCTGATCCAGCGCCTCGATCAACTGATCCATCTGGGCTTCAGTCGAAAACGCCCCCGGACTCACCCGCACCGCCCCATCCGGATAAGTCCCGAAGCGTTGGTGGGCATACGGCGAACAGTGCAGCCCCGGCCGCACCGCGATCTCAAAGCTGTCGTCCAAGATCGAGCCAACGTCCGGTGCGTCCATCCCCACGACATTGATCGACACCGTCCCCACGCGGGCCGACGGGTCGAGCGTACCGAGCACGACGAAACGCTCATCGTCTTTCACCGCATCAATCAGCTTGCCGCACAACGCTTGCTCGTGGGCCAACGTCTGGGCCATCGGATGAGCCAAGACGTAGTCAATCCCCGCCGCCAGACCGGCGATCCCGACGGTATTGGGCGTGCCGCCTTCGAGGTAGTAGGGATACAGCGCGGGCTGCGTCGGCGTCGAAGAGTCGCCGCCGGTCCCGCCCTCCCGAAACGGAGCAAACCGCCCCACCGCGTTCGCGTCTTCGCTGGACGCGGGGCAGCGGTCGCCGACGTACAGCGCTCCGGTGCCCGTCGGCCCGAGCAGCGACTTGTGGCCGGGGAACGCGAGCAGGTCGATCTTCATCGCCTGTACATCGATCGGCACCACCCCCGCCGTCTGCGCCGCGTCGAGCAAAAACAACACGCCCGCCTCTCGCGCGATCGCGCCGATCGCCGCGGCGTCTTGGATCGTGCCGGTGACGTTGCTGGCGTGGGTCAAGGCGATCAACACGGTCTGGCCGGTGATCGCGGCGTTGATGCGTTGGGGATCGATCAAGCCCGCGTCGTCGCAGTCGATCCGCGTGAGCGCGATCGTGCCCGCATCCGCCATCGCTTGCAGCGGCCGGCTGACGGAGTTGTGTTCGAGCACCGTGGTGATGACGTGAGGTTTCGCGGCCCCGCCGAGCTTGGCCGACACGACACCCTTGATGGCGATGTTGAGCGCGTCGGTGCCGTTCATGGTGAAGACCATGCGTTCGTGGCTCGGGGCGTTGAACAAGCGGGCGAGCTTGAGGCGGACGCCGTCGAGCATCTGCTCGGCCGCGACGGCCATGCGGTGGCCCGCCCGGCCGGGGTTGGCCGCATCGTTAGCGATAAACGCCGCGGCGG
The DNA here is from genome assembly GCA_964409095.1 of uncultured Phycisphaera sp. Taxonomy (GTDB): domain Bacteria; phylum Planctomycetota; class Phycisphaerae; order Phycisphaerales; family Phycisphaeraceae; genus Algisphaera. The sequence goes on along the minus strand of CAYPCC010000023.1, from coordinate 19,071 downwards.
CTTCGCCGACGCCCGGGGCTTTGGGGAAACTGGTCGCGGCGTTGTCGAGGTAGATCATGGGAACGGTCTTGCAGTCTGGCGTCGTCAAGGGACGCGGGTGGTTTTGATGGGGCGGGGACGATCGGCAAGTGGAATCAGACGCTAGGCAGGCCCCGCACCCGACGCCACGCCGAGAGCTGGCCCAAGTGCATGCTTTCGTGGCCGATCATGATGTGTAACAGCGCGTTGCCGACCGTGGGGAACCGCTGGCGAAACCCTTCGGGCAGGGTGTCGGGGCAGGTCCGTTCAAAAAAATCCGGCGTCGCGGCGAGCACCGCCGCGCTCACCGCCGCGTGTCGCTCGTCCAGCAACGCCAACAACTCGCCAAGCGGCGGGTAAACCGAGGCGTCGGCGATCGGCTGGCTGACGGGCCCAAACAATTCACGCCACGCGGCGGGCTGGGTCTTCTCCAGCCCGAAAAAATGCATCGCCGCCATGTGGTCGGCCGTCCCGCCGAGGTGGCCGATGATCCAACGCGGATGGTTGACACCCGCCGCGGGCATCACCACCGATTCCTCGTCGCTCAACCCGTCGGTCAGCCGATGGGCGTAGGCTAGGTTCGCGGCGTACAGATCGGTCAACATGCGGCGGATCATGGTGAAACTCCGGTGGAGGAAACCAGACAAGGTTTAGAACAACGGCGGTTGGCCTTGCACCCGACGCCACGTCGTGAGTTGGCCCAGGTGAACCGCTTCGTGGCCGGTCAGGACGAAGCCCAGGAAGTCGCGTGTAGTCGGCAGGTTCTTGCGGAAGGCGTCGATCGGGTTGGGCGCATCGAGCACCGCATCCGACACGTCGGCCGCGGCCGCGACGACCGCGGCGTGTCCTTCCCGCCAGGTCTTGAGCAGTTCGTCCCACGCGGGGTACGCCGCGGGGTCGGTGCTGACTTGCGTGCCGCCGCTGAAGAGCGACTTGTAGCGATCAACGTCGATGCTCGGCGAGCCGCCGAGCATGTGTAGCGCGTTGTTGGCGACCAGGCCCAGGTGGCCGATGATCCACGCGGGGTTGACGCCGCCCTCGCAGATCAGCGTGGTGGCTTCTTCGGAATCGATGCCGTTGAGCAGGCTCTCGCCGTAGCCCAGTAGGAACGAGTAGATCTTGGTTTCTTGGGTCAGCGACATGCGGGAGTTCCTTGAGCAATGGAGCAAAACGTAAACGTAAACGTACGACAGATACGAAGCACTCGGCCTAGGCCCCGATATATTTAGCGTAAACGGTCTTGGCGACGTGGGCGTGTTTGGTCCCCTTGACGATCGCCCGGCCGTCGGTGAAGAGCGTCAGTTCGTAGGGTTCGCCGTTGTCGATGATGTCGGCGCGGAGCATGAACTTGTTGGCTTTGACCGTGCCGTGGGCTTCGAGGCGTTTGGCGATCTCGGCGAAGTCGAGCTTGCCCCCGGAACCGCCTTCCTTCTGGGTGAGTTGCACGGCGTTGCGGCCGCAGAGCGTGGTGGTGCTGCTGCCGAACTTGCCGTCGAGGAACTCGAAGTTGCGGTGCTTGCAGCACTGGCAGTCGCCTACGTCGTAGGCCTTGGCGACTTTGAACTGGCGGAACGTGTTGCCCCACAGGTCGAAGTTGAGCATGGTCGGGCTGACGCGGTCGAGGTTGCCGGTGAGGATTTTGAGGGCCTCGGCGACTTGGTAGTTGCTGACGATCGACACCGCCGGGCCGATAACGCCCGCCGTATCGCAGGTCGGGTTCAACCCCGGCGGCGGGGCCTGCTCGAAGATGCAACGCAGGCAAGGCGTCGCCTTACCCGCTTGTTCCCAAGGCGAATCGCCCGCCGCGGTGTGCGGCAGGACGGCGTAGCTCGCGCCCACCGTGCCGACCGCCCCGCCGTAGACGTAGGGGATGCCGTGCTTCACGGCACAATCGTTGGCGAGGTAGCGCGTCTCAAAGTTGTCCACGCCGTCAACGATGATGTCGACCTTCTTGCCGTCGGAATACTCGCCGCAGGCGAGCTTTTCCATGTTGGTGTGGTTGACGTCTTCGACCACCGCGGTGACTTTGATCTGCGAATTGATCTGGGCGAGTTTGTTCTTCGCCGCCTGGGCCTTGGGGATCGCGTTGGCGACATCGTCTTCATCGAACAACACCTGCCGTTGGAGGTTGGTCATTTCGATGAAGTCGCGGTCCACGATGATCAGGTGCCCGACGCCCGCTCGGCCGAGCATGTTGGCGATCACGGTGCCCAACGCGCCGCAGCCGACGACGAGCGCGGTGCTGGCTTGGAGTTTGCGTTGGCCGGCTTCCCCGAAGCCCGGGAGGAGCATCTGGCGGTGGTAGCGGCCGAGTTCGGATGAGGTTTCCGGGGATACTTCCGGGGATACTTCCGGGGAAAATTCCGGGGGTGAGGTTTCCGAGGGCACGTTTCTATTCCTTATTTTTTCTTGGTGGGCTTACACGCCACCACAAACATATACAGCCCAGCGACGCCGAAACCGATACCTAGCACAATGGCCTTGGACGCGAGTTCCGCCGAGAGCGAGGTCGAGACGGCGAAGCAGGCGAACGCCAAGACGTTGCTAACGATCGCCGAGCGGAACCAAGCCGGGTGCCGAATCTTCATCGGCCTCAGCCCACGACCAGCGAGCCGCCCTCGACCGGGTCCACGCGGACGCCTTTGTCTTCGAGGAACTGAATCGCCGCCTCGAGTTGAGCGTCGTCGGCGGCGGTGAACTGCAGGGCCATGATGCCGATCTTTTGGCTGACCGACGCTTGGCGGACGTCGAATTGCACGGTGGGGAATGCTTGGGAGAGCTGCCAGATGACGGGTTGGTCTTGGCAGCCGCCTTCGAAGGTGAGCCAGCATTTACGGGAGGCTTGGGGCATGGTTTGAATCCTTTTTTGCCGCGAATGAACGCGGATACACGCTAATAGAAACAGCGTTAGGCAAATTAATTAATTGGCGTTCATCCGCGTTTATTTGCGGCAAATGGTTTTATCCGCCCGCGATGGCGGGGACGATGGCGAGGTGGTCGCCTTGTTTCACGGGGGTGTCGAGGTTGTCGAGGAACCGGATATCTTCATCGTTGAGGTAGATGTTGATGAAGCGGTTGAGGTCGGTGTCGGTTTTGTAGAGCTTGGTGCCGAACTCGGGGTGGTCGTCGCGGAGTTTGCCGAGGATCTCGCCCACGGTATTGCCCGCCACGTCAATGGAGGCTTGATCGTTGACCTGTGGACGCAGGGCGGTTGGGATTTCGACGGCGAGGGTGGGTTGATCAGACATGCGCGGGTTCTTTTTGCTTAGTGGTTGCGGATTCGATGAGTTGGTTGAAGTCGGTCATCTTAGCGGGGATGGCGGGGGCTTCTTCGAATTGGCCGTCCATCGCTTCGAGGGTTTTGAGACCGTTGCCGGTGATGCAGACGCAGATGGGTTCGTCTTTGGGGATGCGGCCGGACTGGATGAGCTTGATCGCGCAGGCCATGGTCGTGCCGCCCGCGGGCTCGGTGAAGATGCCTTCGTGCTCGGCGAGGAGCTTGATCGCCGCGAGGATTTCGGGGTCCGTCGCGGACGCGCCGTAGCCACCGCTTTCGCGGATATTTTTCAAAACATAGTAGCCGTCGGCGGGGTTGCCGATGGCGATCGACTTGGCGATGGTGTTGGGCTTTTGCGGGCGGAAGAGTTCTTCGCCTTCTTCGAGCGCGGTGACGATCGGGTTACAACCTTCCGCCTGTGCGCCGTACATCGCGGGGCGGTTGTCTTCGACGAGCCCCAGCGTGATGAATTCTTGGTAGGCCTTCCAAATCTTCGGCAAAATCGTGCCGCCCGCGACGGGGACGACCGTATGTTTGGGAAGCTTCCAGCCCATCTGCTCGGCGATCTCGAAGCCGTGGGTCTTGGCGCCTTCGGTGTAGAACGGCCGGAGGTTCACGTTGACGATCGCCCAGTTGTACTTGTCGGCGATCTGCGAACACAGGCGGTTCACGTCGTCGTAGTTGCCTTCGATGCGGACGACCTGCGGGCCGAACACCCGCATCCCGACCATCTTGCCGGCCTCCAGATCATGCGGCACCATCACACAGGCCTTGAGCCCCGCGCTCGCCGCGTGAGCACTGACCGAGTGGGCCAGGTTGCCTGTGCTCGCGCAGCCGACGGTGTCGAAGCCGAACTCAAACGCCTTGGTCACCGCCACGGCGACGACGCGATCTTTGTAGGAAAAGCTCGGGTAGTTCGCCGAGTCGTCCTTGATGTAAAGCTCTTTAACGCCCAGATGCTTCGCCAAACGGTTGGCCTTGACCAGCGGGGTCCAGCCCGAGTGAAGCCCCGACCGCGGCGGGCCCTCGACTGGTAGCAAATCCTTGTATCGCCACAGCGACTGCGGCCCCGCCTCGATCGACTCGCGGGTGACTTTGCCCTTCATCGCTTCGTAGTCGTAGGTGACTTCGACGGGGCCGAAGTCCGAGTCGCAGATGGTGCGGGGCTCGATCGGGTAATCGATGCCGGATTCTTTGCCGCGGAGGGAGTGGACGTAGCTCATCGTGGATTCTTTCGCGGGTTCCAACGGCGCTCAGCGGTGAGCGACGGATAAAAAAAGCCCTTCGTATCTGAAGATAAGAAGGGCTGATTCGTTCTCGCAAAAAGAAGATCACGCCGCCGCTTATCTTCCCCCCGGCCAACCGGCCGGGAGCGGGATTTCGCACCTCTTCGCCCACCCCCGAAAGTTCAGGCCAGACTTGCTGGCGGACCTTCTGGGAATCGGGGCGACGGTTGCGGTGACTTCATCGGGCCCGTCCCTCAGTCACTCTGGATAAGTGCGTTGCTAGATTGTACGCAAGCCTAATCAATCGCTTGCAGTCCCAAAGCATAGGACGATCCGAAAGGCGAGTCAATCTCGAACCTCACGACTCCGCCCTACCGCATCAACACCCATGCCGTATACCCCACATAACCCAACACTAAGCCGCCGCCCTCGATCCGGTTGATCCGCCCGCCGGTCAACGCCAGGGGCAACACCACCAGCGAAATCCCCAGCAAAATCAACAGATCGGTCCCACCACCCTTTGGTACGGCCATCGGGGTCACGGCCGCACTGAGGCCAAGCACAAATGTGAGATTATAAATATTGCTACCCACCAGGTTGCCGATGGCCAAGTCCGGCTGTTTGCGGAAAGCCGCGGACAGGCTGGTGACCAGTTCGGGCAAACTCGTTCCCACGGCGACAATCGTCAGCGCGATCGCCACCTCCGACATCCCCGCCGCCCGCGCCAACGCCGTGGCCCCGTCGACGGTCCACCGCCCCCCGAGCATCAACATCGCCAATCCCCCGATGATCAACGCCACGATGACCCAGCTCCGCATCGGCAAATCGGCGTCGCCAACCTCGGGCTCGGGCCGCAACCGCCCCGCCCGGGACTGCATCGCGTCTCCGATCAGGTAATACAGGTACACCCCGAAAATCAACAGCAGCACCAAACCGTCGCCCCGGTCAAACTGGTCCATGGCCCCGCCGACCAGCAATCGGTCCCCCGCGAGGACCAGCGCAATAACGACGGTCAGCAGCATCATCGGCATCTCACGGCGAACCACGATGCTCTGAACCGCCAACGGACAGATCAACGCCGTCACCCCCAAGAGCAACGCCAAGTTCGCAATATTTGAACCCACCACGTTGCCAAACCCCACATCCCCTTGACCGCTGCGCGCCGCGATCAGGTTGACCACCAGCTCCGGCGTGCTGGTTCCAAAGGCGACCACCGTCAGGCCGACGACCAAGGCCGGCACCCCCAGCCGCCGCGCTAAACCCGTCGCCCCCCGCACCAAACCATCGCCCCCCACCAGCAGCAGGCCCAGACCGCCGAGCAAGACCGACAAGTCCCAAAGCATCGATAATCCCATATATTTTCAGAACGGTATTTAAAAACACCCCACCGAGAAGATGGGGTGTTGAGCATTAAAACTAAATGAGACATTCACCAAGCGAAGTGGGCAAACGCCTTGTTGGCCTCGGCCATACGGTGGGTCTGGTCGCGGGTGTTCATCGCCCGGCCTTCGCCGTGGTACGCATCCATCAGCTCACGGCCCAGACGCATATGCATGGGCTTACCCTTTTCCGCACGAGCCGCATTGAGGATCCAACGGAAAGCCAGGGCCTGCTTACGCTTGGGCTTGACCTGCATCGGGACTTGGTAGTTCGCACCGCCGACCCGCTTGGAGCGGACTTCGACGTTGGGCTTGACGTTTTCGATGGCCTGACGGAACACGTCGATGGCGGTGACTTCGTCGCCTTCGAGACGTTTTTCGATTTCGTCAAACGCTTTGTAAACCACGCGCTGGGCGACGGACTTTTTGCCGTCGAACATCAGGCAGTTGATAAAACGGGCGAGCGTCTTGTCGCCGTAGCGGGGGTCGGGTTTGAGCTGAGTTTCTGAAGCGGTGAATCCACGTCCCATATCGGGCACTCCTTTTGAGCCGCTAGCCGTGAGCCGTTGGCCTTGAGCCAACCCTATCGGCGTTCACCCCGAAACCACGCGGCTCGGGATTACTGCAGCAAGATGAAAAATTGATTTTGTCTATCTTTTACCCAACAAGCCGGAAAAGACGCAGCTTGAGGCCGTCTTAGCTTAGCCAGCGGCCAACGGCTATCGCCTAACGGCTCGCTCAGCCCTTGGGCTTCTTGACGCCGTACTTCGATCGGCCACGCTTACGGCCATCGACCCCGAGGGTGTCGAGGGCACCACGGACGATGTGGAAACGCACACCGGGGAGGTCGCGGACCCGGCCGCCACGGATCAGCACGATGCTGTGTTCTTGGAGGTTGTGGCCTTCGCCGCCGATGTAGGCGGTCACTTCCTTACCGTTGGACAAGCGAACCCGCGCGACCTTCCGCAGAGCCGAGTTAGGCTTCTTGGGGGTCACGGTCTTGACTTGCAGACACACGCCGCGACGCTGGGGGCACTGATCGAGGTCTTTGACCTTCGACTTGAACTTGGGCGTGCGGCGGGGGTTACGGACGAGTTGATTGATCGTGGGCATGGGCCGGGTCTCTGGTTCGGAGTAGCGAGCTAAGTAGTATAGCCGTAGGGGGCCGCAGGTTGCAAATCCGAGGGCGGGGATCGGGTGTCGGGTGGCGGATACCGGGTACCGGGCACCGGCCAAGCCAAGCTAAGCTAAGGTAGCGGGATCATGGGTTCCCGGTATCCGGCAACCGGTAACCGACATCTGCATCCCCCCGCCCCGCCGCCTTGGCCAACACGCGCTCCAGCTGATCCACGTGCCGGGTCATGCTGAGTTGCTGGGCCAACCCCGCGCAGGCTTGGGCGCAAGCCGCCCGAAACGCCGGATCAGCCAGCTCCTGCATCGCATCCGCCAGCTTCCGGGGGTCGCCGGGGTCGTCGATGACGCAGCCTCGCGGTGGGCCGTCCGCGGGCCGCAGGTGGTCGCTGGCCCCGTTGAAGGTGGTGCTGATCGCCGGGGTGCTCATCATCAGCGATTCGAGGACGACTTTGCTCGACGGGTCGTACCAGCTGGGCAGCACGGTCACGTCCGCCGCCGCGAACAGGCGGGGCATGTCCTGGGTCGGGCCGACGACGCGGACCCGGTCGCGCAGCCCAAGGGCCTCGGCCGCGGGGTCTTGAGACGCGCCGAATCCCCCCGCCAATAACGCCACCGCGTTTACCCCCCGATCCCGTAAACGCTCCAACGCCCCGAGCAGCGTGGGATACCCCTTGAGGTTTGGGTTCTGGGCCGCGAACAGATAAAGCACCGCGTCATCGGGGACTTTGAACGAAGAACGGGTCTCGGCGCGCCACGCCGAACGCTGCGCCGTATCCATCTCGGGCATCACGGCGGCATTGGGAATCACCACCGTCTTCGCTTCGGGAAACGCAAAGTGCCGGTCGAGTTGTTCGACGACGTAGCGACTCAGCGCCGCGACGCGATACACCGCCGGGTCCGCCAAAGTTCGTTTTTCCAGCGAAAGCAGCAACCGCTGCTTGGGGTTGAGCGCGAGTTCCACGGCTTTCTTCTTGCTCTTGAATCCCCCGCCGCGCATGGCGACATTCCGGGCCAGCGTCTCGCGGATCGTCCCGCCTCGGGGCTGCACCACGCTCGCCGGCACCGCCATGGTCATCGACAGGCTCGCATCAAACCCGCCTCGGCTGAGTTGCCGACGGGCCCAGACCGCAAAGCGGATCAGCCGGCCGGCCGACGACGACTTCTGCCGCGACATCGTGTGCGTGGTCACGCCCGCCGGCTCATTCTCGACGGTGCAACATCCCGTCACCAGCGTCACGTCGTGGCCCCGCTTGACCAGCTCCTGCATGATTTGCTGGGTCGATCGTTCGTTGCCTCCCGCCGCGGGGTTGAACGATTCGATCACCACCGCCAGCCGCAGCGGCCGGGTTCTCGGTGGGGCCGCCGAGTCCGCGTCGCTCACGACGAAACCCGATTCGAGGTGGATTCCAGCAACCCGGCCGCGGCGGCAAAGACTTCGTCCACCGCGATCTGTTTCATGCTCTCGGCGTGCCCCGCGTCGCGGGCGACGATTTGGCGTTCCCGGGCGTAGCCGATCTCGGTCCACTCGGGCGTGGTCGGGCCGAACAGCGTCACCACCGGCGTGTCGCAGGCGGCGGCGAGGTGGCGCGGGCCGGTGTCATTGGTCACCATCAACGCGCAATGCTTGGTGACGCTCTTGAGCAGCCGGACGTTCATGCCGGCCTTGGGCAAATCGATGATGGTGGAAGTCGCCGCGCCCGTCACCCGCGCCAACACCTCCCGCTCGTCGGGCGACCCGGTGACCGCCACGGCACACCCCCGTTCGTTGCTCAGACGGGCGGCGAGCTGCGCAAAGCGCTCGGCCGGCCAACGCTTGAATTCTTTTTGCGCTCCGGGATTCAGCAGCACCACCGGACGGCCCTTCGCCCCGGCCAACAACGCCGCGGCGCGCTGGTCGTCTTCGGGGCGGGTGGCGATTTCCATGAGGTGGTCGCCGTCGTAGGTCGCGCCGCCGAGGTAGTGGACGATGCTGAGGTAGTAATCGAGCGTCGGCACGGGCAGGAATTTGCGCCCTTCGCGGCGGGGAATGAGCTTGTCGGTGAGCAACACGCCCCGGCCGTCCCGCTCGTAGCCGATGCGTCGCGGGATCCCGGCCATCGACGTGAGCGCCGCGGCCCGGAAGCTGTTGGGCAGCAAGATCGCGGTGTCGTATTTCAGCGAGCTCAAGCGTTTGGCCAGGCGGAAGGCCGAGGCCCCCTTGCCCTTTTTCATCATGGGCACGACCTCGTCGATCGTCGTCAACCCCTCGACCAGATCGGTCAGGTTCTCGCGGACCAACACCGCCAAATGCGTGTCGGGCCACAGCCGTTTGAGCGCCCGCAGGGTTGGCGTGGCCATCAGGATGTCGCCGAACCAAGTCGGCAAGACAACGAGCAATCGCTCGGCGGGCTGGTGCTGATCGCGTTTGGCCATGGAGGGAAAGAGTATAGCGAGAGGCGTCAACCCGAGGGTTTAGTAAAGAGCAACGTGGCGATGACCGCGAGTTGGAGGACGATGGCCACGCTGATCCAGCGGAGGAAGGCGCCGGTGCCGCCGTCGCCGCCGCCCATCCAGAGGGCCCCGAGCAGACAGAGCAGTGCGACGGCTTGGATCACGATGGCGACGATGCCGAGTTGGTGGAATTCGCCGGACGTGCCGCGCTGCAAGCGGAGTTCTTGCAGGACCAGCCGCATGGTTTTGTTGAGGGTCGCCAAGGCGTCGGGGTCGGACTCCGCCACGGCAACGGGTTGCGCGGGGTCAGATGCCGGGGAATCGGCGGGCGGCGTGGGGAGCGGATCGAAAGCGCTCGGGGACGGCGGGATGGGTGGCGGGGTTTCATCGGCCGGCGGTGCAGACGGTGTGGCCTGGGCCGAGGGCTTGGATGCGGCTGCGGCAGCGGGTGGTTCGCCGATCGCGGCTTGCTTGGTCCAGGGGACAAACGGCCGGGCGGACGACGCGGGTTTGCCGGTGTCGGCCGAGCCGACGGCCGGGGCGGGCGCGGACGTTGGCAAGCTGACCACGACCGGCGCGGGCGAGGTGGGTTCTGCGTCGGAGTGAGCGTCGGGTTTGGCCGAGGCCTGAGCTTCGTCGGTCGGCGGGGCTATGTTGGGCTGGGGCGGCGGTTCGGGCTTGGCCCGCGGTTGCTGGAGCTTGGCCATGGCCTCGGCGTCCCAGCGTTTGCCCGCGATGCGGGTGCGGCTGATTTCTTCGCTGGCTTCGGGTTTGCGTTGCGAGGCGATGATCCGCACCGCTTCGACGAGGCCTTTGGCGACGAAATCCGGCTCGACTTTTTTACCCCGGGCCACCGTTTTTTTTCCCGCCTTGGTGGCTTCCTGTTTCCGCAAATCCGCGAGCGAGGTGTTGGTCCAATCCGCCTGCAGCAGCACCGTGCGGCAGCCCGCCGCGGCCCCCGCTTCGATGTCGCGCAGCGCATCGCCGACCATCCAACTCTGATTCAAGTCCAGCTGCAAGTCCTCGGCCGCCTGCAGCAACATGCCCGGCTTGGGCTTGCGCGTCGGGTGTTCTTTTTTGTACCGGGCGACCGTGCCTTGCGGGTGGAACGGGCAGAAGTAGAACGCGTCGATTCGTGCCCCGTTGGCCCGGTCGCGGACCATTTCTTCGATCCGGTCGTGGACCGCGTCGACGTCTTCTTCGCTGTATTTGCCGCGGGCGACGCCGCCTTGGTTGGTGACGACGACGATTTTGTAGCCCAGCCCACAGACCGACGCGATCGCTGAGGCGACGCCCTGGATCAGCTTGACTTGGTCGGGGTCGCCCAAATCGCCGTCGTTGTGGATGATCGTGTTGTCACGGTCGAGGAAGACCGCCGGGCGTTTCATGGACTCAATTTAGCAGAAGCGGCGAACAAGGCGGTAGCCGCAGATTTCGCCGATTGCGCAGATTCGGAATTAGGGTACCGGCTCGCAGCGTGTGTGGAAACGACCGATGTGATGGCGTTGACTCGATGCGATTTTTGTAATCGGTGAAATCTGTGTAATCTGCGGTTAACTTCTTCTGCCTTCAAAACAGCGTCGCCTCGTGCCCGTCGGCCAGCCGCCGCTTGACTAGTTTTTCGATCTGGGCGACCGCGCGGTCGAAGTCGTCATTCACCACAAACGCGTCGTACACCGAGGTGCCCTCGGCGAAGGCGATTTCTTTTTTCGCCAAGCTGAAGCGCTTCTGGATGGTTTCTTCGTCTTCGCGTTGCCGGCCGCGGAGGCGTTCGATCAGGGCTTCTTCGCTGGGCGGCTTGATGAAGATGGCGAAGCTGCCGGGCATGGTGAGTTTGACCTGACGTGCGCCTTCGACGTCGATCTCGAGGATCACGACACGGCCGCCGTCGAGTTTTTCCTGGACGTATTTGCGGGGCGTGCCGTAGTAGTTGCCGTTGTAGACGGCGTGTTCGAGGAACTGGTGGTCGATGATTTGTTGTTCAAACGTGGCGGCATCGACGAAGTGGTAATGCTCGCCGTCGATGTCGGACTTGGACATCGGGCGGGTGGTCATGGAGACCGACAAGTCGGCGTCGAGGTTTTTCAAAAGTGCGTTGGTGAGGGTTGATTTCCCCACGCCCGACGGGCCAGAGATGATCAGCAAGAAGCCCTTCGGGGCGGGGGTCGGGTTGTCGGCGGGGTCGATCATGGGCCGACAGTTATACCACGGAGAGACACGGGGATTGGACGATATCATCCATGCCAATCAGTTTTTGATGGCGTCGCCTGCGCGGCGGGCGGTCTCCCCCGGAAGCGGCTTTGCCCCGACACGCCAGCAGCCGGAAAACTTACCTGGCCGAGTCTTGGATGGGCCTTGCGTTAAGTGGTGGCGACGAGGAGCAGGACCGCCATGCGGACGGCGAGGCCGTGGGTCACTTGTTGGAGGATCGCCGAGTGGGGCCCGTCGGCCACCGCGCCGTCGATCTCGAGTCCGCGGTTCATCGGGCCCGGGTGCATGACGACGACGTGGGGCTTGCACTTGGCGAGTCGCTGCGGCGTCAGCCCATAAAGCACGGCGTATTCGCGGGTCGACGGGAACGCCTGCGACGCGATCCGCTCGAACTGCACCCGCAACATGTTCACCACGTCCACCCGCGGCAGCACCGCATCCAGATCGTGCGATAGTTCACAGCCCAACTCGCGGAACGCCCCCGGAAGCAGGGTGGTGGGACCGACGAGGATGACCGACGCCCCGAGTTTTTGCAGGCCCAGGAGGTTGGAACGGGCGACGCGGGAGTGGGCGATGTCGCCGACGAGTGCGACGGTGAGGCCGGTGAAATCGAAGGTGTCGAGTCGGTCGAGTCGCTTGGCGATCGTGTAGAGGTCGAGCAGGGCTTGGGTGGGGTGTTCGTGTTGGCCGTCGCCCGCATTGACCACGTGGCAGTCGACACTGGCGGCGAGTTTTTGGGCCGCGCCCGAGTGGTGGTGTCGGCAGACCATCACGTCCACGCCCATCGCTTCGATCGTGCGGGCGGTGTCGACGAGGGTTTCGCCTTTGGAGACGCTGGAGTTTTTGCCTTTGAAATCCAAGACGTCGGCCGAGAGGCGTTGGGCGGCGAGTTGGAAGCTGCTGCTGGTGCGGGTCGAGTCTTCGAAGAAGAGGTTGGCCACGACCCGGCCGCGGAGGGTGGGGACTTTTTTGACGCTGCGGGTCGAGACGCTTTCGAGGCCGCGGGCGGTTTGGAGGACAAAGCGGATGTCCTGGGCCGAGAGTTCTTCGATGCCCAAGAGGTGTCGGTGGGGCCAGACGTAATCGCTCATCAGGCGTCCTTTCCGGGGCCGGTGGTTCCGAGGAGGATGGCGTCGCGGTCGTCGGTGGGGGTCAGCAGGACGCGGACGTGTTCGTCGCTGGCGTGCGTCAGGCCGACGAAGTCCGCCACGATGGGCAGCTCTTTGGCGTCGAGGCCACGGTCCACCATGACCGCCAACCACACCCGGCGCGGCCGGCCTAAATCCATCAATGAGGTCAGCGCCGCCCGGGTCGAGCGCCCGCTCATCAACACGTCGTCGATCAACACCACGTCTAATCCGTCCAGCGGAAAATCGATCTCGGTCGTGCGGACCACCGGCTGTTGGCCGATCTCCGAGAGGTCGTCGCGGTAGAGCGTGATGTCGAGCACGCCGACGCGATCGATTTCAAGTTGCTCGGCCAATCGGTGGGCGATCACGTCGCCCCGGCTGCGGATGCCAACCAGCGCGAAGTCGTTCTGCGGCGAGGCTTGTCGCTGCGCATCGACCCACTGCCCCATCGCGGTGACGAGCTCTTGCACTTGAGTGGCGTCGGCCAAGGCTTGCATGGGAAAGAGGATAGCAGACCACCGGAAAATGGGCCGTGGCGGGTTGTTGGTGACTCGTTCGCCGTGGCGGCCGCGGGTCATTGACTAGGGGCTACATTTATGGGGTCACTTCGGGGCCGAGCAGGCGGGCATCGGCGACGACGTGGATTTTCAGCGTGGTCTCGTCGACCGAGTCGCCGTGCTGGTCGGTGATGCGGACCTTGAGGCGGTACTTGCCCGCGCTCAAGCGGGCGGGGAGGGTGATCATCTGGACGACGTAAAAATCGCGGCGGCGGTTGCGGGAGACATCGACGATCTGCGTGGGTTCGTGACGCCAGACCGCGAGGCCGTCGTCTTCTTTGTAGAGAATCAATTCCTGGTTGAGCCGAACCTCGCGGCGGTCGTTGTCGAGCTTGGCGGCGGCGAAGTCTTCGACCTCGACGTAGACGATCACGCGGTTGTTTTGCCCCGCCAAAAAGTTGTGCGAGTCCATCGGCTCGTAGACGCCGTAGCCCGATACGCTACGGCAGAGCGCCGCGTGAACGATCGTGACCGGCATCTCGCCAAACGCATCGGCCAAGGCTTCGTCCAACGATTTGCGGTCAAACCCACCGCCGCCGGTGGTGGTCGGCCCGCCGACTTGGACGCGGGACGTGGGCGACTCGGCATCTTGCTCAATAGCGCGGCGTTGGATCCCTAGAAACAGGGTGTGCAGCCGTTCGACGGCATCGCGCTGCATCGGCTTGAGCGGTTCGAGCACGGCCGGGTCGAGCTGGTGGTCGGGCTGGGCGAGACTGAGCGCCGCGGCGGTCACGGCCTGAGCCAGCGCGGGGTCGTCGCTGGCGCGGATTTGCGCCGAGAGCTCGGCGAGGAGTTCTTCGCGGCTCATCGGCATCGACACCGCGGGCATCGGCACGACCGTCGCGCGGCGAAGCTCCAACGCCCCCCCGGGGACATCGGTCATGATCGCGGGGTCGGGTTGCTGATTGAGCAGGGCCAACGCGCGGTCGGCGGGGGCGGGCAAATCCGGCTGCGGCGTCACCACGGGCGTCGGCTCGGGCCGCTCGGTGGGGAACGGCATGGCGTCGGCGAACGGGTCAAACGAAGGGTCGAGGTCGTCGCCGGGCGTCGAATCAATCGAGGCCGCCAAACGCTCGGCCAACGCCCGCGTCTCGTCCGCCAACGCGCTGTCGCCCCGAGACGCTACGGCGGCATCGGGTCCGGTCGCGGTGGACGAAGTAGGCGAGGTGGCCAACGACGGCGTCGCCGCCCCGCCGCCCCCCGACTCGCAGCCTACCAGCATCAGCGTTGCCAGTAGCCCGAGGGCCAACATCAACGTCCAACTCAACATCCAGGTCCAGGCTTCGGTTCGCATCAGGCCTCCATACCCATGAATCGCCCCACCGCCTCCTGCGGTGGGTGCGCCCAGCCCCGACCAAGCTCTCGCTTATCGGAACCCCGGCACCCCCTGAACATCGGCCATCTGCACGCATAAACCTTCAAGATTTCGCCCCGCCGGGCCGAAGCCCGATTTACTGCGGGCATCGGCCGTGAGCGCCAGGTCCAGCAATCTCGCCCCGCCGTCCGGCCCGATCTTTCGCAAAACATCCATAAACAGCCGTTGACGCGGACCCCAGAGCTTCAGCGCCTTGCCGATCGCCCCCTCGGGCTCGCCCGCCGCCCGCATCTGCCCCCCCACCGCCAGCTTCCGCGCCAAGTCCGCCACGAAGTACATCACCAACGTCTCGGGCTGGCCGCCCAGGTCGATGAGTTCTCGAACCTTGGTCACGATCATGCCGCCCGACGCTTGCCGGGCACCCATGGCGGCCAAAATACTTTCCTGCACCTCCCATGCCTTCTCGTCGCTGGACTTGCCCACCGCCTGCTCGACCATCGCCCGGTCGATCCCCCCGGAAGATTTCATCGATCGGCCTTTCGGCGACAGCGCCCCCGCCATCGCCGCGAGCTTATCCAGTTCGGTTTCGAGCCGGACGAGGTGAACGCCCAGGCGATCGACCATGAGCTGGGCCACCGGGCGGTCGATCGACAGGCCGTGGATGTCCTTGGCCCGGGCCACCAGCCGGGCGACCGCCTCGGCGGGCTTGGGCGGCTCGCACTTGATCACCGCCCCGACCTTGGCGATGTACTTATCGAGGTTGCCGCGGTTCCAGCCGACGGCCCGCAAGACGAGCGTCGCGTGGTCGACGGGGTTCTGGGCGTAGCGTTCGAGCGGCTCGCGGTGGGCCTTGACGAAATCGTCGGCCGGGTCAACGATTACCAGCTTGTACCCGCCCATCAGCGAGTACCCCCGCACCTCGTCGAAGACCTCGGCCAGCGTCGCGGTCTTGCCGTCGAAACTCAGCCGCTGGACCTCGCCGTGCTCTTTTTCGAGGGCCGCGCGGAGCTGATCGATTTTCTCTTTTTTGATCGCGTCCTCGGGGCCATGGACCGCCAACACGCGGACGTTGGCGTCCAACTCGATCGACTTGGCGGGCAGCTTGGGGGCCATGCGGCCAGTCTATCCGATCCCCTCGGCGCACGGTTATCGGCGGCCCGAATCCGCGGCCGATTTCACCGCCGATCTCAAAACGCCGATGGGACGGGGAGGCGCAACACTCTCTCGCATCGATTCACGCAAGGCCGCCGCCATGTCCGACCCCATCATCCGCAACGGCATGACCGTAGCCGGCCTCCGCATCAGCGACGGCGAGCAACACCGCATCCTCAGCGAACTCGAAAACGCCAACACCCCGATCACCCCGACCAACGAACGCCGGGCCAGCTCCCGCCAAGCCCTGCCGCCCCAGCTTGTGGTCAAAGCGTTAGTCCAGCAGCCCGGCGGCTCGACCCACAAGTTCCGCGTCCGCGCCCGCAACCTCAATAACCACGGCATCTCGCTCCTCCACGGCGGCTTCTTGCACCTGGGCTCATCCTGCACCGTCGAAATCCTCGACGGCTCGATGCCCCTGATCAAAATCCCCGCCACCGTCGTCCGCTGCCGCTACCTCCGACAAACCGTCCACGAAGTCGGACTCAAATTCGAAAAACCCATCGACGCCCAAGGCGTCATCACCGGCCAACTTGCCGACCATCAACCCCCCGCGCCCGAAGAAGCCAAGCTGCCCCGACTCCGCGGCCGGGTGCTCCACGTCGACCCCATCGAAGCCGACCGCCGTTACCTCGATTACCGCATGGCCCAACTCGGGCTCAACTTCCGCAACGCCCAAACCACCCTCGAAGCCATCGAGATGGCCAACGCCCAGCGGTTCGACCTCGTCCTCGCCGAGTACCGGCTCCGGCCCGACCCCGCGCCCTTCCTCGTGCGTCGGCTGCGCGGCAGCGGGTTCACCATGCCCATCATCGTCATGGGCCACAACCTCACCCGCTCGGCCGCCGGCGACCTGATCGAAATCGGTGCCACCGCCTGCCTCAGCAAACCCTTCAAGCATGACGACCTGATCAAAGTCCTCTGCGCCCACCTGCCCGTGGCCGACGACAAGGCCGCTGCCCCCAACGCCCTGCTCAGCCAACACTGGCCCGAAGAAGCGTTCCGCCCACTGATCATTGAATACGTCAACGACCTCAACCAAACGCTCCACTACTTGGGCCGAACGATCATGGCATCCGCCACCGAAGCAGATGCGTTGAGTAGCGCCCAGCAACTCGCCGCCACCGCCGGGCTCTACGGATTCCCGCCGATCACCGAAGCCGCCCACGAACTCTCGACCATGCTCTCGCTCGAACCCCTGCCCACCGACATGATCTTCGAGCAGATGATCAACCTGCAAGCCCTCGCCAAGGCGGCGCAAAACGCGCTGGGTTAAACCTCACTTCGCCCTGACACTCCGTTTAGCGGGCGATCGCAGATCGCCGTTGGCCTTTGGACATTAGCCGATCATCGCCACCGCCACGCCCAGAAGCGTCTGCCCCGCCGACCGCACCGCGTCGTCTTGGCCGGTGATGACGTGGGTCACGCAGCTTGAGCTCTGCGATTCGACGCCGCTGACGATCACCGCCGGGGCGACAAACTCCATCTCGCCGAACAACCCGTAGGCCCGGTCGTCGTTATACGCCTGCAGCGCATCGCCGTCGCTGCGTTGGTCGGCCGGGTGGTCGCGCGGGATATCGACGTAAGTCCCTTCGAGATCGACCATGAATTCGCGGTAGATCAGCGTGCTCAAGCCGTCCGCCAACGGCCGGTAGTAGGCCATCTTCCCGAGCGTGTCTTGGGGCTTGATCCCCATCTTCACCCGGCGTTTCGCGTCGATGAGGAATCGCACCGCGGCGTCATCGCTTTGCACATGCTTCTCGCCGAACGGGTCGTAGTACGACCTGGGCTCGACCTTCCGCTTCGTCGGGCAGATCAGCGTCCCGGTCGGCGGGACCTGCAAGATGTCCCACGCCGACGCCACCGCCCCCGCGTCGCCGCCGCGCACCGTCAACTCGTTGGTCAACGTGAAACTCACGCACTTGACGCCCTCGGGCAGGCCAGCGGGACGGTCGGCCGCCGCGAACGACCGCGCGATCTCCAGCCCGATCGCCTTCTCGTCCCGGCTGTCAATCAGCGAACACTCATTGCCCAACACCAACCCTTGACCATCTTCGTACTCCCCCACCAACTCATAATCCCCCGGATCCACGTCCGCGGGCACGCCGGCCGTGCCCACCGGGTCCCGACGCGCGTCCTCCAGACTCGGCCAGTAGTACGCCACTTCCGGCGCGATCCACAGCCGATCACCCCCGCCGCCCTTGCCGTCGTCGTAAAACAGGTTCTCTTGCACCCCCTCAAGTTGGCAATCCAAAATCCGCGCGCCACGTGTCGCCACCGTGATCGCCCCGTCGCCAGCTTGAATCGTATACGTCTCGCTCATGGGAGGGAGTTTACCGGAAAGATTTTGATTCGTTGAGTTTTACGCGGCAAGCGCCTGCGCGTCGGGCGGTCAGGGCGTTACCCCGCCGCTCCAGTCATCGCCAAGCCGAGGGATGGCCATCCCTAGGCTTTCTCAATCGTGCAACCCGTGCTGCGCGTCGGCCCCCTCCAACACATACGTATCCCCCGCGTTGAACAAATCGTCCAACGTCCCTTCCCCACGCTTGGCTTTCGCCGCGGCCACCTGATCTGTGACCAGCGACTCGTACGTCGGCCGATCTTCGCGGTAAAACACACCCAGCGGCTCGGGGAACTCGGGGTAGTGCAGCCGGGCGAGCATCATCGCCAGCGTTGAGTTGGTCTCGTCGTGGAAGATCAGGTCGTCTTCGCTGACCCCCTCTTTACCCAGCGTCACCACCTCGGGCCGCATCCCGACCATCCGCAAACCCTTGTCGCGGTCCTTGCCGTACACCATCGGCTTGCCGTGCTCGAGGTACAACACGCTGTCTTCCCGCGTATCCTTGCCGGTCAACGGCTCGAAAGCGTTGTCGTTGAAAATATTGCAGTTCTGATAAATCTCGCAGAACGACGTGCCGACGTGTTTCGACGCTTCGGTGAGCACATCCGTCAACCCACGATCTTTATCGGTGGAGCGGGCGACAAACGTGCCGCCGGCCGCGAGAGCGACCTGAACCGGGTCGATGGGGAAGTCCAGCGAACCCATCGGCGTCGATTTGGTCTTCTTGCCCTGCTCGCTCGTCGGCGAATACTGCCCCTTGGTCAGACCATAAATGCGGTTGTTGAACAGCATCAGGTTGACGTTCACGTTGCGACGCAGGATGTGCATCATGTGGTTGCCGCCGATGGAGAACCCGTCGCCGTCGCCGGTGACCATCCACACGTCGAGGTCGGGGTTGGCG
>CAYPCC010000022.1:11995-22370 GCA_964409095.1 uncultured Phycisphaera sp. | reverse complement strand
CAACCTGACCACCGGCTCTGCCAACCACAACGGTGATGATGACTTCTATCTCTACAAAGATGGCGTCATGATTGATACCTGGGGTGGTAGCGACGGTATCGATAACACCGGCACCGATGCCGATATCCTCGACTCTTGGGCTTACCGCATCGACGGCTTCGGTCCCAACACCACGTTCACCCC
This sequence comes from uncultured Phycisphaera sp., assembly GCA_964409095.1. Taxonomy (GTDB): domain Bacteria; phylum Planctomycetota; class Phycisphaerae; order Phycisphaerales; family Phycisphaeraceae; genus Algisphaera. The sequence goes on along the minus strand of CAYPCC010000022.1, from coordinate 22,187 downwards.
TTCGGAGTGGACCATCGCTCCGGTCGACAGCCTCGATGGTCTTAATGCTGCGGGTACCGCCGAGGCCCTGCCCTTCGGCACCTACGTCCCCGAACCCGCCAGCCTCGCGTTGGTCGGCCTCGGTGGTCTGGCTATGCTCGGCCGCGGCCGTCGTCAGGCGTAAGTTTGAGATTAGTTTGATTTGGATTTCGACGCGGCCAGCTGAAAGGCTGGCCGTGTTTTTGGGAAGACTGTGTAGCGTTTGACGGATCGGCCAAGCCCGTTCCGTCTGCCACCCAACCCCGATTCCTCGTCCGACCGACGAGGACGCATCACCTTGTAGGAACCCGATTCATGGCCCTCACCCCCCCCACGCGCACTCCCTCATCCGCCGCCCGCCCCGGTTTTACCTTGATCGAACTGCTGGTGGTGATTTCGATCATCGCACTGCTGATCGGGATTCTGCTGCCAGCGCTGGGCAAGGCCCGGGCAGCTGCACGTGCTGGCGTATGCTTGGCCAACTTGCGTAGTGCGGGCCAAGGTATCCATTCTTATGCGGCAGATTCGGATAGCTGGATCCCCGGCCCTAATACCAGCGGCGCCCAATTGACTCTTGACGGTAATTACTCGTCGCTCAAGGGCATTGTGGCCGAGCCGGTGCAAAACTTCGACTGGGTATCGCCCACGATCGCTGAAGCTCTGGGTATGCCCGAAGATGCAGGCGAGCGTATGGCGAAACTCTACAATGACGAGTTTAAATGCCCTTCAAATAACGAAGTGTACGACAGTTCCGCCTTTGGCAACCTGACCATCCCCGCCGACGAACAGCCTTTGAGCGTTTCCAGCTACGGGGCGATTTCCCAGTTCATGGTGAGTTGGCAGGTATTCTCTGCTGCTTTGCCTCAAAACAAGATTTACGGCCGAAACTTTGTTTCCGCTGCCGTGGCCCCGCCCACGACTTATCAACCCAATATTGATTTCATCACCAACGCCTCCTCGAAAATGACGGCCGCCGATGGCGTGCGTTATGTGAATCAAGCTACTGGTGAAATCACGTTTAACAGTGCCGCGAAACAGATCGATGGTGGAAACTTCGCCAGCTGGGGTCCGTCGATGGCTTCGGTTATTAACAACGGCAATCCTTACAAGCGTGGTACCAATCAACAGATACTGAATTCTGAGCGATTCGCCTATCGTCACGGGGGTGCAAACGACGCACTCAACAGCCTCTTCTACGACGGCCACGGTTCTACCCTCGATATTGAGGAATCGCGCCGCGTGGAATACTCTTTCCCAACGGGTTCGGTGGTCGGTTCTGTGGCGAATCTACTGGATGATTCAGTGGCGGTGGGCCAAGTGATTCAGTAATGATTGATTTTTCATACTCGAAATTCAGTCATTCATGATCTTTTTGGGGAAGTTTTCGTTGGTTTATAGCGATCGAGACGCCATACTATGGGGAGTTCTACTTGTCGCCTTCCTCTAGGACAATCGTAATGGCATATCGCGCAATTAAAGCTTTCACACTCATCGAGCTTCTCGTGGTGATTTCGATCATCGCGTTGCTCGTGGGTATTTTGTTGCCGGTCCTCGGTTCAGCTCGTAGGACGGCCCGAACATCGGTTTGTTTAAACAACATTCGGCAGTTAACGATCGCTTCGATTGGTTATTTTAACGATAGTGATGGGCGATACCCCCGAGCCTTCGACACGAATACCAACGCGACTTACTTGACGAACGCTCAGGTGGGTTCTTCGTTGTGGTTTAACGCGGTGGACTACTACGTTGACTTGCCACCCAAAAATTACAGCGCGGGCAATACGGCCGAGCGTAACTATTCGAAATTTAAGCAGGACCCCATTTGGAATGATGGCGTGATCAATGGCTCTTCTTTAGGCCAGCAAGGCAATAGAACATTTAAAATGAACAGCGAGTTTCGTGACGGCATCCCCCGCCCGGTGAAAGATTTTGCGCGCGAGTTCGACTTGGCCAAACGCAACGGGCCGATCGTGTGGTATTTCGATGGGCGGGCTCAAGATGTGCGCGGAACCGATACCGGCAGCGCAGGCCAGTTCTCTGCTGGCGCGGGAACCGTCGCCTTGCGTCACGGCGAGGGCGATGATGACAAAGGTCAGCCCGCGGGATCGGCGAACGTAGCGTTTACCGACGGCCATGCTTCTACGGAGACTGAGCGTGTGAATACCGGCGGTGCTGCCCCTTCTTGGTTTACCGAAACCGCCGCCAACATTGCAAATGGCAACCAAACCTTGTCTTGGCGATTTATCAAGCCCTAATCACGCGCATGCTGGTCCATTGGCTTTCACAAAAACCGCCAATCGTTCCACGCGACGGTGTAGCCCCACAGCAATGCGTTGGTGATGCCGTGGGACCAAGCGACGGGGCCGACGCCTAGCCGGCCGGTGTTGCCGGCACCTTCAACATCCTTGAGTTCGGGGCGAATGCGGATGCTGTCCCACGACTCGCCTTTGGAGGTCCGAGGGCGGTTGGTCCACCAGACCAAGGCGCACCAGACGACGCCGCAGGCGATGCAGCCGGGCCAATCGCGGGGTTGGTGGCTGGCCATGAACACGATTGTGGAGGCGACGATGGCAAAGAACGTGACCGCCCCGAGGGGGGTGTCGTGGAGCTGCTTGGTGAGCGCGGGGGGTTGGGCGTTGGCGTTTTGGCCGGCCCGGGTTTGGCTGATCCAGTCGCCGATGCCCGGGAGGTCCGAAGCGAATTGGAGCAGGCCGGCGATGGTGGGGCCGGGGCGGTGCAGGCCGCGCAGCATGGCCGAGCGGATGAACATCTCCTCGAACAACGGCACGATGAGCGCCATTCCGATTAAACGTAGCCCCAGCGCCAAGTAGCCCAAAGCGGGCGTCGCGGCGATCTGGTCCTGGAGCGGGTGGGGGACGATCCCGCCCTCGGCATTGAGTTCGGGGCCGAACCGGCCCGGCTCCCGGCCGAGGTCCGCATACGGGATCGACGGCCCGAACGCCTCTTTCCACTGCCCCGCCACCGCCTGCGACCACCGCCAGTCCAGTTCGCCGGCCATGGCGTAACCCAGCACGACCCACGCGACCAGCAGGCCGACGCCCGTGGGGATCGCCAACCAGTGGAACCGCAGCGTCAACTCGGGGGTGAGCTTGCGGTAATGCCAGAGCAGCCAGACGGTGGCCACGCACTGGGCGAGGTACAGGAACGGCTTGACGGGCGTCAGCGCTTGGGGCAAGAACTGGGCGACGGTCATGAAGACGATCCAGCAGAAGAACGGCACGATGCGCGGGTGCCAGGGATTGGAGCGGACCCAGCCGTCAAAGCCCTCGCGGGGCTTGGGGTTGGGCTTGTGCGAAGTTGGCGTGGATGCCGGTGAAGGTTCCGGGGGTGTAGAGGTCATGGTGGCAAGGGGGTTGGGGGCTCGGGCTGAGGGGTGATTAAAGGGTCCGAGACGAGGTGGAATGATCAAAACGCGGGGCGATGACCTAAGCGGTTACGATACCGCGATGGCGAAGGTCGGGCATCCCGCGGGTGAATCTATCGACGAACTGCTCAAGTCGTGTGAGGCTGAGCGTTTCCGCGCGTCGGGCCCGGGCGGTCAACACCGCAACAAAGTCGAGACGGCCGTGCGCCTCACCCACCGCCCCACCGGCGTCACCGGCCAAGCCAGCGAACGCCGCAGCCAGGCCCAGAACCACGCCGTGGCGGTTTTCCGGTTGCGGGTCAACCTGGCCCTATCGGTGCGTTCCGAAAACCCCCGGAAACTCAACCGGCAAGACCAATCCGCCGCGTCACCTTTGCCCAGCGAGCGTTGGCGGCAACGCGTCCGCGGCGGCCGGCTGGCGATCAACCCCGAGCACGACGACTTTCCCGCTCTGCTCGCCGAGGCGTTGGATCATCTGGCGGGGCAGGCCTACGACGTCCCCGCCGCCGCGACGGCGCTGGGCATCACCCGTTCGCAGCTGCTCAAGCTCCTGCGTCACGAGCCGCGGGCGTTGGAGCAGGTCAATACGCAGCGCGTCGCGGCGGGGATGCCGAGTCTGCGGTGACAGATACGCCACAAAGCCGAGGGATGGCCATCCCTCGGCTTTGTGTGGCGCATCGGGTTCCGGCTCGAATCGGCGGATGATTGGCGCGTGGCTGGGGTGCCGATAAAAACATGAGCGTTAAGCCCTGCGGGTTCTGAGTCGACAGACTTAGTGAAGCGGTGTGGGGCACCCCGGTCGCTGCGTGCGCAGCGGGATTGATGGTCTGGAGCGAACCCCGTGTTACGAGTTGATCTGATGCAGGCGAAGCCGGGGATGAAGCTGGCGCTGCCGGTGAACAACCCCAAGGCGGTGACGCGCACACTGCTCAAGACCGGCTACCAGCTCACCGAAGAGGCGATCCATCGCGTCGACGAGATCGGCGTGCGGTCGCTGTGGGTCGCTTACCCCAGCCTCGCGGCGGTCGAGAAATATCTGACCATGGATGCGCTGAAAGTTCAGCAGGACGTGGTCACCAAGATCGCCGAAACCTTCGACGAGACTCAGGGAAAATCTTCCGCTAAGCTCGACTATGAGACCTATTCGACTTCGGTACGCTCGATGGTGGACCACGTCGCCACCAATCCCAAAACCGCGGTGTTCATCGGCGAACTCTCCGACTCGGCCGACGACATGATGCGCCACGCCTCGACCGTGACCTATCTCTCGGTGCTCATGGGGATGAAGCTCGAAGCGTACATGGTCCGTCAGCGTAAACACATCAACCCCGCCCGGGCCAAGGAAATCATCAACCTCGGCGTCGGGGCGATGCTCCACGACTTCGGCATGACGCTCTTGCCCGCAGACGTCCGCGACCGCTTCCACCTCGAAAACGACGAGAGTGACCCGGCCTACCGCGAACACCCGGCGCTGGGCTTCCGCGCGGTCCGCGGGCAGATCGATCCCTCGGCCGCGACCGTCGTGCTTCATCACCATCAGCGCTTTGACGGCTCGGGCTTCGCGGGCAAAGGCTTCCCGGTGCAGGCGGGCGAAAGTATTCATGTTTATGCCCGCATCGCCGCGGTGGCGGACCAGTTTGACCGGATGCGTAAGCCGATGAACCTGCCCGAGCAGCCGACGGTCGCGGTGCTCAACGCGATGCTCAGCGAGTCGATGCGTAAGCGTTTCGATCCCGAGGTGCTCAAGGCGCTCGTCGAAGTCGTGCCGCCCTACGCCCCGGGCAGTCAACTGCGGTTAAGTGATGGCCGGGCCGCGGTGTGTGTGGATCACAACGTCGCCGAGCCGTGCCGGCCGGTAGTGCAGACGATCCCCGACCTCGACCAGATGAGCGGCGACACGGCCGACCACGACGAGGGCGAAACCCTCAATCTGGCGGAGATGCCAACCACGCTGTTCGTCGCCGAATGCGACGGGCAACGGGTGACAGAATTCAACTTTACCCTGTCGGGGCTCAAGCAAACCGCCGCGTGATCCGTGTCGTGTCGGCTCGCATCCGATCGACTCGGTCCGAACAACAGACTAGGAATCGCGTGTCGGGCCGATAAAATGAAACCCGCAGGTAACGCTTGATCCTGTCGCCGCGTACCCCAGACAAGGTTCTGTCATGCTTCGATCCACCCCTACTGGATTACCTCACCCCGTCCGCTGGGCGGTGATCGTGTTGGGGGTGATGAGCGTTACGGGCTTGGCGTGGTCTGCGCCGGTGGAGCGTGATCTTGGGCCGGCGTTGTCCGAGCGTGAACGGGCGTTTCATGTGCTCAACCGCTTGGCGTTTGGGCCGGGCCCCGGCGACGTGGATCGCGTCTTGGCGATGGGCTGGGAGGCGTGGGTGCGGGAGCAACTCGAGCCGCGATCCATCGACGCCGACTCGGTGCTGCAGCGTGTGGCCGAGCGATACCCGTCGCTGAATATGACGCTCGACCAGGCCGTCGCCACCTACCGCCCGCCCTACCGCGAGGGCGAAACCCCCGAAGATCAGCAGCAACGCAATCAGCTCCGCGGCGAGATCCAAAACGAACTCCGCGACGCGGTGCTCTACCTCGCCGTCCTCTCGCCCCGGCAGTTCGAGGAAGTCATCCTTGAATTCTGGCGCAACCACTTCAACATCGACCACACCAAAGACGACATCGCCTTCATGGCTCCAGACTTTGAGCGTTCGGTACTCCGCCGGCACGCCTTTGGCAAGTTTGAAGACATGCTGCTCGCCTCCGCCACGCACCCGGCGATGCTCACCTACCTGGACAACATCGTCAGCCAAAAACCACTCTCCGAACGCGAACAGCGGCTGGTCGAGCGCTACGAAAACCGCGAGAACGTCCCGCGAAGTGTCCAAGCGCTCGGCCGACAACGCGGGCTCAACGAGAACTATGCCCGGGAACTCATGGAACTGCACACCCTCGGCGTCGATCGTCGATACCAGCAGCGCGACGTCACCGAACTCGCCCGTATCCTCACCGGCTGGTCCGTCGGCGAAACCGAAAACCAGGGTCTGGGCTTTGTCTTCCGCACGGAAGTTCACGACGACAACAACAAACGCCTTTTCGGCAGCCTCCTCCGCGGCGGCGGGATGCAGCAGGGCGTGGCGGTCATCCGGGGACTCGCCGATCACCAATACACCGCCGACTTCATTGCGTACAAATTGTGTCGGTACTTGATTCGGGACGAGCCGAGCGAGGCATTGGTGGAAGACGTGGCCCGCGTGTTTCGCCGGACGAATGGCGATTTACCGAAGGTTTACGAAGCGATCATTTTTTCAGATGATTTTATGTTTCGTCAGAACCACCGCGTGAAGTTTAAGACGCCGTTTGAGTTTACCGTTTCAGCGTTGCGGGCGACCGGGGCGGTGGTGCAGTCGGGCGATGCGACCCATTGGATGCTGGAACAGATGGGGCAGCCGACGTATCGGTGCGTGGACCCGACGGGGTATTACGATCAGGCCGAGGCGTGGCTTGACCCGGGCGTGTTGCTTCACCGCTGGGGATTTGCGCTATCGTTGGCGAATAACGACATCGAGGGCGTGCGGGTGCCGGACCATTTACAGGCGAATCTTTCGCGTTCCCAGCTCAACGCACGGCTGATCAACAAACTCGTGCCCGGCGAGGTGAACCCGCAAACCCGACAAGAAGTCGAAGCAGCGTTCGACCGCGACGGGGCCGCCGCGGCGTGGGGGGTGATGATGGGTTCCCCCGAGTTTCAACAGCAGTGAATTATCATTTTGAAGGGTCAGCGATGTCTCCAACCCGACGCGAGTTTTTAAAATCGTCCAGCCTCGTATTTGGGGCGGGTTTGGTGGGTGCCGTACCCCAGCTGACTTTTGGCGCGCCCCACGTCGATGGAACGCAGCCGCCGACGCTGGTGGTGGTGTATCTGCGGGGCGGTGCCGACCCGATCAACACGATCATCCCTTTTGGGGATCCGCTGTATGCCAAGATTCGGCCGACGATCCAGGTACCCGCGCGGACGCAGGGCCGGTTTCCGGGGGTGCTGCCGATCAACCGGTATTTCGGTTTTCACCCGGCGATGAAGGAAATCGCGGACCTTTACGAGCGCGGCATGATGTGCCCGATCCTCAACTGCGGCTCGACGCACCCGACGCGGTCGCATTTCGATGCTCAGGATTTTATGGAACGCGCCGCCCCCGGCGTGAAGTCGGTGACCGAGGGTTGGCTCAACCGTTACCTCTACGCCACAAAGACCGATCACGACGCGGACCTGCGGGCGCTGTCGCTGCAGGAGACCTTGCCGCGGTCGATGCGGGGGCAGTACTCCGCGCTGGCGGTGCCGGGCTACGGGGCGGATCGGGTGATGGATACGTTTGCACAGCTTTACGATTGCGACTCGAATAAGGAAGCGAAGCGTCAAAGCGCTTCTGAAATGGAAGCGGCACGCGACGCGGTCGTCGCGGCGGATGAGGCGTTATTGCCCGAAGCGGCCATGCGACAGCGGATCGCCGAGGCGGGTGATGAGAGTATCCGCAAGCTGCGGGAGATCAACGCGCACGTTGATGGCAATAGCGAGCGAGGTGATGCGGCGGATGGCTATCCGGACAGCCGTTTGGGCGGGCAGTTCCGCGACTTGGCGAAACTCATCAAGTCCGGCCAAGGCCTCGAAGTAGCCGCGCTCGACTACAACGGCTGGGACCACCACGCCTACCAAGGCGGGTCGCGCGGGACGATGTCGGACATGCTCGGCAACCTCTCGCAATCCATCGGGGCGTTTGTTCAAGATTTAGGCCCGCGTATGGATCGGACACTGGTACTAACCATGAGTGAGTTCGGCCGAACGGTGCGGGAGAACGGCAACAACGGCACGGACCACGGCCGGGCGGGCTATATGATGGCGATCGGCGGGATGGTCAACGGCGGGAAGGTCTACGGCAAGTGGACGGGCCTCGAACGCAACCAACTCGTCGATGGCCGCGACCTGCCGGTCCACACCGACTTCCGCCGCGTCTTCGCCGAGACGTTAGCGAGCCTGTACGGGTTTGAAGCGGACGAGCACGACTTCTTCCCCGAATACAAGAGCCGGGAGAAGCCGGTGGGTTTTTTAAATCGAGTGGGGTCGTGATGTGGTGTAGGTCATCTCGAAGACCTGCCCTACGGGCGGCGGCGGGTTATGAGCGGGCGGCGGGGTCTTGCTGGTAGTAGGTGGCGAGGGTTTGGTAGAGGTCGGGGTGTTTTTGTTGGAGTTGTTGGGCTTTTTCGAAGAAGCATTCGGTGGCGACGGCGAAGAACTCGGCGGAGTTGGTCGTGCCGTATTGGTCGAGGAGGCTCGGCCGACGGTTCTCTTGTCGTTCGCAAAGCTCTTCGTAAGTGGCGGTCATCACGTCGATCCAAGTTTTAAGGTCGACCCGGCCGGCGAGCATCGGGGTGCCGTCGGCGAGGCCGTCGTCGAAATCGAGTTTGTGGGCAAACTCGTGGTAGACGAGGTTGCGGCCGTCGCGGGGGTCGCGTCCGCCGTGGCGGGTGGCGTCCCAGGCGAGGACCACCGGCCCGTGGTAGGAGGTGTGGCCGAGGTGGGTGTTCACGGCGGTATCGCGGTCCGACCCGGTGGCCATGTTGTACGCCGATTCGAGTACGACGATTTCACGGACTTTGTGAAAACGATAAAGGCTGTCGTCGAATCCCAGCACCATGAGGCAGGCCTGCGCGGCGATGGTGAGTTTGACCTCGTCGGTGATCTCGATGCCGTGGCCGCCGTCCCAGCTTTTGGTGGCGGCGAAGACGCGGGCGTCGTCTTCGAGTTTGGCTTGTTGTTTGGGGGTGAGCGTGTCGTAGTGCTTGACGTTGTCGCGGATGATCTGCCGCCAGGCCTTGGGCATGGGCTGGCGCAAAATTCTGCGTCGCTTGCGTTCGCGAAACCAGCCGAGCATTACGCGGGTTCTCCGAAGCTCTCCATCGGCGGGCAGGTGCAGATGAGGTGGCGGTCGCCGTAGGGGTTGTCGATGCGGCCGACGGCGGGCCAGAACTTCGCACCCGTGTTGCTCATTCCGGGGGCGGGATACGCGGCGATTTTCCGGGGGTAGGGGTGAGGCCAGTGGTCGGCGGTGACGTGCTCGGCGGTGTGTGGGGCGTTTTTGAGGGGGTTGTCGTCTTCGGGCCATTCGCCGGACTCGATGCGGGCGATTTCGTGGCGGATGGAAATCAGGGCGTCGCAGAAGCGGTCGAGCTCGGCCTTGGATTCGGATTCGGTGGGCTCGATCATGAGTGTGCCGCCGACGGGCCAGGACATGGTCGGGGCGTGGAAGCCGTAGTCCATGAGGCGTTTGGCGAAGTCGTCGACGGTGACGTGGGCGGATTTGTCGAAGGGTCGGACGTCGACGATGAACTCGTGGGCGACGCCCCCGGAAGCGCCGGTATACAAAATTTCATAATGCCCACGCAGTTTCGCGGCCATGTAGTTGGCGTTGAGGATGGCCTGCTCGGTCGCTTCGCGGAGGCCCACGGGACCCATGAGGGCGATGTACATCCAGGAGATGGGCAAGATCATGGGGCTGCCGAAGGGCGCGGCGGAGATGCAGTATGGCGGATGGGCTATGTCGGATGTCGGATGGTCGGACGCAAGCGGTGGCGGATTGGTTTTTCCGTTCGCTATCCGCCATTCGCCATCTGCCATCAAGGGGTTACTCGGCAGGTGGTCGGCGAGATGCTCCGCGACGCCGATGGGCCCCATGCCCGGGCCGCCGCCGCCGTGGGGGATGCAGAAAGTTTTGTGGAGGTTGAGGTGGC
>CAYPCC010000022.1:0-11985 GCA_964409095.1 uncultured Phycisphaera sp. | reverse complement strand
AGGTGGCAGACGTCGGCGCCGATGCCGCCCCCGGAAGTGGCGGCCGTTCCTGGGGAAGTGAGGCCGACTTGGGCGTTCATGTTTGCGCCGTCCATGTAGACCTGTCCGCCGTGTTGGTGGATGAGGTCGCAGGCTTGGCGGATGGTGTCCTCGAAGACGCCGTGGGTCGAGGGGTAGGTGATCATCAGGCAGGACAGCTCGGCGGCGTGTTGCTGGGCCTTGGCGGCGAGGTCGTCCATGTCGATGTCGCCGTTGTCCCGGCATTTCACGGGGACGACGGTCATGCCGGCGATCACGGCGGAGGCGGGGTTGGTGCCGTGGGCGGAGGTGGGGATGAGGCACTTGGTGCGCTGGGTGTCGCCGCGCGAGTGGTGATACGAACGGATCGCCATCAGCCCGGCATATTCGCCTTGCGACCCGGCGTTGGGTTGGAGGGACACGGCGGCGAAGCCGGTGATCTCGGCGAGCCAGCTTTCGAGGTCGTCAAAAAGCTTGCGGTAGCCGCGGGCTTGGTCTTCGGGGCAATAGGGGTGGAGGTTGGCGAAGCCCGGCCAGGTGATGGGGATCATCTCGACGGCGGCGTTGAGCTTCATCGTGCATGAGCCGAGGGGGATCATGCCGTGGGCGAGGCCGTAGTCTTTGTTGATCAGGCGGGTGGTGTAGCGGAGCAGTTCGTGCTCGGTGTGGTATTGGTTGAAGACGGGGTGTTGAAGGATTTTTGATTGGCGATTGATGATTTTTGACTGAAAACCATCGGCGAGTGATTCGACGGACGACAGCGTATGGTTCTGCCCCGAGTCGAAGGCGAACGCGGCGAAGAGGTCGTGGAGGATGTCGGGGGTGGTGGTTTCGTCGAGGCTCAGAGCGACGGTGGTGTCGTCGAGTTTGCGGAGGTTGATGCCCTGGGCGACGGCGGCTTCAACGAGCGCGTCGGCGGAGCGGAACTTGACGGTGAGGGTGTCGAAGAAGTGAGTCGAAGCGACTTCGTAACCCAGCGCACGCAGGCCCTCGGCCGCGGCGCCGGTGAGGCGGTGGATACGCTGAGCGATCGCCTTCAAACCCTCGGGCCCGTGATACGTTGCGTAGAACCCGGCGGTGATCGCCAGCAACACTTGGGCGGTGCAGATGTTGGACGTGGCCTTATCGCGTTTGATGTGTTGCTCGCGGGTCTGGATGGCCATGCGATAGGCGAGGTGGCCGTGGGCGTCTTTGGAGACGCCGATGAGTCGGCCGGGCATTTTGCGGGCGTATGCTTCGCGGGTGGCGAGGAACGCGGCGTGCGGGCCGCCGTAGCCCATGGGGATGCCGAAGCGTTGACTGCTGCCCACGGCAATATCCGCGCCCCACTCGCCGGGCGGGGTGATCAGGCAGCAGGCGAGCAGGTCGGTCGCGGCGACGACAAGGCAGCCGTGTTCGTGGGCTTGGGCGGTAAGGTCGGCGTAGTCGTGGATCGCGCCGTCGGTCGCGGGGTATTGGAGAAGGATGCCGCAGTAGTCTTCGAGGTTGGAGGTGCCATCAAGGCCGAGGGATGGCCATTCCTCGGCTTTCGCCACGATGACCTCGATCCCCAGCCCACTGGCGCGCGTCTTCACAACCGCAATCGTCTGCGGATGGCAATCCTCGGCCACGAAAAACTTGGTCTTCTTCTGACGGGCGACGTTGAAACACATCGCCATCGCCTCGGCCGCGGCGGTCGCTTCGTCCAAGAGCGACGCCCCCGCCAACGGCAAGCCTACGAGGTCGCTGACCATGGTCTGAAAGTTAAGCAGCGCTTCGAGTCGCCCCTGGGCGATCTCGGCCTGATACGGCGTGTAGGGGGTGTACCACAGCGGGTTTTCGAGCACGTTGCGCAGGATGACCGGCGGCGTGATCGTGCCGTGGTAGCCCATGCCGATCATGCTGGTCATCGGCTGATTCAGGTCGGCGTACTTCTGGAGCAGCGCGAGGCCCGCGGCTTCACCGAGCGGTTGCTCGGCCGAAAGGCCCGCGAGCTGGAGCTCGCCCTTGAGCCGGATGTCCTTCGGCACGGTTTGCTGGATCAGCGCGTCGATCGACCCGACGCCAATCGTGTCGAGCATGGCTTGCCGATCCGCCTCGGACAGGCCCATGTGCCGGCGGGCGAAAGTGTCCAGCGGCGTGAGGGTGTTGGCTTGGGCGGCGGTGGCGGGCGGAGCGGTCGGGGACATGGCAAGGTTCCAAAGCGGCTGAGTGGGGATGTACTTAAGTCTACGAAACACCACGCCGCGGGACCGAGCGGCGGACTAAAAAAACAACGCTTGCTTGCGGCGTTAAGGGGCCTCGGCCGGGGCGGTGAGGTCGATCAGTCGGACCCCGCCCAGCACCGCATCGACTTGCTTGATGTGCAGCGCCGAGGCGTGGTGGATACGCAGCCGCCAAGTTGGAACGGCCGACGCGACGGGTTGATCCGGGGCGTCCGCTTGGGGGGCTTTTGGCGACGGGGCATTCGAGGGTGATTTTTCGGCAGACGCATCCGCCTCGCCCGCCGCGGTCTGATCGGCATCGGGGGTAGATGCGGCGACCAACAGCGGTTGGCTAAAGCGCCACTGCGTCGCCACCGTGTGGTCGAGCGTCGATAAGCCCCGGCGATAGCCCGTCGAGACCACCCGGCCCTCGGCATCAATCAACTCCAGCCGCAGCGGCCAAACGCTCGGCTCGGGGTTCACCGCGTGCAGCTGCAACTCTTGCCGATCCCCCGCCGTCTGCACCGTCAACACCCACTCCCCCGCCACGTCCGCCGATCCCCCAAGAGAAGGCAGATCGACGTCAAGCGCTTGTTCGTCGTCGGCCAGGATCGCGTAGCTGCGAATCGCCAGCCGCTCGAAACGGGGCGTGAGATACTCGAGGTCTTTGAGGTGGACGTTGAAGTTCAGACGCTGGGCATCGACCCGGACCAGCGTTGCGCCGAGTCGGCGGTAGAGCTCGCCGATGGGTTCGTTGACCAAGGCGTCGGCGGTGGCGTAGCCCTCGGTGGTGTAGCGCATGGGTTGGCCGTCGGCGTCGTGGGCGGCGGTGACGCTCCAGGCCATCGGGCCGTAGGCGTGGTCGAGGCCCTCGGGCCGGGCGAGGGTGCCTTGCAACGCGATCGAATAGTGGGTTTTGTCTGAAGCGGCGCTTCGGGTGGCTTTGACTTCGAGCTGCTCGATGGTCGGGGCCGCGGGATTCACCGCGGGCATCGGCTCGACCTGCATGTCGATCAGCGTCGGCGCAGTTTCGGCTACGGCGAGTGTGGCGGGCATCATCGCCAGGAGAAACAGGACGATCCGGCAGGCCGGGGTGGGGTGATGTGACATAAGATGGGTCCTTTGCGAGGCGACGCCATCCGTGTGAGAGGGCGACGGCCACGCCGTTAGATCATACGCCCCGACGAGACACGATGCCGACGACCAACGCCCAACTCGCCGCGATTTTTCAGCAGATGGCCGACCTGACCGAGATCACCGGCGGCAACCGGTTCAAGGTCAACGCTTTCGCCAAGGTCGCCCGCATCCTCGACGATATGACCAAACAAGTGGCCGAGATCGACCCGAAGCTGTTGCCCAAGGTCGAGGGCATCGGCCAAGGCACCGCCGACCGCATCGCCGAGTTCCTCGACAACGGCAAGATCGCCGACCACGAAAAACTGCTGGCCCAAGTGCCGACCGGCCTCCTGAAAGTCATGGATGTCCCGGGCCTCGGCCCCAAAACCGTGGCGCTGCTATGGAACGAGGCGGGCATCGAATCCATCGACGACCTCAAAGCCAAGCTCGGCACCGGCGAACTCGAAGCGATCAAAGGCTTCGGCAAAAAAAAGATCGAGAACCTGCAGAAGAATCTCAAGTTCGCCGAGTCGGCGGGTGATCGGCAGCGGATCGGGTTGGCTTACGCGGTGGCGATGATGTTTATCGAAGACCTGCAGGGCCTGCCGACGGTGGAGAAAATTCAATACGCCGGCAGTCTTCGCCGCGGCAAAGAAACCATCGGCGACATCGACATCCTCATCGCGTCCCCCGGATATAAGCAAGAAAAAGCCGCGATCTTCGACGCCTTTGTCAACCACGTCGCCGTCGCCGACGTCCTCGCCCACGGCGAGACCAAAGCGTCCGTCCGCACCCACGACGAATCCAAGCAGATGCAGGTCGACCTCCGCGTTGTCGCCCCCGAGAGCTTTGGGGCCGCGCTCATGTATTTCACCGGAAGCAAACAACACAACGTCAAGATGCGCGAACGCGCGATCAGCCGCGGCCTCTCGCTCAACGAATACGCCCTCACAAAAAATGACAAAGACGGCGACGTGGTCGCCAGCGCTACCGAAGAAGAGGTCTACGCCGCGCTCGACCTCGCCTGGGTCCCCCCGGAACTCCGCGAAGATCGCGGCGAAATCGCCTTGGCCGAGCGCTCACATAAAGCCGCGACCGGTGGTCGCGCCGAGGGCGATGGACTTCCCGCTCTCCTCGAACTCGCCGACATCCACGCCGAACTCCACAGCCACACCACCGCCAGCGACGGCAAGTGGAGCATCGAAGAAAACGCCCTGGGCGCGCTGGCCCGCGGCTTCCACACCGTCGCCATCACCGACCACTCCAAGGGCCAGGCCCAGGCCAACGGCCTGTCCAACGAACGCCTCGTCAAACACATCGAAGCTGTCCGCCAAGTCGCCAAAAAACTCGAGGGCAAGATCACCGTGCTGGCGGGCAGCGAAGTCGATATCCTCGCCAACGGCGACCTCGATTACCCCGACGAACTCCTCGCCGAACTGGACATTGTGGTTGCTTCCCCCCACGCCGCGCTCACCCAAGACCCCGCCAAGGCGACCGCGCGTCTGCTCAAAGCCATCGAGAACCCTTACGTCACCATCGTCGGCCACCCCACCGGTCGGATCGTCAACCGACGTGAAGGCTTATCCCCCGACATGGACGCCCTCTTCAAAGCGGCGAAACAACGTGGCATCGCGCTCGAGATCAACGCTAGCCCCTATCGCCTCGACCTCCGAGACACCCACGCCCGCATCTGGGTCCAAGACCACGGCGGCAAACTCGCCATCAACACCGACGCCCACGGCCCCGAACACCTCGACAACCTCCGTTTCGGCGTCGCCACCGCCCGCCGGGCCGGGGCGACGAAACACGACGTAGTAAATTGTTTATCTCAAGCGGCGTTGGCGAAGTGGATCAAATCGACACGCCTTTGAAGCGGATCGGTTGCTGTCACCTCCGCGGCGGGCCCGCAACGCCCAAAGCCGAGGGATGGCCATCCCTCGGCTTTGCCTCCACAGGGTGCAAAGGTGCAGGGCTGAAATCCTGCCGCCCGCCACGCAGGCGCGCCGTCATTCCGGGTTCACCGTTAAACTGATTTTACGATGCCTGATCCCGAACTTTCCGACCTCCAAGCCCTCGAGTAGTTTGTTGTCGATAACGACAAGTTGCTGGACCTCGAAGCCCGCGTCGGCAAGCTCAACATCTTCGATGCGCTGGGCGTCGTGCATCAGGAAATCCGCCACAGCAATTTTTTAGCCTGGCTCCTCGACCCCGCCGAGTCCCACGGCCTCGGCGGCCTGTTCCTCAAAGCGGTCCTGATGGACCTCTTGCGTAAGACGCCCCACGGGGAGACCCGCTTGTTCAGTCCGATCCATCTCGACGGGCCGAGCTCCGGGGCGTTGAGGTTCGGCGGGAGTGGCGGAACATCGATTCGCTGATCACTTGCGACCAGCCGAGTTTCGTGATCGCTGTAGAAAACAAGGCTCGCAGCGGAG
The DNA here is from genome assembly GCA_964409095.1 of uncultured Phycisphaera sp. GTDB lineage: Bacteria > Planctomycetota > Phycisphaerae > Phycisphaerales > Phycisphaeraceae > Algisphaera. Next base: position 6,236 of record CAYPCC010000022.1, on the reverse strand, counting down.
AACACTCCGATCAGCTCGCCCGCTACCAGCAGATCGTAAAAGACAACCGCGATTTGGCGAAGTTGAATCGCTGCCAGTTTGTGTTTCTTACCCCCGAAAGCGATGAACCCAGCGAAGACGGCTGAACTCCAAAATTTCGCCGCAGCTTGTTACTCAACCTTATCCCTTAGGTAATACTCGCTGGGGGTTAGTTCTTCGTCGATGCTGCGGAACGGGACACCGATCATGGTGTCGCCGGCTTCGTGGTCTTTGATGATGTTGACCGGGCGGTCGATGGCGAGGTTGGGGTTGGTCGGGTCGGCGACGATGAGGCGGACCTGAATGCGGGAGGTGTCGCTGAAGTACCAGGTGCCGTTGGAATATTCCCACTTGGCTTGACGCTTCCACGCCTCGGCGGGGATGCGGACGGCGAGGATCTCGGCGTCGGGTTGTTGCACCGCCCAGCCGCTTTTGGCCACGGCGATCGCGGCGTCGCGGTCGGCCCCGGTAAAGTTGTCGTTGGGCAACGTGTTCTCACGGATGATCAGTTCTTTGAGCGAGTCGGCCCGCTGGGCGAGGCTGGCTTGCATCGCGGCGACTTCCTGCGCGACCGCTTGACTGCCGGCGGGATCAATGACCGCGAGCAGGGTCAACTTGTCTTCCGCCCAGCCCATGCGCTGGGGGATACCGCCGTTGAACCAAGCGGGCTTTTGGTTTTCCACGGCTTCGGTGGCGTACTTGTCCGCCTCGGCGAGGTCTTCGCGGATCGACCCCGGGAGTGATGCTTTTTGTTCGGTTATTTTTGCGTCGAATTCGTTGAGGCTGCTGATCGTGCCGGTGCCCACGGCGTTGATGGTTTTGCCCATCTCGGTTTCCTGCTGCATCTGCCGGTTGTAGACCGTGGCGATGCGGACGACTTCTTCTTGGGCAGCTTGGCGTTGAGCAAATAACTCGGCCGCCCGGGCGCGGTCGTCGGTGAAGACCCAGTCCCGGCGGTAGTCGCTGCTGAGGCCTTGGAGGCGTTTGTGGTCTTCGTCGAATTTGGGGAACTTGGCCGGGTCGATCATGGCCATGAGCTGGGCGTGGAGCGGGGCGAAATATTGTTCGCTGCCGTCGATCTGTTCGAGCGAGTTGGCGAGGCTGGTTTTAGCGGCGGCGACGCCTTGGCCGTTGGCGGGGATTTTGGCGAGGCCTTCTTCGACGAAGCCGGCCTGGCGGCGGGCCTCGGCGATGGTGGCAATGGCTTGCCCGGTGACGCGGTGATTGATCAGCATCTGGTCTTCGACCGGCAGCAACTCGGCGTGCAGCTTGGTGAGCTGGTTGGCGGGGGCTTCGACCTTGTTGCGGTAGGTGAACATGACGTTTTTGAAGTTGTCGGCGTGGGGGTAGCCGAGTTTGACCTCGCCGTCTTTCGGGCCGTCGGCCTGGGCGGGCGCGGCTCCGCCGTTCATGACCGCGGCGAGTTTTTGGTAGAGGGCGACATTGGTGTTGTAACGCTCGGTGGCTTCGGCGACACCCGCTTGACCGGCGGGCAGGGTGGCGACGAGTTTGCCGGCGGGTTCGAGGTCGCCGTAGGCTTGATCGAGTCGCTGGGCGAGGAGTTTCCCGGCCGAGCCGTTGGGCGGGCTGGTGCGGCCGGCGAGGTTTTGTTCGACGTTTTGCAGGTTGGATTCGGCCCGGCGCAGGAGTCCGTTGATTTTGTCCACGTCCGCGGCGGTGTCGGCGAAGGTGGGCGCGGCCCACGTCAGCGCAAAGAGCAAAGCGAGCAGCGAACACAAAAGTTGGCGGTCAGATTTCAGCACAGGCGGGCCCTCCTCAAGGTGACCGAATCAAAGTACAGCGCGTCGTGTCATCGCCGATACCCCCAGATTCGCGTGATCCTGCGCCGGCGTCAAGGGAAAAGAATTGGCGGGCCATCACCCGCCGGCGATGGAGCGGGCGAGCGAGAGGTAGTCTTTCGCGCCGTTGGAGTCGGGGGCGTAGGCGTGGACGGACTGGCCGAAGCTGGGGGCCTCGGCGAGTTTGATGTTGCGGCGGACCGGCGGGGAGAAGACGCGGCCGTTGGCCCACGGCTGATCGGTCCCGCGGGCGGCGTCGAAGAACCCTTCGAGTTCGCTGATGACTTCGTTGGCTAGGAGGGTGTTGCCTTCGTGCATGCAGAGGACGACGCCGGCGACGGTGAGGTGGGGGTTGATGCCCTGGCGGACCATGCCGATGGTCTCGAAAAGTTTGGTCATGCCCTGGAGCGCGAGGAAGTGGGCCTGCATGGGCACAACGATCTCGCTGGCCATGGTCAGCGCGTTGATGGTGAGCAGGCCGAGGCTCGGCGGGCAGTCGATCAAGACGTAGTCGAACTCTTTGACGAGGTCTTTGCATTTGTTGCGGAGGATCGTTTGGGCGAGGCCCGTGGCGATCATGTCCGACAGCTCAGACTCGACGCCGGCGAGGTTGGTCTCGGCGGGGAGCACGGCCAAGCGTTTGTCGTCGCGCGCGGTGTAGCGGACGGTTTCCATTGCCGTGGTGTCGGGATCGATGAAGAGGTCGTAGTTGGACTTTTCGATGTCGTCGGGGTCGATGCCCAGCGAGAGGGTGAGGTGGGCCTGCGGGTCGAGGTCGATGCAAAGCACGCGGAGGCCGAGGTTGGCGAGGGCAGCGCCGACGTTGACGGCGGTGGTGGTTTTGCCGACGCCGCCCTTTTGGTTCATGAGCGCGAGGGTGCGCGGGGCATCGGGTTTGGGCAGCGGGGTGATTTTTGATTTTTGATTGATGGTTTTTGATTGCGATGCGGGCACCCTTGCCTTAGCGCCTTCTGCTTCTGGGAGAGGGTTGAGGTGAGGGCGGTCGGGTGATGACGCCGCGGGGGGCTCTTGCGGACTCACCCGCCCCGTCCGACGGGCTTCGCGGGCCAACTCCCCCCGGGGGGGAGGGGTGACTGGTGAATCGATGACGATGTCAGCATTTTGTGCCGGGTTTAGCGCGAGTAGCGCCGCGGCGGCCCGGTCGCCGAGGGTCAAGAGGGCTTGGCCGTTGAAATGAAGAGGGTCGCCATCGACGCGCGGCAGGTCGTCAGCGTCGATCCAGCGGGCCCGCGGATCGTGGTCGGCCAACTGCGTGAGTTGTTGGCGGATCGACTCGATATGCGGGCGGTCGTTTTGCGGCGGCGGGCTGATGCGGAAGATGATTTTGGTTAACGATTCACCATCGGCGAGTTCATCACGGACGCGGTCGAAGAAGGTGGCGAGTTGTTGGCCGTAGCGATCGGGGGCGGGGTTGTGGACGCTGGTATCGGATTCGCCTTGAAACCAGACGACGCCGGCGAGTCGGGGGTTGAGGCCTTCGTCGAGGAGTTGTTCCCAGGCCTCGGCGGCGGCGGCGAGGGTGAGGTTGGTCAGCGTGGTGGGGTCGTCGAAGTCGGCGGGCTTCCAGTGTTCAAATAGCGACGTGCCGCCGCGGTCGCATTTGATCAATGCCACGGGTCGGGGTGAACGGGCGGCGAGGGTGTGGCCGAGGGACAGGTCGAGACCGAAGCCGCCGTCGAACTCGCCGTTGCCGGGGGCGAGGGGCACCCATCGGCGGACATGGGAACGGTCGAGCCGGGGGTGGCCCGGCGGGTCGAGGGGGACAAAGTGGGATCGGGCCGAGGCGTGGGGTGGCCGAAGGGCTTGGGGGATTTCGGCAGCGCGGCCGTGGCCGACCATGTTGGATTGGCCGGCGAGGAGATAGACGTCAACGGGTTGGGGCATGTTGGCGGCATTGTAAAGCGTCTGTCGGTGGCTTGGGCGGGGAAACCCGGGGAATCAGTTGTCCGATCCGTCGCCGACGCCCGACGCGCCGCCTGAGCCCATGCGTCCGGCGACGGCGTTGATGATGTCCGGCTCGTTTTTGCTGAACGTGAGCGTGCGGTACGGATACGGGATCTCTATGCCGGCGTTGTCGAGGGCTTTCTTGATCGCTTCGACGACTTGGTCGCGGCTGCGGCGTTCGTCGATCGGCTTGCTGTCGGCCCACCAGATCACGTCGAAGTCGATGGACGACGCTCCGAACGCGGTGGCCAGGACTTCGGGCGGGGCGTCATTACGGACGGTATCGCAGGACTTCACGGCTTCCAAAATAACGCGACGGCCCTCGGCGACGTCTTCGCCGTAGGCGATGCCCACGGCGAGTTCGAGTCGGCGGTGGCGGCGGTTGGTCATCACCGTGACTTTGCTTTGGAAGATGGTGGAGTTGGGGACGATGACCAGTTCGCCGTTGGTTTTGCGGATGCTGGTGCTGCGGATTTCGACGTCTTCGACTTTGCCCATCAGGCCGTCGACTTCGATGAAGTCGCCGTTCTCGAAGGGGAAGCGCCAGAGGATGAGCACGCCGGCGAAGAAGTTAGCGAAGATGTCCTGGAACGCGAAACCGATGGCGATCGACGCGAGGCCGGCGGTGGCGATGAGGTTGGCGATGCCGAAGCCGGGGAAGACGATGATCGCGGCGGTCATCAGCCCGGCGAACCACACGGCGGTACGAACGAAAATCCGAAACAGATCGCGCAGGCTTTCCTTGACTTTGGCCCGGATCATGAGCTTGCTGGCGACGCGGTCGATGAGCTTGACGATCAGCCCGGTGCAGACCAGCACGAGCAGCGCGATGACCAACTGCGGCAACATGCTGAAGAAGCCATCGACCATGCTGCCGACGGCGTTGGTCAGCGTGTTCACCGCCCCGTCGACCGACGCGATGCCGGTTTCGGGAACCGCGTTGTCGAGCGCTTCGCCCACGGCCCCCTGCACCTGGGGTTCGGGCTCGACTTCCGGGGTAACGACGTTGATCGCATCGCTGGCGGCGGGATCGATTTCGATAGTGGTGGGGGTGTCGGCGGGGGCCGTTTGGGCGAGGATAGGCGTCAAGGACATGGACTGAGCTTATGAAACAGAATGTGTTTTGTCAGTTGGGAATCGGTAGATTCAACTAAGGTTTAGGTGGGGACGGTGGTCGTGGTCGATTTGGGGTGTTGGACGGTCTGGCGTAGCGCGGGCAGAACGAGGCTCTGCATCCGGGCGATCGCGGCTTGCCATTCGGCGGCGGCACTTTTGAGCCGGGCCTCGCCAGCGGGGGTAAGGGTGTAGGTCTTCCGCCCCCGCCCCCCGAACCCCCCCCCGGAAGTTCCTTGGGAGGTTCCCTGGGAAGTCGAAAGTATGGTAGATGGGCAAGCAAAGGCGGACGGGTGGTGGGTGGTCCAGCCTTGGGCTTCGAGGCGGTGCAGCAAGGGGTAGAGCGTGCCGGGGCCGAGGGTTTCGCCGGTGGCGGCGGCGAGTTTTTGGCTGAGTTGGTAGCCGTGGCGGGGGCCGTCGCTCAGCAGGGCGAGAAGCAACACTTCGAGGCTGCCACGGAACAGGTCGCGGCGGAAGTTAGCGGGGTTGGTGGACATCAATCGATTGTATCGAATTTCGATATATCGAGTTTGTTGTGGCGGAGCGTGGTCGGTACACTTGACGTGTCGTAAATCGGGGTACACGATTTTTTGGTGATTTTCGCCAAAGGGTCATGAAAAATCCCGGTTTTTGCATCCGTTTCCCGCTTTTATGGAACATCCCATGGCCACCGGCATCGTTTCGCAAGTCATCGGCTCGACCTTTGACGCCCAGTTCCCCGAATCCGATCTCCCCGAGATCTATAACGCCGTGAAAATCACCGGCAGCCACAACGGCATCGACATCAATCTCGTCGGTGAAGTTCAGCAGCACCTTGGCGGCGGCCAGGTCCGGGCGGTGGCGCTCGGCTCGACCGACGGCGTGATGCGAGGCATGGAATGCGTCGATCAGGGCGGCCCGGTGTCGGTGCCCGTCGGCGAAGGCGTGCTCGGCCGGGTGTTCAACCTGCTGGGCGAACCCATCGACAAACGCGGCCCGGTCAACACCGGCAAGACCGCCCCGATCCACCGCGACCCCCCCGCCTTCACCGCGCTCAACCCCAAGACCGAAATCCTCGAAACCGGGATCAAGGTCGTTGACCTGCTCTGCCCGTTCGTCCGCGGCGGCAAGATCGGCCTGTTCGGCGGTGCAGGCGTCGGCAAGACCGTCATCATTCAGGAAATGATCGCTCGGGTCGCCCGTGAATTCGGCGGCTACTCGGTGTTCTGCGGCGTCGGTGAACGGACCCGCGAAGGTAACGACCTCTGGGGCGAAATGTCCGAGGCCGAGTACACCGATGCCGAGGGCAACACCAGCCACGTCATCGACAAGGTGGCCATGGTCTTCGGCCAGATGAACGAG
>CAYPCC010000021.1:17977-22394 GCA_964409095.1 uncultured Phycisphaera sp. | reverse complement strand
AGCGCCTTCACCACCCGCGATCAAATCCGCTTGTCGCAGGTCGTAACACACTGGCAGCCCCAGCGAACGGACGATCGGCCAAGGATCGAAAAGCTGCCAACTCAGGCGGTCGGCGGGGGCATGCCAGATGGTTTGGCCGTGGGCGACGACGAAATCGATCCCCCCGGAAGCGTCGGAGGCTTGGCCGTGAGCGGAAATGAGTTCCGCACACGCCTCGGCGTGAACGACGCCCAAGTATCGCGCCGCCCGCATGAATTCGATCGGCGGGTGCGGCTCGCCGTTGGCCATCGACAGCAGCGTCGTGCGTAGCGCATCGGGCAGCGGGGCGCTGACCATGCCAACGAACTCGGCGGTCATGTCCAGGCCCGTCCCGGTGATGCGGGTGATCGCCGCGTCGAGGCCGTCGAGGCTGGTGCCGGTCATACAGCCGATGACGTGGCGGACTTGTGGGTTTTTCTCGTCCATCTATCCATCATGCCCGCAAAGCCGAGGGATGGCCATCCCTCGGGCTTCTGCCGGTAGAATCAATCTTCATGACTGACCGCTACGCATCCCGGCTGCAGATACCCGAGCGCCGGTTCGTCACGCCGCTGCGTTTGCTGTTGCTGCTGCTGCTCATCCCGGCGTTGGTGATTACCGCCCGTTGGTTAAATTCCAACCGCAGCACCACCGACGCGTTGTCCGCTCGTGAGGCGCTCCGGGACGCGGCGTGGGTGGCCGTGCAAAACGGCGACCTGCAGCGTGACAACGGCGCGGTCTACGCCGTGGATGTGACGCAGCTTGCGACCTTCGCCGCGCTCGCCAACGACCGCGAACTCTACGACCCGCTGCGCGACATCATCCTGAATCAACTGTTGGTTCGTCGCGTTCCGGGGGACCCGGCCCACGGCATGATCGCTTGGCGATACCGCGAAAACCCACCCGAAGGCGAACTTCAGCAAGACGCCTCGGGCACCACCGAAGCGCTCCGCGCCGCCGAGGCGTTGTGGGCCGGCGTCCAGGCCTTTGGGCTCGATGAAGACCGCGACGCCGTCGCCCTGATCCTCGACGCCTACGCACGCCACGCCGCGATCGACAACAGCACGTGGATGATCCGCAACTATTTCAACCTACACCCGGACGTCTACAACTTCATCACCAACTCGTTCCTCGTCGATTACGACCCCGACCTTGTGCTTCAACTCGCCAACGCATTTGGCCGCGACGACTGGAAAGAGGTGGCGCTGCAGTCCGGCAAGCTGATCGACAAAGCCCGCACGCCCGCTGGGCTGCTGCACCAGATGATCCGCCCCGAGGTCGGCACGATCATGCCCCACCTCATCCGCGAAGGCTTCTATTCCGCCAACGGCATCGAACAACTCAGCAATGTTCTCACCGTTGCCGAGCGATGCACCACGACCAACCCCGAAGTCTCGCAGCGCGTCCTGAATTTTGCCCGCGACCGGATGCCTCAGCTTCGGCTGTACTACGACGCCAACACCGGCCGGCGTCTGCGCGGCGAACACGACACCTGGGCGGGCGTCGAGACGTGGGGACCATTACTTCGCTTAGCGGTCAAGCTCAGCGACGACCGCACCGTCCGCGTCGCGGCCCACCACGTCATCCGCCTCAGTTCCGGCTTCCCCGAGTACCGCGGCGAAGACCAGCTCTATCTCTTGGGCGAAGCCCTGCTCGCCCTGCAGTATGCTATTGAGCACCCACAAGACGATTCCGAAAACGCCCCTTAACCAAGGACGACCTCTCTCTTGACACCTCCCGCCCACCTCGCCGACTTCGACCTCTCGCTCCTCGACCGACAACTCAACACCGACGATTACCTCGTCAAGCCCGGCAAGGGCGTCGATGTCACCCAACGTCCCACCCGCTACGACGGCCCGATCGACAAGGACTACGGCCAAGACGCTTTCGGCGCACTGTCCCACCAACTCGTCGATCTGCAAGAACGCCTCTACGCCGAGGGCAAGCGATCACTGCTGGTCGTGCTCCAAGCGATGGACGCGGCGGGCAAAGACTCCACCGTCCGCCACGTGTTCGGCCCGATCAATCCGGAGGGCTGCCAAGTCACTTCGTTCAAAGCCCCGTCCAAAGAAGAACTCGCCCACGACTACCTCTGGCGGGTCCACCACCACACGCCCGCCGACGGCAACATCGGGGTGTTCAATCGCTCGCACTACGAAGAAACCTTGATCGTCAAAGTCAAAGGCTGGGCCCCGAAAGAAGTCATCAAAAAACGCTACGACCACATCAACGCGTTTGAAAAAATGCTCACCGACGAAGGCACGGCCGTGGTGAAATTCATGATACACATCTCCAAGGATTACCAAAAGGACCGGCTCCAACGCCGACTCGATCGGCCCGACAAGCACTGGAAGTTCAACCCCGAAGACCTCACCGAACGCGGCCACTGGGACGAGTACATGGCCGAGTTCAGCACGACGCTAAGCAAATGCTCGACCGACTACGCCCCGTGGTACGTCGTCCCCGCCGAGCGGCGGTGGTTCCGGAATCTGTTGGTGACCAAAGTCTTGGTGGACACACTCACGAAAATGGACCCGCAGCCGCCGAAGGTGAATTTTGATCCCCAGGCGATCGTGATCGAATAGGCTTCCAGGAATTTATCGCCGCGTCATCGACCCGGGCCGCCCCAGCCCGCGCTTGGTGCAACTTAACCTCACCATAAAAAAAACCCCGGACTCTCGTCCGGGGTTTTGGGTATGCATCACGGTGGTCGTTCACTCTGCCGGTGCGTCTTTTTTCTTACCCCCGAGCAAACCGCCGAGGCCTTCTTCGAGTTTTTTTCCGGCGTCGTCGATCGCTTTGGTCGCCTCGCCGCCGAGCTCGCCGATCTTCTCGGCCCCGATCGTGCCTAGGTCGCCGACGATCGCACCCAGGCCCTCGACCTGTTCCGCCAGGCCCGTGGTGGCGTTGAGCATGATCGTCTGGATGGCGTAGCCGATGAGCGCGCCGGTGTCGGGTTCGCGGAAGTCGGTTTCTTCGATGTTGGCGATCAGGAAGTCGATCGCCACCGGCGGCGTGCCGGGGATGAGGCTGATTTCGCCGCGGACCTTGGTGTTGGTGATCTTCATGTCTTTGATCAAGATGCCTTTGGCTTCGCCTTCGGCGGCGGGATCGTCTTCGGCCGGGGCCTCGGTCTCGTCGGTGGGGCCGGCGTTTTCTTTGATGAGTCGCTGAAGTTCCTGCACGTTGAGCTTGCCGTTCTCGAAGGCGACGACGACTTGGGCGCCGTCGATGTAGAGCCGATCAATCACGATCTCGTCGCCGCGGATGGCGCTGCCGATCTGGACTTGGACATCCGCCTCGCCGAGGGTGAACAGCGTGGGGTTGGTGAAGCCTTCGGGGTTGGCGAGCTTGAAGTCGTTGAGCGAAAGTGCGCCGCCAAAAGGGTTGAGGTTGACGCGGTTGAGCGTGGTGGCGACGCCGGTGGCCTGGGTGCCTTGGGACTCGACGACGTTTTTGATGATGCCGTTGATCGAGAAGTAGAGCACGACGACGCCGACGATGACGAGGGCGATCAGGACGAGTGCGCCGCGGACGATGAGTTTTTTCATGGCAAGCCTTCTTTCGTTTGCAGGTACCCCGAGGGTCAGATGCGAAGCAACATGAGATAGTATGACAGGTCAACCGTCGCAGGAAAGGGCCATCGTCGAGTGAAAGATGCAGAATTGATCAATGAGGCGATGCGTCGGGCTTTGGCGTTGGCCGAGCTGGGGCGGGGCGGGGTGGAGCCCAATCCGATGGTGGGGGCGGTGCTGCTGCGGGACGGGCGGATGGTCGCGGCCGGGCACCACGCCTGCTTTGGCGGGCCGCACGCCGAGGTGGCCGCGCTCGCCGACGCGGCGGCGAAGGGCGTTGATCCGCGGGGTTTGACGATGTGCGTCACGCTCGAGCCGTGTGCCCACCACGGCAAGACGCCGCCTTGTGCGGAGGCGCTGATCGAGGCGGGGATCGGGCGGGTGGTCGTGGCGATGGTCGACCCGTTTGAGAAGGTCGCGGGCCGGGGCATCGCGCTGCTGCGCGAGGCGGGCATCAGGGTCGAAGTTGGCGTGAGAGAAGCCCAGGCCCGCCGACTCAACGAAGCGTTTATCAAACGGGTCACGACGGGCTTGCCGTGGATCATCGTCAAGTGGGCCCAGACCCTCGACGGTAAGACCGCGACCGCCGCCGGCCACAGCCAGTGGATCAGCAACGCGCAGTCCCGCGAACGGGTCCACCGGTGGCGCGGCCGGGTGGACGCGGTCATGGTCGGCGTCGGCACGGCGATCGCTGACAACCCGCAACTCACCGCACGCCCCACAAATCCCGCCGCGGTGCATCGTGTCGCCCGCCGGTTGGTGGTCGATCGCGCCGGACGCCTGCCCGCCGACATGCACGGCATCGTGGTCACCTACGCCCAGGC
>CAYPCC010000021.1:0-17967 GCA_964409095.1 uncultured Phycisphaera sp. | reverse complement strand
CCGGACGCCTGCCCGCCGACGCCAAGATGCTCTGCGACGGCGGCCCGCCGGTATCGATCCTCACCGGCGACCTGCGGGACGAACTCCAACAACTCGCGGCCGAGGGCGTAACCAATCTCTTGGTTGAGGGCGGCGCAACCCTCGTCGGGGCACTGCTCAAAGAAAAGCTCGTCGATCAACTCCTCGTGTTCAGCGCCCCGAAACTCGTCGGCGACGCCGCGGCGCTGCCCGCCGTACAGGGATTGCCATGCGACTCGATGGACGACGCATTGGCTTTGGAACTCATCGAGGTCGAACGGCTGGGCGACGACGTGTTGCTGGATTACCGGGTGCGCTAGCGGTCCATCGCCGGAACCTCACGGGTCCCGGCAGATGTTAACGCTAACCCAAATCATGACTCACGTCTTGGGTGTCACACCTCGAGGGCTTTGCGGCGGGGTGTGCGGAGAGTTGCAGAGCAGCCGCGCACACCGCCCAAACCGGCGATGTGCGGCACCCGCTACGGATAAAGGGGTTACGGCTCAAGGCTTCGGCGATTTCAATCCTACGCTCGAAGGTCGATCAACCCCGTGGCCGCCCCGCTATGATCCGGCTCGCATGACGCGGTCCGTACTCCCCCAACCCGAAACTCAAGCCGCTCACGCGGCCCATACCACCCCCAAACCCATCAACCTCGGCGGGAAGCTGGCGGGGCTGTCGCTGCGGCGGCAGGTGTTTGTGTTGGCGGTTTGGCCGTTCTTTCAGCAATTGCTCAACTGGCTGGTCTCGGCGGTGGACACGGCGGTCGCGGGGCGGTTGTCGGTCGAGGCGACCAACGCCATCGGCGTCGCGGCGTACATCGGCTGGCTGCTGGGCCTGCTGACCATGGCGGTGGGCTCGGGGGGGATGGCGCTCATCGCTCGGGCCGTGGGCGGCCGACACCGCGGGCTCGCCAACGCGGGGCTGGCGCAGGCGCTCTTGATCGCGGTGGTGTGGGGCGTGTTGGTCGGGGCGGTGATTTATGGCTTGGCGGGTGTGATCGGCCGGGCGGCGGGGCTGGGGGAAGAGAGCCTGGGCTTGGCGGTCACGTACCTCCGCATCGTCGCGGTGGCAACGCCCATGGCGGGTATTCTTTTCGTCGGCAGCATGTCGCTCAGCGGGGCGGGCGACACGCGCAGCCCGTTCTGGATCATGCTTGCGGTCAACGCGGTCAACATCGGGCTCACGCTCGGCCTGGTCGCGCGAGGCTTCGGCGTCGCGGGCATCGCCACGGGTACGGCCGTGGCCTGGTGCGTCGGAGCGGCCATCACGCTCGCCCTCCTGGTCCGGCCCGGCGGGGTGCTGCGGCTGCACCGCCACCGCCTTCGACCCCACAAACACACGATCCAGCGCATCGTCCGCGTGGCGGCCCCCAACTTCGTGGACCGCTTCGGCCACTGGCTGGGCAATTTCGCGGTGTTGATGATCGTCGGCTATATCGCGGTGAACAACCTCGGCGGCGACGGCAGCGCGCTGCAAGGCGCCCACATCGTGGCCATCCGCATCGAAGCGATCAGCTTCCTCCCCGGCATGGCGTTCGGCATCGCGGCGGCGACGTTGGCCGGGCAATACCTGGGCGCGGGCAGCGAAGTGCTCGCCCGCCGGGCGGTGATCTACTGCTGGGTCGTGGGCACCACTTTGATGACTGCCGTCGGCGTGACGTTTGTTTTGCTTCCGGAGGCGTGGACCCGGCTGATGACCGACCAGCCCGAATTGCTGTCGCTCAGCCCCGAATTGGTGCGCATCTGCGGGTTTGTGCAGATCGGCTTCGGGAGCTATTTGATTCTCAGCGAAGCGATGCGCGGAGCGGGCGACACGCGCTGGCCGATGATTTTGTCGAATGTCTCGACGTGGCTGGTCCGCCTGCCGGCGGTGTACGTGCTGGGGGTGGTGTTTGAGCTGGGCTTGGTCGGCGCTTGGTACGCATTGTGCGGCGAACTACTCATCCGTGGCGTATTGTTTACGGCTCGCTTCCTCCACGGCGGATGGTTGAAAGTGCGCGTCTGACGCCGCCGGGGCGAAAGCAGGTGAGCATGAAAGCAGGAAAGCAGAACAATCAGGCGCAAGCGTTGGCGTTGCGTTTTCCGGGGCGGCCGAGTTTGTCGCTGGATCGGCCGCGGATCATGGGCGTACTCAACGTGACGCCCGACAGCTTCAGCGACGGTGGGCGGTTTTCCGGGCGAGATCAAGCCGTTGCTCATGGGGTGGCGATGGCCCGCGAAGGGGCGGACCTGATCGACGTGGGCGGCGAGTCGTCCCGACCCGGGGCCGAGCGGGTCTCGGCCGCGCAGCAGATCGAACGGACCGCGGGCGTGATCGCTGCGCTGCGGTCCGCCCTCGACCACGACCATTTTCCGGGGGTCGCCCTCAGCATCGATACGACCCGTGCCGACGTCGCCGAGGCGGCTCTGGATGCGGGGGCGTCTATGCTCAACGACATCAGCGGCGGGCGGGAGGATGAGCGGATGCTGCGCCTCGCGGCCGAGCGGGCCGTGCCGATCTGCCTGATGCACATGCACGGCCAACCCCGGACCATGCAGACCGCCCCGAGCTACGGCGACGTCGTCGCCGAGATCCAAGCGTTTCTGACCCAGCGCGTCGAGGCCGCGGTCGCGGCGGGCGTGGAGTGGACGCAAATCGTGATCGATCCGGGCATCGGCTTCGGCAAGACGCTCGAGCACAACCTCGCCCTCCTGCGGGCGCTGCCGCGCTACGTCGCCACCGGCCAACCGGTGCTGCTGGGGACCAGCCGCAAGAGCTTCCTCGCCAAACTCGCCGGACGCCCTGAGTTGAAGGTCGAACCCGACCCCGCGGGCGGGACCGCGGCGACCAGCGCGCTGGGCGTCGCGGCGGGCGTGCGGTTATTCCGGGTCCATGATGTGGCCTTGAACCGCCAAGCCGTGGATGTGGCTTGGAACTGGTCGATACCTCCCCAAGACCGGATCAACTCTCCCCGGCGGGAGAAAATTTAAAATTTTTCGCATTCTGTTTGGGTTTTTTATTTTTCCGCCAAACACCGTTCACGCCTGAGGATAACCCGTGTATTTACTGGGGTTTGGGACAAACGCCGCAGTAGTGGCGGGAGGCTTGTTAGCGGACTTACGCAACATTCATTTTTACGTATCTGGTTTTAAATAATTGTTTTTTAGAAAGTTAGATTAGAATAGAGTTGTACGTCGTATCTTCAAGGCAGAACCCCTGACTTGGCGATAGAGGATTTGTAAGACGAGCCCGTCGCGGGAACGTGAGTCAGCCTGGTGTTCCTTGTTGGACACCGCTCCGAAGCTGACCTGCGATCACCGCCACGCGGGCAAGGAGTATTGATGATGAGTGATATCGCCCCCCTGAATGGCTCCAGCGCCGCTTCTTCGTACCTGCCCTCGGGCCGGATCGAACGCCCGGCGGTGACGAAAATCGACGTGTCGCGTGGCTCGGATCAGATCGAGCTTTCCGACACCGCCAAAATCCTCGCCAAACTGGCCGATCTGCCCGAAGTCCGCGAAGACCTGGTCGCTCGCGTCCGGGCCGAGATCGCCGAGGGCACCTACGAAACTTCCGACAAACTCGATGCCGCCATCGAAGGCCTCGCCCAAGACCTGACCTAACCCGCCCCCGGCCCCCCGGCCCCCGGGCATTTTCGTTCCGTACTCCCATAGAATTCAAGACGCCGAAGCCCCCCGCCGCAAGGTGGGGGGCTTCTTTTGGGTTGCGTTGCGGATGATTGGCGACCGACCCACTGCCCACCGCAGCAACGATCCAGATCGCGTGATGATGAGTTACTCGCCGCTCATCCGTCGGGCCACCGCCCGCAGTGCCGCGAGGTCGTTCTGATCGAACGTGATGACCGTGCGTCCTTCGTGAACCGACAGGCTTCGCGCTTCGCCTAGTGTGGCCAGCGTCTCTCGGGAGACTTGAATCTCGACCGTTTCGTCGCTGCGATCGATCCGCGTCTTGCCGGGCAAGCCCGCCCGGCGGGGCTTGAGGTCCAAGCTCGTGATCGGTAGCGCCGTCGGCTCGCCGTTGATCTGAAACGCCACCGCCTCCCGCTTCTCGAACAACCGGCCGGCGCGGTAGGTCTGCAGGTACAACGTGGCGGTCTCGGCCGAACTTGCCGCCTCGCCGGGATGGGCGTAGACCACCGAGAAATAAAAGTCGCCCGGGTTGCCTTCCACGTCCAAAGGCTCGGCCCCGAACGTCACCACCGTGCGATCCTGCTCCGCGTCGTAAACGCTACGAATCCGCTCGGCCTGGGCCGCGAGCACGCGGTCGTCCGTCGCCACGCCCGCCATCACTTGCAACTCCACGGTTTGTTGTTCGAGGACCTGCGTCTCGCTGGTCAACTCGGCGTTATTCTTTTGCAGGGCCGCCAGCTCTTGGCGCAACGCTTCGAGTTCTGCGGCGAGCGTTTCGACCTGGGCTTGGAGCTGCTGATTTTCCGTGGACAAGCGTTCGACTTCTTCGATCAAGGCTTGCGATTCGCTTTCACCCGTTTGGGCCACGGCCGGCGCTGCCGCGCCACAACACAGCGCGAAAAACAACGCCACATTCAATCGTGATGGCTTCATCAACTCGACTCCTTGAGTGGAGGCTGGGGCGATTCGGAGCGATCCGCTTGCATTTCTGGCGGGGGCTCATCGATCGGCGGGCCGATCGCAAACAGGCTCGGCTGAATCGTCGCCCCTTCGGTGATGATTACCGCGGGGGCGGTCAGGTCGCCTTTGAAGTTGGATTTTTTGCCGAGGATCACGGGCATGCCGCTGATGACGGTTTTGGCGTCGACGATGCCTTCGCATTCGAGGCCGGCGTGGGCCACGATGTGGTGGCAGATGAGTCGGCCGCGTTTCTTGATCGTGACTTTGCCGCAGGTCTTGAGTTCGCGGATCGGGCCCCGCTGTTTATCAATAACCTGGTCGGCGACCATCACGGGCTTGTTGCAGCCCGGGCAAGACGTGGACTGGGCGCGGCCACCGACTTCAAATCGGCGGTCACAGTGGTAACACTGCACCGTCTTGGGGGGCAGAACACGCGCCATGGGTCTCTAAGCCGATGCGCCAAACCAGCACACCAACCGTTGTTCTCCGGGGTCAACACAAAAACGAAACACAACCACGTGACACAACACGCGACAGCGACGGACAAGCCTCAAGGGCAAACCTTCACGTGCACACAGGCCTTGCGCGCACGAACTCACGCGATCGCGGGGGCGACTTTCGACGGGCGCGCAAACGCTCGCCGTCACCGGCGATCCCCGCGTGGGTTGAGGATTACTTCTTGCCTTGGTTGCCGCCCTGATCGTTGCCGCCTGGGTTAGGGTTGCCTTGGGGCGGGGTGTTGGGTGTGTTGCCGCTGGACGAGCCGCCGCCCTTGGTGGCGTCGGCACCGACCGCACACATGCCGTAGAACGACGCGCCCTCGGCCATGGTCATCTTGGTCGCGGTGATGTCGCCTTTGACCTTACCGTTGGCGGTGAGTTTCACCGCGTCTTTGGCGGTGATGTTGCCTTCGATCGTGCCGTCGATGTTGGCGATCGCCGATTCGATGTCGGCCTTGCAGGTCGCGGATTGGGCGACTTGCAACTCACCTTTGCCCGAGATCTTGCCGTCGAATCGGCCGATGATCTTGGCGGTGCGCTCAAAGGTCATCTCGCCCTTGAAGTACGAGTCGGCACCGATGATGGTCGTCTGGGATTCTTGCTCTGCCATAATAAAACTGCTTTCTATCTATACACACAGATACCACCCCCGCCCACAGACCTGACGCTCAGGCTGCGGCAGAGGCTTGGATGAAAAGGTGCGGACCCACACGGGCCCGCGATGCCCCTTGAGTGTACCGGGTCCAGAGAGCGGACGCGGGCGCGGGACGGTGATATCCTAAGACGATCCAAACCCCCGCCATCACAAGGCTTATCCATACCCCGCCCGTCGGCATCGAGGCCCGATAATGACTAAACCTACGCCGCCTGAACACGTTTCATTCCATTGGCCCGCCGAATGGGAGCCGCTCGCGGCGGTGTGGGTGGTCCCGCCCCACAACGAGGAAACCTGGCCGGGGTGTCTCGATGAGGCCCGGGCGGAGCACGCGGCGTGGTGCGCCGCGATGTCGGAGGTGGTGCGGGTACGGACCACCGACGAGTTGGGCATTGCGACCAACGACTCGTGGATCCGCGACTTTGGGCCGTTGTTTGTGTGGCAAAACACGGCAAAGCCGGGGGATGGCCATCCCCCGGCTTTACCTGAACTTGTGATCCAAGACTTCCGCTTCAACGGCTGGGGCGACAAGTACGAAACCCGCGACCTCGACGACGCGGTCGCCCGGAAGTTGGCCGCGGCGCTCGGACTGCCGATCATCACCCACGGCCAAGTCCTCGAAGGCGGCGCCCTGGACACCAACGGCCGAGGCACGCTGCTCACCACCACCGACTGCCTGCTCAACCCCACCCGCAACGGCGACGCCGCCAAGGCCGACGTCCAAACCATGCTCCGCGACACCTTGGGCATCACCCGCACCCTCTGGCTCAGCGCCAACCTCCCCGGCGACGACACCGACGGCCACATCGACAACGCCGCCCGCTTCATCAACGAACACACCGTCGTCGTCCACCCCGCGATCGACCCGACCCCGCTGCACGACGCCGGGTTGGAGGTCTTGAAACTTCCGGGGGTCGACCCAATTTTTTACGACTACCCCGGCGACCGCTTCGGCCCGGCCAAGCGACAGCAACTGCCCTGCAGCTACGCCAACTTCCTCATCGCCAACAGCCGCGTCTTCGTGCCAACCTTCGGCCAACCCTCCGACGACCTCGCGCTCCGCCTGCTCGACGACGCGATGCCGGACCACACCCCGGTGCCGATCCGGGCGAATCATTTGGTCGTTGGCCAGGGGGCGCTGCATTGTTTGAGTATGCAGCAGCCAGCCACCCCCTAAAGCCGCGACCGGTGGTCGCGCCGTTTGGCGGTACGCCGAAATATCCGGCCGACGATTCGAAAACCATTTCGACCTGCGGCCGAACCGCGCGACCAGCGGTCGCGGCTTTTCGGACAATGAAGTTACGATGTTGCCATGCTCAACGACGTTTTAATCAAAGCGGTGGTGGCTGGGATCCTCGCGTCGCTGGCGTGCGGGCTGGGCGTGGTGCCGTTGATGTTCCGCGGGCTCGACCCCAAACGTCACGCGGGTGTCGGTTACGCGGTCGCGGCGGGGCTGATGTTTTCCGCGTCGATGTTCAACCTGATTTTGCCCGCCCTCCAAGTCGCACCCAGTGACGAGGGCACGGCGTGGACCTTGGCCGCAGTCGTACCCGTGCTGGGTGGGCTGTTTGCGGGGGCGTTTTTTTTGTCGCTCTCGGGCAAGTTGATCGACGACCACCACCTGGGCGAACGCTTCGGCCAAGGGCTCGGCGGCGCAACGGGCCTGCTGATTTTCCTGGCGATGTGCGTGCACTCGATCCCCGAGGGCGTCGCAGTCGGCGTGGGCTACACCGCCGAGGGCACCGGCTACGCCAACCACCCGCATATGGGCTCGTATCTCGCCTTGGCCATCGGCATCCACAACATCCCCGAGGGTTTAGCGGTCGCTATCCCGCTGCGGGCCGCGGGCGTGTCGCTGCACAAGTGTTTTTGGTTGGCGGTGTTGACGAGCGTCCCGCAGCCGATCGCCGCGGTCCCGGCGGTGCTGGCCGCGTGGTGGGTGAATCCGCTGATGCCGTGGCTGCTGGCGTTTGCCGCCGGGGCGATGATTTTCCTGGTGATCCAAGAACTCATCCCCGAAGCGCTCGAAAAACTTAGCGCCCAAAAAGTCGCGTGGTCGTTCACGCTCGGCTTCGCGGGGATGATGCTGATCCAGACTTTGCTATAAGGCGGAGCAGCCTTAACCGGCTTAGTGATCGTGCAGCGACTCGTCGACTTCGTGTTCGGCTTCGATCGGCGACAAAGGTTCTTTGATGTTCGGCGAACCGTGGCGGTACGGCACGACACCGCCTTTGACTTCGGGGCCAAACTCGCGTGGCGGCGAGTTCCACTGCACCGTGATCGGCTTTTGCAACCCTTCCGGGGGGGCGACGTATTTCACGCCGTTGGCCAACACCCGGCGGATGTCGGGGTGGTGGTAGATCGGAAACGTCTCGTGGCCGGGGCGGAAGTAGAACACTTTGCCCGCGCCGCGTTTCCAGACGCAGCCCGAGCGGAAGACCTCGCCGCCCTCGAACCAGGACATGAACACGAGTTCATCGGGGTCGGGGATGTCGAAGTGTTCGCCGTACATCTCGGTGTGCTGGAGTTCGATGTAGTCCTTGGTCAGGCCCGCGGTGATCGGGTGGCCGGGGCTGAGGACCCAGAGGCGTTCTTTTTCGCCGGCCTCGCGCCACCGCAGGTGGCAGTTCGTCCCCATCAGGTTGATGAACGGCTTGCTGTAGTGGCCCGAGTGCAGGACGACCAGGCCCATGCCTTCGCGGACGCGCTGGGCGACTTTTTTCGCCCACTCGTCTTTCACGTCGCCGTGAGCGCAGTGGCCCCACCAGGTCATCACATCAGTGTTGGCCAGCAACTCGTCGGATAGGCCGTGGTCATCGTCTTGGTCGAGCGTGGCGGTGCGGACCACGGCGTCTTGGCCGAGGTGTTCTTCGATAGCCGACTTCATCGCGGCGTGCATGCCGTCGGGGTAGAGCTTCATCGACGTGGCGTTGGGCTTTTCAGACGCGGGGTTGTCGTGACGGTACTCGTGCCAGACGGTGACGCGGAGGGGGGATTGGGACACGGGAAACTCCTTGGAGGAAACATTGATCGGTAGTTTGTAACGCTGGGATAGATGGCGGGCAACTATGCCGAATCGGCGGGAGGCGAACTATACTGAAATGTCATGAAACACCCTTTCCGCCGTGCCGGGCTGCTGCTGATCTTACTCGGGCTGATGCTGGGGCAGGCCGAGCCCGTTTCGCCAAGCTCGAAAACAGACGCCCCGGCTCCCCTCGCCGCGGAATCGACCCCGCAAGACAGCCCGGCGCCCAACCCCGCGTCGGCGTCGCCGATCCCGCCCAGCCCCCGCGTGTCGAACCTCCCCAGCGGGTCCAACGTCGCCGTCATCCCCATCGAGGGCATGATCTATGGCTTCACACTCGAAAGCCTCCAACGCCGCGTCGATCGCGCCATCGCCGAGGGGGCGACCGTCATCGTCTTGCAGATCGATACCAACGGCGGGCGGGTCGATGCCGCCCTCGACATCTCCCGCTACTTCAAAGACCCGACGCTCGTGCCCGTACCCACCGTCGCGTGGATCAAACCCAAAGCGCTCTCGGCCGGCATCATGATCGCCGCGGCCTGCGACGAGATCGTCATGGCCCCCGCCGCCCAGACCGGCGACTGCGCCCCGATCGTCCCGGGCATGAACCTCTCGCCCACCGAACGCGCCAAAGCCTTCTCCCCCATCGCCTCGGAATTCAAAAACTCCGCCGCGACCAACGGCTACACCTACGCCACCTTCCACGCCATGTGCGTCCTGGGCGTCGAGCTCTATCTCATCGAACACCCCGACACCGGCGAACGCCTCGTCGTCAATCAAGCCGACTACGCCGTCATGGTCCACGGCGACCTGTCCGCCTCCACCGGCATCCCCATTAACTCGCCCGCCAACAACGCCAGCTCGCCATCGCTGCCCCTCCCACTCCCCGGCAGCGGCAACAGCAACTCGTCAACGCCCAGCAACACCTCCGCTCCGCTCGATCTCGCCGAGGCCACCGAGTTCCGCCCGCAAGACGTCGGCGTCTGGCAGCCGGTCACGATCCTGCCCTCCGGGCAAACCGCGCCCAACGGCCGCATCCACTCGGGCGTCAACCTGCTGTTCACCACCGACAACGTCCTCGCCGCCGACATCGGCCTCTCCCAAGCCACCATCCAAAACGACGCCGACCTCCAACGCTACCTCGGCGCCGCACGCGTCACCCGCGTCAACCCGACCTGGTCGGAAAACTTCGCCGGCTTCCTCACCCAACTGTGGGTCCGGGCGCTCTTGGTCGTGCTGCTGGCCATCGGCGTGTTCCTCGAACTCCAAGCGCCGGGCCTAGGCGTCCCCGGCGCGGTGGCGCTGGTCGCTCTCGCGGGGCTCTTTGGCGCGCCGATGATCATCGGGCTGGCCGACGTCTGGCATATCCTGCTGTTTATGGTGGGGCTGATTCTGCTGATCGTCGAGTTCGGCACCGGCGGGGCCGCCTTCGGCGTCCTCGGGATCGTCGGCATCATCGTGATGCTTGCGGCGCTCGTGCTCTCGGTCGTGCCCACCAGCGGGGGCGTGATACCGAGTGCCAGCACCTGGAACGAACTACTCGCGGCCCTGCTCGCCACCCTCGTGGGCTTTGTCCTCAGCGGCGTGGGCATCGGCGTGCTCATCCGATACTTCGGCAACATCCCGAGACTCAACCGCCTCGTCCTCGCCGACGCACAAGCCAACGCCCACAGCGTCGTCGAACCCACCCACCTCGCCGGCGACGAAGTCCACGGCAACGGCCAAATCCAAGTCGGACACACCGGAAAAGTCCTCAGCACCCTCCGGCCCGCCGGCGAAGCCCAAATCAACGGCCAAATCATCGACGTCACCAGCGTCGGCCAATTCCTCGACCCCGGCACCCCCGTCCGCGTCGTCGAAGTCACCCGCTTCTCCATCGTCGTCGATGTGATTGAACAAGACTGAGCTGCCGATCAGCCCGCCAGCGAACCCATCGGGTCCCATGGCGGCAACACCACCGGCTCGCTCTGCGCCGCGGCGACCACGTCCGCCGGCAACAAATCTTTGTGCACCGCGACCTCGAACATGTACTCGTCGAACCACGAGTCGTTCATGGTGTAAAAACCCTTGACGCCGTTCTCATCGCCCCATGAATTCTCGACCCGCCACCGCCGCGGCTTGTCGCCGGGCTCGGGGGCATCGACGCCGGTGAACATCATCGCGTGGGTCATCAGCGTCGAGTGGTAGGTCAGCCGATCCGCCTTGTCGTGTTCAAACGTCGTGTCGTACACGCCTGCGTAATCAAACAGCTTCGCGTCCCACACGCCCAGCTCACGGTGCATCATCTTCCCGACATCGCAGCCCATCCACACCGGCTCGCTGCGCTCGGTGATGCTGCGGCGGGTCGCGTTTTTCATCAGCTCGATATCCACGTTGACGTAGCGCACCCCGCCGTCGCCCGGCGAAACGCCGCCGCCCTCGGCCCCGATCACGTTGCCCAAATGCGCCACCGTAAACGCCTTGCCCCGCGGCGAACTCGGCCGCGGGTCGTGGACGAGGCAGATGTAGTCGTCCAGATCAATCGTGCAATACTTCTCGGCGAACGCCTGCGGCGTCAGCGTGCCATCGACGTGGAACTTTTTATCTTTGTCGTTCCAACGCCAATCGAATGCCGTCGGCGGCGTGCCCAGGTGGATCGCCAGCACGCGGTAGACGGTTTGCATCACGTCTTGCCGTTTGGCGTCGAGCGCTTCACGGACCGCGCCGGCGGCTTTGAGTTCACGCAGCGCCGCGGCGGCTTCGCGGAGGATCATCTTGAGGTTGGCGTTCATCCGCGGGGTATTGGATGAGCTTTCGGACTCGGGCATCGCGGCCTTGGGGACCAGTCCGTACTTTTTGACGACGTTGACGAACATGTTCCACTGCCCGCCGTCGTCGAGCGGATGGTCCAGAAGATACGCCACCACGCGGTCGTCCGCGTCTTGATCGGCGGTCAGCAGGATTTGTTCAAGGAAATAATTGGCTCGCTCGAGCTTGTCCCAAAAAAACGTGTAGTTTTGGCTAAACTCGAATTCCTGCAGGTTCATCTTCTTCATCGCCCCGACCCGCAGCAGGTTCAACCCCGCAAACATCCAGCAGCGGCCCGACTTCTTTTGGCTGGTCACCGCCCAGTCGTCGAGGACGTGGCTGAACGTGTGGTCGATGTTTGTCAGGACGTCACGGTCCAGCGCCACATCGTCGAGCGCCGCCCGCGTCACCGCGTTCTGCATTAAACGATTCGCGGGATTCTCGGAAAATGCCCGCCGCCATTGTGCGAGTTGGTCGGGGCCGATGGGGCGGGTCGCGGCGGGGGAAATCGTCGTTGTGGCGGTGGTCATGCTGCAGTTCTTTCGCGTCAATCTGAGACGTCGGCGGGCGATTAGGGGCCACCCGACTACTGGCTCAGTTTAGCCAAAAAAAAAGCGGGAGCCCGTAAAGGCTCCCGCTTTGCGGATTGAATCCGCTGAAGGTGTGCATCAATTCTTGTCTTCGAGCTCCTTCGCTTTATCCCGCAGATCACGAATCTGGTCGTGACGCTGCTTGACCCGGTCTTTCTGTTCCGCTACTAAAGTATGTGCCGCCGTACCTTCAACTTCGGTCGCCAAATCTTGGTAGAGGTGAAGAATCTTGTCTTCACCCCGCTCAGCCTCGGCGAGCACGGCGTAGTTATGTGAATCGCTCACCTTATCGCGAATCTGAGCCCACCAACGGTGCACTTTTCCTTTCAATGAGCCGCTCTCAGCAGGCCCTTTACTAGAATGCATTTCAACCAAGCCTTTCAGCTTCTCGGCCTGATGACGACGTTCGTCGGCAACTTCGTAAAATAGCTTTTCGTACATGTCGCTTTTCAGATTATCCGCAGTTTCACGAAAACCTTTTTCGCTATCGAGGTTGATCTCGATTAGATCATTCAGATTGTTGAGAGTGTGTTGATTAATATTTTCTAACGTAGTCGTTTGCATGGCAAACCTTTCTGCCCGTAAGGGCGAATTTAATTCAGGTAATAATAGGACCCGGAAGATGCTTCAAATCTCTTGAAACAAAGATTTCTATCATCTCAAGCCGTTACACGGTACTGGACGGCGATACGCCGTTAACCAGCGACGTAACTAACGAGACTAACGAGATAAGAAACAGAATCAAGAAAAGACCAAATAAGACCTGCGCAATCGTCGCAGCCCCTCCCGCAATTCCGCCGAAACCAAACACGGCCGCAATGATCGCGATAATGAAGAATCCAATAGCCCAACTAAGCACAATACACCTTCCTGACAAGCATCCTTTATCTAATTCGGCATCAAGCCAAACACCCATTTCAAAAAAGCGGGCTTCTCTTGAGCAGCACTGCTCACAACTAACATTAGGCACGTTAAATCCGTAAGTCAATTTCATATCAGCGTTTAGAATCATATTAAATAATTCCAAACCTTAATAAATCCCTGCTCACACTGGGTTTATCCGGCGAAACACGGCCCAAAT
The DNA here is from genome assembly GCA_964409095.1 of uncultured Phycisphaera sp. Lineage (GTDB taxonomy): Bacteria > Planctomycetota > Phycisphaerae > Phycisphaerales > Phycisphaeraceae > Algisphaera. The sequence continues at coordinate 4,719 of CAYPCC010000021.1, read as the reverse complement.
AAAGTCTGATATTTACCCTATTTTCGCTAAAAAATAGGGATTTTAGGTTACGGTGAGGCGGGCGGCGGGCCTACCCAATCGCTGAAAAAATCATCCAACGCCTCGGTAGCACTCGGTGCTGTGGATTCACCGGCTTCCGCGGTGGCGGCGGGGTCGGCGATGGGCGCAGCCCGGTAGGCCGGGGCGGAAAGATCGGGCGCCACGATGGCCGTTCCCGGCGTTACCGCGTCGGGCGATGCCGGCGTAAGTAAGTTAGCTGGCGTGGCAGAGATCAGCGGCGTGGTAGGGGAAGCGGCCGACGCGGCGGCGGGGGGCGGTGTCTTGACCACTTTGCTGACCAGCACCGCCATGTACCCGCCGAGCGCGAGTGCGCCGATCGCCAGCGCGAGGCAGAGGATGACCATCATGGTGTTCATCTTCTGGCTGCGTTGAAACATCTCGCGCATCCGCTCATCGTTGATGCGGGTCTGCTCGACCACCGCGTTCATCGCGGCGCGGGTGGCGGCGTTGGACTCTTGGACGCCGCCGAGCGTGGTGGTTAGGGCGGCGACGCCTTGGTTGAGTTGGGTCAGGCTTTCGTGTCCCTGGGCGAGGTGGGTGTCGAGCGCGGCTAGGGAGCGTTGCTGGTGGGCCGAGGCGGTGGCGAGGCCGGTGATGGCTTCGGTGAGCTGGCGGGTGGTGTGGTCTTGGTTGGCCAAGTGGTTTTCGATGGCTTGCAGCACGCCGGTCTGGACGCGGGCTTGGTCAGGCATGGACCGCAGCGCTTCGGGCAGGTCGCCGAGCAGTTGCAGCATTTGTTCGCTGCGGTCGGCCTGATGTTCGAGGTGATTGCGGACCGACTTCATGGTCTCGACGACTTCTCCGTAGCCTTGCTTGAGCTGCTGGAGCGTCACTTCGGGCGGTGATTCGTGGTCTTCACGACGTGCGACGCCTACCGTCACGGGGTCTTTGCCTTTGAGAGCCCAGGCGAAAAAATGGCCGACCTTGTTTTTAATTTGTGCCACGCATCATCTCCCAACGTTTGCGGCGGGTGGTCGTTTCAACAAAACAGGCCCGCTTCACGAGCGATTGTACCGAGCGACGACAAAGTCGCGTTACCGGCGACAACGGCAGCGCAGAAAAAAGCCCCAGGCCGCGGGACGCTGAGGCATGGAGGAAGTCGTGGTTTGGGCGATTTTATTCGCTGATGGGTTCGGTGATGCCAGGAGCGTCGCTGGAGTCCGGGGCGTTGCCTGAAGCGTCGTCGCTATCACTTCGGGGGGTTTCGGGATTTCCGGGGGCGAGGGCGTAGCTGGGGCCGTCGCCGTCGAAGAACAGGGCGATCGCGGTGTCTTGGTCCGCGGGGAGGGGGCGGAAGCCAGCGGTGAGCATGGCGCGGTTGATCTCGGGGTTGGCCATGAACTGACGCCAGACGAAGCCCGATCGCTCGTTTTCGATCATGAGCATGGTGATGCCCACGTCGATGCCGATGACGTCGTTGGCGACCCAGCCGGTGGCGGGGTTGAAGGCGTCGGCGAGGCCGTAGTGTTTCCAGAGCTTATCGCCGTAGACGTCGTACATGTGGCGGACGGCCGCGATACATTCGTCGGGCTTGAACGGGATCGAGCCCGCGGCGGCGCAGGGCACGATCGTGCCGTCGAGGTGCGGCGAGGGGTCGGGGCCGCCCCAGGCGGTGTAGCCGTTGGCCGAGTCGCTGCTGGTCACGCCCCAAAGCATGCCGCTGTAGTGCGGGAAGCGCTCGGTAAGCTCGGTCGAGCTGAACATGTCGCGGTGGGCCCGCGTGGCGAAGACCGAGTTGGTCCAGTAGTCGGCGTAGTCATCGCGCTTGCCGCGGAAGTCCACCCAAGCGTGGCTGAACTGGTGGACAAACAGCGGGGGGAACGACATGAAGCGTTCGCCGGTGTTGGCATTGGTGTAGACCGGGCCGCGCTTCCAGTTGTGCCAGGTGTGCTCGGGCAGCGGGTGGGTGTTGCTGCCCAGGCCGAGCATTTGCAGGACGAGGTGTTCGCTGAAGTGGTCCCAGCGCCAGGTGATGAAGCCCTCTTCGGGGGTCCAGCCCATGCTGAGGGTTTTGCCGTCGCTCATCATCCACGGCCAGTTGACGCGGTCGTAGATCGCGGTGGCTAATTCGGGGATCGATTCGTGGTCGGCGTAATACTGACGAACCGTGAGCACGCCGGCGAGAAGCAGGGCGGTATCGACCGACGACACTTCGCAATTCCAGATGCGCTGGCCGGTGGTCATGTCGATGAAGTGGTAGAAGAAGCCTTCTTTGTGTTCGGCCCGGTCGAGCAGGAAACGCAGGGTCGTTTCGACGCGCTCGGCGGCGGCGGCCGACTCGACCCAGCCGCGTTCATCGGCGATGGCGAGCGACGAGAGGCCGAAGCCCACGGACGCGATGCTGCCGGCGGGTTCTTCGCCGGCGTAGACGAGCTTGCTCCCGTCGGCCGGGGCGCGGTCGGCGGTCATGCCGGTGGCGGGGTTGGTCTGTTCCCAGAAAAACTTGAAGCAGCGTTGTTGCCACTCGTCGAGGAAAGCGCGGTCGTCCATAAACATCGGCCGATCGTTTTGCATCTGCGCGGTCGCCGCCGATGACGCGATCACACAAGCTCCCGCCAGCGCGGCAACGCCGACGGTGCGTTGTACGAGTTTCCAAGCAACCTGAATCATCGATGGTCCTCGATTCCGTCGATCCACTCGATTGAGCTTAACGACTCGACGCGGGTGATTCTCGCAGCGCCTCGACGCTGTGTGCAAACCGTGAAGGCTTCAACTTGGCCACTGGGCCGACCAGGTCCCTTCACGGACCATCTGTTTCATCGGCTCGCGGCACAGGGGCGCTTCACAGTTCATACGAATCCCTCAAACGGGCGGTTCATTCCCGCGATCTTGCCGAACGGCGATAAAGACTTATTTCATAGAGACATGCGACTATTACCACGAAATGTTATACCCCTACGTTTTTCGCCTGTCCAGCAAAATCCGCCGGTTGGTGCACAAAAACGCCGCCCGTTGATCGAGCGGCGTTATGGGACTTGGGGCGGCCGGGTCCGTGGTTTGAGGGTTCCCGTGAAAGCCCGTGTCAGCGGGTGATGGGATTTTCGCCGCCGAGGTTCAGCAACGGTAGCGGGGCGGGGCTGTCGCCGTTGAGGAAGTAGAGCTTCGCGGCGGGGTCTTTGCTCATCGCTTTGAGCGCTTCGAGGGATTGCAATTGGATGTAGGCGGGGTTCGCAGCGATGGCTTTGTTGATCGCTTCGATCTCGTAGGCCTGGGCGTCGGCGATGAGTTTGCGGCGCTCGGCTTCTTCCTCGGACGCTTCGCGCTGGGCCTTGGCTTGCACGACGAGTTGCTGGGCTTCGATCGTGATGCGGTCGAGCTCGGCTTTTTCCCGCTCGGCTTCCTGCTCCTTGACCTTCTTCTGTTCGACCTGACGCAGGATCACCGCGGGCAGGCGGAAGTCGCGGATGAGCACCTCTTCGACTTCGATGCCCTTGGGCCCAAGCGTTTGGCGCAAGCTATCGGTCATCGCCACCTCGAGTCGCTGGTGGGTCGTGTCGTTGAAAAAGTCTTCGGCCCGCTGGATCGTCTTGCCCGATTCGCGGATCAGCGAACGCAAGTTCGGCACGAGGTGGACTTCGATCGCCTTGTCCTTGCTGCCGGTGTTGGCGAGCATCGACGGGGCCATCGCCCCGATCACCCGGTACTGCACCGAGATATCGACCTCGGTGTTCTGCTGGTCCTGGCTGGGCACGTTCGAGGTTTCGTAGTGCGACTGCTGGCGGGTGTCGTACAGCGACCAGCCCAGCAGCGGGTTCACGAGATGGAAGCCCGCTTCGTAGGGATTGTCTTGGACGCTGCCGAACAACGTGGCCACGCCGACGTGGCCGGCGGGGATGATTTTGATACAGCGTGAGGCCCCGATGAGCAGGAGGACGGCAATCAACAACAAGGGGCCGGTGCGTTTGAGCAGGGGATGCATAGGTCGGGCTTTCGGTAGGAGTCGAATTGCTGCGCCTCGAGATTATAGGGGGATGCGCCTCGCAACCCCGCCAAAGCCATCGGGCTTGGGTGCAGCACTGACACGCCGGGCGCGTAAAAAAAGCCCACGCCGCGGGGCGTGGGCCTGGGATTTGGGGTTTTCGAGGGGTCGATCAGCCCGCGGCGGCGGCCATTTTCTCGGCCTTGGCTTTGGCGTCGTCGAGCGTGCCGACGTACATGAACGCCGACTCGGGGATGTCGTCGCCTTCGCCGTCGCAGAGGCGTTTGAAGCTGTCGATGGTTTCCTTGAGCGGCGTGTAGATGCCGGGGAAGCCGGTGAACACCTCGGCCACGAAGAACGGCTGCGACAAGAAGCGTTCAATCTTCCGGGCACGGCCCACGATCAGCTTGTCTTCTTCGGAGAGTTCATCGACGCCGAGGATCGCAATGATGTCCTGCAGCGACTTGTATCGCTGGAGGATGGTTTGGACCTGGCGGGCGACGCCGTAGTGCTCCTCGCCCAGCGTGCCGGGGTCGAGGATGGTGGACGTCGAGGCCAAGGGGTCGACCGCGGGGAAGATGCCCTTCTCGGCAATACCCCGAGCGAGGACAACGAACGCATCCAAGTGCGAGAACGCCGTGGCGGGCGCGGGGTCGGTCAGGTCGTCCGCGGGGACGTAGATCGCCTGCACCGAGGTGATCGCGCCCTTGTTGGTCGAGGTGATGCGTTCCTGGAGTTGG
>CAYPCC010000020.1:0-23312 GCA_964409095.1 uncultured Phycisphaera sp. | reverse complement strand
GATTTTGCCGACGCGGGAGATGCGGGGGTCGTTTTCGATGAAGAACTGCGGGCCGTCAGCCTGATTCTTCTCCATCAGTTTCTTCTTGATGTCCTCGGCGTCTTTACGCATGGTGCGGAACTTGAGGCAGGGGAAGTTCACGCCGCCCCGCGACTCGCGGGTGTGCTTGAAGAAGAAAGGCCGGCCGTCTTCGAGCAAGATCGCCAGCATCACCACCGGATAAATCGGCAGCGTCAACAGCAACGCGACCACCGCAAACGCGATATCGAACAAACGCTTGAGCCCGCGCTGAACGCTGGAGATATTGCGGACCTCGATCGGGCCGGTGAGCACGTCGGTGATCTCGATCTGTTTCCATTGGATCTCTTCGACCGCAGGGCGTTGGTCGGGCACGTCCCAGAGGACCGCCGGGCCGACGATGGAATCGGCGGCGCTCAGGTCCCGGCCCGCTCCCACCCAGACGGGCCCGACGAACCGGGTGCGGTCGATGGGTGCGGCGGTCACATCGCCCCAGGCCTGCTGGTCGAGGCGTGAAGCCCGCTGGATCGTCGCGTCGGGGCGTTTCCAGACGGTGACCAGTTCGCGGATGAATTCGGTGACTTGTGAGGCCTCAGACCGGTCGTACACACACCCCCCCACCGAGAGCGTCGTCCGCTGGTTCGGCGGAATCGTCCGGCGCAGAAGCCGCCAGGCGGCACGGGCGTCGGCGGCCTGTTGCCAAAGCTGAGCCAATTCACGCGACGGAGTCAACGCGACCCGGCCCAGACGCCAGTCCGGCGAGCTGTACACCCGCTCGAACCGGGCAAACCGATCGTTCTCGTCGGTGATCACCCGCTCGGAATAGCCCTGCTCTTGCGTGTTGTGCAGCCGCACGAACAACACCTTAGGCTTGAGCCAGCTGAGCGTATCGACAAGTTGGCCCAGCCGAAAGATGGATAACGAGTGGGGATCGGACAGCAGGAAAAGCTCGGCGTCTTCGACCAGGTCCGACGGCTCACCAAGTCGCACCACCTGCACCCCACGGGCCGCCCAGAAGCGGTCGTGGAGTTGCACCGCGTCGAGGCCCCAGACGGTGGGGGGCGTCTGCTGGTCTTCGTCGGCGTAGGGGGTCTGGTCGCGGGGGGAAATCATTGTGTAGGCGTCAGGGATTAGGCGTTAGGCGCTAGGTTGGCAGTGGCGGGCTAACATAGAACCCACTCCGTCGTTGTACGGAGCGGGCGTGGAATAGCGGGGGATCGTTTTTTGAAAATATGACGTGCCATGTTTTCTCTCCTCGAACCGTCCGCCGAGGCGGACGAAACTTTTCCTAGCGCCTAATCCCTACCGCCTAGCGACTCCCTCAGTGCCCGTTGCTGCTGCCGTTGGCGACGCTGGCGCTAGGTCGGCGGGGCTTGCCGTTGGGCGACTTGCTGGGCGTGCCGAAGGCCGCCACGGCCGAGCCGAGCGGGCCGAAACGGGCGGCGATGGCGGGGTCGGCGGCGAGCAGGCTTTGGGCCGGGTCGGTGCGGCGTTCTTGGCTGACGATCGAGGCGAAGGACGCGCTATTCATGTCAGCTTCGAGGGCGTGGTTGAACACCAGGCCGACGACGTTGGCCCCGACCGAGACCAAGTGGTCGCGGGCCTTGGCGGCCATGGACTTCGAGTCGCCGCGGGAGACGATCAGCACGGTGGCGTCGGCCTCGGCGGCGGCCATCGAGGCTTCGAGTGAACCCAGGCAAGGGCCGGTGTCGAGCAGGACGACGTCGTACTCTTCCCGAGCGCGGGCGATGAGGTTGCGGATGGCTTTGGGCGAGAGCAGGCCGGCGTCTTGCGGCTTGGCGGCACCGATGGGCAGGACGCTGAAGTTTTCGATGCCGGTGTTGGCGACGCATTCGCTGAACGGCCGGCCTTGGCAGGCGTCGAGGATGCCCAGGGCCGAGTCGGCTTGGCGACGGTTGAGGCGCTGCAAATCTTTGTTGGTGAGCATGCCCAACTCGACGAGCGCGTCTTTGAGGTTCGTGCCTTTTTCCCGGGCGTGGGCGATGGCCTGGGCGATCTGGTCGTCGGTGAGTACGGTGTCCTCGCGGAGGATCGCTTCGACCGAACGGTTCACCACCGCACCGACGCGGCGGGTCAGGCCCGCACCCACGAGGTCGCAGTCGATGACCAGCGTCTTGGATTCGGAGGCGGCGAACGACAGGCCCATCGCCACCGACAACGAGCTCTTGCCCGAGCCCGCGGCGGGGCTGGTGACGCTGAACACGCGGGCGGTACCGCGGTTGGAAATCTGCAAGAGCGTGCGGATGTGGTGCACGGCGTGGGCGGCGCGTTCGGACTGCTCGGGGTCGGCGAAGTTTTCCGGCAGCGTGGGCAGGATGCCGAGCATGCGGGTGTTGGGCAGGCCCATGCGGGCGTCGCCGGCGTGACGCAGACGGCTGTCGAGCATCCCGATGAGCATGATGAAGCCGAAGCCGATCGCGGTGCCGGCCATGCCGCCGAGGACGGCGACTTGGTTGGCTTTGCCGCCGTTGTGCGGTTCGCTGGGCGTGGCACCGGGGGCGAAGGCGTCGATGGTGCCCTTGACGCTTTCGAGTTCGACGTTGATCTCGTTGATCTTCTCGCGGGAGTCTTCGATGATCTCCATCTCTGCGTCGATCAGGCCTTGGATACCCGCGATCTGGTTTTGCTTGTCGTTGAGCTGCTCGAGGCGTTGCTCGATGTCGGCGAGTTGGCGGTGCCATTGCTGTTCGAGCAATCGCATCCGGTCGTATTCGGGGTCGCCGCTGCCGATCAGGGTGGAGTCGTCGCTGAGCAATTGCTCGATGCGGGCTTGCATGTTGGAGTTGAGGACGTCGCGTTGGGAGATGAGGCGTCGGACTTGGATGTGGCCGGGGCCTTTGCCGTCGAATTCGAGGGCTTTGATCGCGTTTTCAATGGCGTCGATTTCGATCTGCATCTCGGTGAGCACGGGGTCGCTGGCGATCAGGTCGGCGGGGTTGGTGGACATGCCGTCCTGCACGGGGTTACGGCTGTTGAGGCCGGCCCGGACGATGTCGAGGTTTTCGCGGAGTTCGATGCGTTGATTGGTCAGCGCCCGGATCTCGGCTTCCATCTGGTTGAACTCGTAGTCGGTGACCACGGTGCGGCGCTGGGCGAGGTACTGCTTGATGTTGATTTCGGACTTCTGCACCTGCGATTGCAGCTGCATGATGGTCTTGCGGTATTCGTTTTCGGCGCGGTAGTCGAACTCTTCGCTGTAGGCGTCGAGCAGCGCACGGTTGCCTAGGCCGGCGGTAAGGCCGTCGGGGGCGTCGAAAGAAATCTCGAAGATATTTTTGGTGTTGTTGCTTTCGTCGATGTCGGTTTCGATGGCTTTGGAAAAATCCTCGGCGTCCCACGCCACGGCGTCGGCGCCGCGGCTCTGCCAGGTGTCACTCGCCAAAGCCCGCTCGGCAACCTCGCGGCTGCGCAGCAGCTGCTGCTGACGGACCACGAAGCTGAACCAGCGATCCTTGGAGGTGGGGTCGTCGGTGCGGTAGAGCAGGGTGTTGCGTTCGATGACGACGCTGCCGGTGCTGCGGTACATGGGGACGACACTGATGTAGCCCAGATAACCCAGCCCGCCGCCGAGGAGGACCGACAAGAGGATCGCCCAGTGGAGCCGGCCGCGCAAGAGGGCCATGAGCTTCTCGCGGCGTTGCGAGGAGTCGTCATCGCCGGTGGGGGTCGCGGCGGGGGTCCCGATGTGGGCTCCAAAGTTCAGTTCGTCACTCATCGCACTTTTTTCCGCGTCCAGCGGCCGGGGTGCCGGCCGAATCGTAGGGGGGGTTGCTCGAAGCTCCCGACGCGGGGCCTGGGCGAAAGGATTGGTCGTCGTACCGAGCAATCATCCCGCGGGTCCCTGATCGTTGGCGTTGAGGGGTCAACACCTAGGTTCTTCTGTGCCGGACCAACGCCCGGGTTTTAAAAATCGTCACTCTGCCGGGGATGGTTTTTTCCGACACTTCATCCACGCCGCAACGAGCGGCTCAACGCTTGTCATTTATTTCGTCCATATCGGGCGGCCGGTTAACGGCTTCACTGCGAACACTATACCCGCCTCGCTGGGTTGCTTTGCGCTAATCTCTTGCCTCACGTCAGTAAATCTCATGCTACGCTCTTCACCCCGTTACTACGCTATTTATCGGCTATAGATCACTCGAAGCCACGAGAATTCCGATTCCTTCATTTCTGACAGATTTTGCCGATCACATCGGCAAAAGCCGGGGACCCTTGACGCGGTAACACGGGTCGGCCAGTCGGGTCCGTCTAGCGTTATTGGTCATACGACAAGCTGAAGTGCCGCACCGGCACCGACGCCCAAGTTAGCGCCCGGATCAAAGCGACCAACAGCAAAAACGCGACCAACAGCATCGTCCATTCGCCCAGCCGTAGCCACACACTTGCCATCTCCTGCGACGTCCCCCCGTAGACCCAGAACGTGCCCAGGAGCGCCAAGGCGCTGCACACCACCGCCGACAGCGGGCTCAGCAAGAGCACCGCCAGCCGCACCGACATCCGCAGCGGCACCCCGAACACGAACCCGTAGCTCACCAGAAACAGCGACAACGCCATCGGCAGCCCACTGGCGACATCGTTGAGCCGCATCGAGGCGTCGCCGATGCGCAGGTGTTGACCGTTGAGCGACGCGGTGGACCCCACCAGCGAATACAGCCAACAGGTCAGGCTACCCGTGGCGACCTGCAACGGCTGAGCCAAGTGCTCGGCCCACGCGATCGGCGGCGGAATCAACCCCAAAAGCACGACGAACACCGCCAGATACGACCGCAGCACCTGCCGCCCCAGGATCGCGGCCACGCATCCGGTGGGCAGCAACACCGTCCCCAAATGAAACAGCCACGGATACACCCGCTTGTCCCCGTACACAAACGCCGCCGCCCCGATCACCGCGATTACCACGCCCGGAAACGACCCCGACGGCCGACACAAAAGCATCCGCTTACGGCGTACCCACGTCAGCCATGCCGCCACCACGGGCACCAAAAAAACATGCCCCGCCACGGGCCGCGTCACCCCCAATTCGAGGATGTCCGCCCACCCTTGCCACGTCACCGCCAGGGCCGCGATCAGGATCGACACCGCCGACATCACATGCCAGGCCGTCCAGCCGTTTTTGGTTAATCGCCGCGAAATCATGAGTTAAACGCCGTGACGCCTCAGCGCCGGGTTCAGGCCGCCTCGACTCGGCCCTCGCCCCCCACCCGCTCCGCGTCCCGCAGACTTCCGTATCCCGGCACACCATCGCATTCTAACACAACCCCATGCCAAGCCCTTGCGTGATGAGGTACGGTGCGGGATGACATGTGGATCAAGGCTTGGCGGGCATCGCAAAAGCGTGGCCGTTGACCCGGCCGCCCACCACGCAGTCCACCTCGGACTGGTCCCGTCCGACCACCACGCCCGGACACACGACGCTGCGCACCAAGACCGCGTGGGCCTCGACGCGTGCCCCCGCCATCACGACCGAGTCGTGGATGATCGCCGTTTCGTGGACCCGGGCCCCGGATTCGACGATGCCGAAGGTCTTTTGCCAGTCCTCGGGGGCGTACGAATCGCCTTGGCGCTGGCCCGCGTGGCGGCGGTGAAACTCCCGCAGGGTTTCGAGATAGGACGACAACGTCCGCAGCGACCGCGACGTCGGCTGGTCGTATCGCACCACCCGCACATCGAACGATCGGGCGATCGCGGGCAACGCCTGCTCGTTGAGGTCGACAAATCCCACCGAATTGATTTTTCGCAGGCAGCCGCACCGCATCAGCATCAGCCCGCTGGGCGTGCCGTCGGCACTGCAGACCATGCTCACGTCCGCGTCCACCTCGGCCATTGCGCCCGACAACTCGGCCAACGGCTCAAACAGCAGCTGCGAAGCGTGAGCCACAAGGATCAAATCGTCATCGCGGTATTCACGGGCGAGGTCCGAAAGCAGCCCGCCGGTGCCGCGGAATTCGCCGGGGTCGATTTCAATGGACAGTTGGATCGGGCCGTGCTGCGTCACGCCGGATGTCATGCCGCTGGCCTGATCGATCATGACCCGCACCGGGAGGTTATCGATCCCCAGCTGCTCGGCCATGGTCACCAACTGCTCCCGCCAGCAGTCCAGCACCGACCGGTTGTTGCCCACCGGCAACTCCAACGCCGACCGCCCCGTCGCCTTGCGCAACTGGTTGGCCCGCACCGAACCCGCCAGCAAGATGACCGCCCGCAGGTCGGATAGCTGATGGCCCAGCCGCCCCAAAGCAGGGTGGTCGCCGGTTTGAATCGTGCTTTGGTCGGTGATCCTAAAAAGCATCCGTTGTTTTCCCTACGCCCCTTCGAGAGATAGCATGACATAAAAGCCCTAGCCTAGCGAGGATAAAATCGGCGATTTTGGCTGCCGAATCCATCAAAACCGGGCTTCTATGCACATATCGTCTCTGCACCGCGTGGCGGGGTACCGCGTCCTTTCGGCAAATGTTAAGCCTCTCCCTCTTACCGGGGCATCCTGCCCACGGGACGGATCAACGACGCCTTGGACTTGCCTAGACGTCTTCCGAGGCTGCATGATAACAGGACTACTGCAAACGGGATACCGTCAACCAAGTACCTTTTTGCCAATCGGCGGGGCTCCTGCACCATCCGATGCAGCCACTCCAAGCCCCATTTCTGCACCCACACCGGGGCCCGCTTCACCTCGCCGCAGATAAAACTGAGGCTAATGCCGATGCCCAGCCACCAGGCGTCCGGCAAAACCGCCCGGATGTCGCGGATCAGCCGTTCCTGTTTGGGCGAGCCCAGCGCGACGTAGACCATGTCCGCCCCCGAATCGCCCACCGCCCGTCGCAACGCCGCCATCTCGGCGGGGTCTTTCTCGAACCCCATCGGCGGGCAGTACGTCCCCGCCAGCCGGAGGCCGGGGTATTTTTTTTGCAAAATCGCGCCCGCCGCCTCGGCCGTGCCGGGGTCGCCGCCCAACATGTAAACACTCCGCCCCTTTTTTGCGCCCGCCTCGGCCAGCGTCCACACCATCGACGACCCCGCGACCCGCTCGGGCAACGGCGTGCCCTGCAGCTTGCTCGCCCAGACCAACGGCGTCCCATCCGCCACCACCAAATCCGCTTCGTCCAACATCGACCGGAACTCTGCGTCCCGCCCCGCCCGAAGCAAGTGGTCGAGGTTCGAGGTAATCACCCAGCCGCCCCGGCCCGCCTCAAGATGGTCCATCAAATGGCCCACCGCCTGCGCTTCAGTCACCCGGTCAAACCACACCCCCCGTAGGTCCACGCCCTCGGGGCGCGGCGGCGCAGCCAAACCTCCCGCCAAAGCAGAGTCAACGGGCGTCGCGGGTTGGGTGGGAGCAGGCGGGGTGTTCATCAGGGCAAAGGGCATCGTCAAACGCGGATCGTGAGGAAGACCGGCCGTTATTCCGCTAGAACCGGCGATTCCGGGACAGCCTCCAACGCTTCTTCGGCCACCACAGCGGGCTCCTCCATCTCGGCCGGAGATTCGGTTTTATCGGCGGCGTCCGCGGGCTTGCCTTCCGCTTTCGCTTCGACCCTCGGCCGCACCGCCACCGCGGCGAACGAGCTGCCGTCACGCCCCCGCACCGCGTGATCGGGCGTGATCGACGCGATAAGCGCGGCGTACTCGGGGTCAACGAGGTCCGCCAAGTCGCTGGTCATGCGATCATTGCTAATCACCCACAGCCGGCCGCCGCGGGCGTTGGCTTCGTCGATCAGTTCGAGCAAGCGCTCGGGGCCGTCCACGATCTCCGCGCCGTTGTTGGGCTCGAACCACCGCCCCGCCTCGTCTTGACGCTTGAGCGTGAACACCTTCGGCCGGGCCACGATGTAATCCAACTGCCCCGCGAAATACTCCACCAACGTCCCGCGGTGCGGCGGGCCGACACTCAACACTTGATCGTTCTCATCCAGGTGGTGTCGGACATGCACGCTCACGCTCTCGACGTCTTCGTGGAAATCCGCAAACGCCCGCCAGTTGAACACGCCCCGGACATGGTTCCGCTCGTCGGCGTAATCGCGCTGCGTGATGCTCCAGGCCGTGGTCGGCCGAAAGTCCTCCGCCAACCCCATCCCCACCATCACCGGCAGCGCGATCGCCACCACCCGGCCCCAAGACTTCAACCCCAGCATCGCCGCGATCCCCGCCCCCACCGCCACGAACACCACCGCATAAGCCGTATAAATCATCGGCGACAGATGGAAAAAATAGCGCGTCTCGTTGAACTGACCCGCCGCCAAGCCGCCCAGCGACCAACCCAAGAGCAGCCAGCCCACGATCAGCCAAGGCCCGCTCGGCCGACAATCTGAGTCGCGTGCCTTCCAGACCAATACCAGCAAGCCCATCGGCAACACCACCAGCACCGGCAACCAACCCCGCCACAGGTGCTCCAGCGAGTAATGACTCCAGTCGGGGTAACGGAACAGCCAGATCACCCCCCGGGTGTAGCCATAGGACAAAAACTTCACGTTGACCGCCGCGTGGACCGCCAGCATCGCCGCCGCCGCGACCATCGCCACATCCAAAGGCGATCGCAGGTCTCGCCGGGTCCGCACCCACCACGCCGCCGCGGTCGCCGCGAGCAATACGACCAACGCGCCCTGATGCAGCACGGCGCACAACACGATCGCCACCCCCACCGCCACCTGCCCGACCGCGTCACGCTTGGGCAAGCGTTTGGCCGTCAGCAACATCGCCGCGACCCCGACGGCCGCGATCACCGCGGGGATCACGACGTAGAGCGGGTTAAACCCCCACGCCTGGGCCGTGTTCTCCAGCGACGGCAGCTTCACGTCCGGCAAGAAACTCAGCGGCTTTTTGCTTGCCGTCTGCGCTGCCTCCTGCGCCTGGGTGTTGGTCGAATGCACGACCTTAAAATCGACCTCCGTCAGCGACGCCGTCCACGCCGCGAGCAGCTTGCGGTACGCCACCCACCACACGCCCAGCACGCCCGACTGCACGATCAGCCCCGCCCGCCGCCACCAGGTCTGCTCCCGCCAGGGCAGCAATACCAGGAACATCAGCCCCAGCGACACCGCCGTGTCGTGCAGCGTGATGGCGATGATCGCCAAGACCCAAAACGCCGCCTTGCCCCAGAACTTGCGTTGCATGTAGCCGTGGTGGAACGCGAGCATCGCCAGCATCACCACGAGCAGCAGCAACGTGTAGAACCGGGCGTACCGCGACAGTTCGATCTGCCACTGGGAAAACGTGATCAGCGCCGCGAGCGCCCAGCCGGTCGCCGGGTTGACCAGCCGCCGACCGAACCACCACGCCGCCGGGATGCACAACACCCCGAAGAACGCGGCGGGCAGCCGAATCGAAAAAGGGGTCAGCCCCAGCAAATGGGCGCAGGCCGCTTCGGTGTAGAGAAACAGCGGCGCGCGGGTGTAGGCGTAACCCGATTCGAGCTTCGGCACGCCGTGCTCGAGGATGCCGCGGACGCCCAAAAGCTGATACCCCTCGTCGACCTGAAACGTCAGTTCGCCGAGGTTGAGAAAGCGCAGCACCGCTCCCGCCGCGATCAACAGCAGCATCGCCGCCGGTCCGACCCAGCCGGGGAGTCCCGGCGCGTCGCCTAACGGCTTATTCAAAGTTTCATGCTGCTCCGAGCGTACGCTCGGCGGGACGTTGCTGATCATCGGAGAGACCCCTGTCGTATATCGCGCTGCCTTGACCCGTCTTCGCTCGCACTGGGCGTATTGACTTCATGGCCGAGTCAATCATGATTTTATCGGGCGGCGGTCGCGGGGTTCGCCAACGCCGGGTTGGGCGTGGTCGTCGGCTGGACTTCCACGACCGAGCCGTGGTCGGGCTTGCCGCGGTCCATGGCGAGCAGGATCCCTCCGATGATCGCAACCCATACCACCGTGACCCGCGACATCAGCGTCGCGGTCAGCCCCGCCTCGGGCGAGACGCCGTAGAAACCCATCATCACCATGAACGACCCGTCGACCAGCCCCCACCCGCCCAGACTGATCGGCAGCATCCCGATCACCATCGTCGCCGCCGCGACCACCGCGACCTGGCTAAACGACACGTCGAAGCCAACGCCCCGGACCAGAAGCCAGAAGATCAGGATCCGCATCACGTGGAACCAAAAGGACAGCACCAGCGACCAAACCACTTTGCCAAACTGGCGGTTGTAATCATCTGCGTGCCGGATGAGGCTCCGCACCGGACTCGGGCAAAACTTGAGCTGAGCCACCTTGTTAAACCACCCCGCGAACCAGCACACCCCGCCCACCACCATGCCCGCCACCCAGCCCAGACCGACGATCAAGCTCCAGAACGAAAACTCGTTGCCGCTCGCTGCATAGTCCAGCCCCGCCCCGATCGTGCCCATGATCAAGAGTGCCGACAGCCCCGTCGCCCGCTCCACAAACACCGGCAACACCGCGCACGCCCGATGTTTGCCGTTGCCCAGCGTCTGGTAAATCCGGTACCCGTCCCCGCCGATCATCGACGGCAAAAACTGATTGAAAAACGCCGCGACCATGTACCACTTGTACAGGAGCCAAAACCCGTACTTCAGCCCGTGGACCCGCAGCAACATCTGCCACTTCCACACGCTGGGCAACAGCATCGCCCACCACAAAAACACCACCACCGCGATCGGCCCCCAGGTGTAGTGCTTCATGTTCTCGATAAAATCATTCCACTCGACCTGCGTCACGATCCAGCCGATCAACAGCGTCGTGACCACGAACTTCAGCGTCAGCTTCAGCCAGTCGGAGATGCGTCCACGTTTCGGCTCGGTCGCGGCGGGGACCTCGAGCTCTACAACCGTCTCATCGATGGGGCGGGGTTGGAAGCTCATGGTTTGAGTACAGCCTCATGCGCTTGGGCGACCTGCTCCAGCAGCGCCAACTGCTCGGGCGTCCGCTCGGGCTTGGGGCCTTCTAAAAGGCCTTGCTCGAAGTACCAGTCGGCCGTGGCGAGCACGCCCATGGCGACGCTGACCTTCGGGTCGTAGCCGATCTCGTTGACCGCTTTGCTGTGGTCGAAGTTGCGGTCGTGGGTGAAGAAGTGCACACGCCGAGGGTGCAGCGGCGGGTCGATCCCCAGCGGCTTGCACATCGCCTGACACACATGGCTGGCCGCCAGCACCGGCCATAGCGGCAACCGCTTGGTTGGCCGGGAGACGCCCACCGCGTCGGCCACCAAATCGGCGTAGTCATTCAGATAGATCGGGTCGGGGCCGCCGATGATGTACGTCCCGCCGACGGCGTCGGGGTTCTCGCCGCAGAGGCGGAAGCCTTGAGTCAGGTCGTCGACGTAGACCGGGTGGTTCCACACCTTCCCGCTGCCGACCATCCGCCACTTGCCGGTCTGGATCAGCTTGTACATCTTGAGCATCCGCAGGTCGCCGACGCCGTACATCGACGCGGGCCTGACGATCGAGCCGGGCAAGCCCTCATCGATCGCGGCGCGGAACATTTTTTCGCCTTCGAGTTTGGTGACCTGATACTCGTCGCCGGGGTTGAAAGGCGAGTTTTCGTTCGTGGGGATCTCCAGGCAGTGGCCGTGGACGCCCGCGGTGGTGCAGTGGACGACTTGCTGGGTGTCGTGTTTGCGGATGGCGTCGATCATGTACGACGTGCCGTTGACGTGGGCGTCGTAGTTGCCTTGGTAGCCCGAGTTCACGTCGCGGAAGGGCGAAGCCAGGTTATACAGCCGCCGCGCCCCGCGGATCGCGGCGTCCACATCCTCAGCCGAACGCAAGTCGCCGCGTACCACTTCGATACCCCACGCCTCGAGCTTCGAGACGTCCGACGTCGTGCGGGCCATCGCCCGGACCCGCTGGCCGGACTTGGCCAACCCCTCGGCCAACGCGCCCCCGGCAAAACCCGTGGCCCCAAAGACCACCGCGTCGACTTCATATCCGTGTGCTTCCGTACTCAACGCATCTACTCCAATCCAAATTCCATCGTGTTTCAACGCCCGGCGACGCCCGGCGCGCCGGCAAAGTTGTTGCCTTGTTTATCGGAGGATTATGCTGCCACCTGACCCAAATGCTCCCGTGATCGATTCTCGGACCTCATCGTGACCGCTTGGCGGCGGCGAAGGCTCAGATCTGATAATTGTCCGCCTCGGGGTGCGTCTCGATGCCGTGCTCGTAGCCATCCGGGAACGTCTCGACGGTGTCGGCCACCATTTTGTACAGCTCGGCCATGCGCCTGCAGTGGGCGGGGAAGGTGAAGTCTTTCTCGACAAACGCCCGCCCCGCCGCACCCAGCCGTTCGCGCAACTCCGGGTTATCGGCCAGTTCCTTGATCGCCTTCGCAAAACCCTCGGGCGTCGGCTCGGCCAGCATGCAGACGCTCGCATCCACCACTTGCGTGTGCGTGTACAAATCGGTCAGCAACACCGGGCGACCCGAATGCATATACGGGAAAATCTTCTGTGGCGTGTTGATCCCCTTGGTCCGCGGGGCGGTGAGGATGTCGGCTTCGGCGAGGATCTCGTCGAGTTGATCTGCCGGCCAACGCCCCATGATGTGCGCCCGGCCGGTCAGCTTCATCTTCTTGACCCGGCCCTTGTATTCTTCGATGTCGTGGTCGCTGCCGCCGACCACCACCAGTTCCATATCCACGCCTTGCTCGATCGCTTTAGCGAAGCCATTGAGCAGCAGGCCCACGCCCTGGTACTCTTCGAGGTTGCCGACATACATCAAGATGGGCCGGCCCACGGGGATTTCCAGTTTCTCGCGGAGAAAGCCGGTCGCTGGACGATCGGGGTCGGTGAGCATCGAGATGTCATGCAGCACCACGATCTTTTCCGCCCCCGCCTCCCGCGCCAAGTCGGCCAGCGCGTTACACACCGGCGCACACGCCGCCGCCCCGCGGATCGCTTTGGCTTCACACCAGTTGAAGAACTTCGCCAACGGCTTAAGAAACCCCTTCTTCTCGACCATCTGCTGGGCGATCGACGAGTCCATGTCGTAGATGTACGGGGTGCCATAAATACGCTTGAACATCATCGCCACGAACACCATCTCTTCACCCGCGTGGATGATGTCGGGCCGGTTGCGACGAAAAATACCCCACGCCATCTTGATCAACCACAGGTCCGCGATGAGCTTCTTCGCCGAGAACCCCGGCCCGATACTGCCGAGCCATTGAGGGTACTGCGCGCGGTGGATGGTGACGCTTTCGTAGCTGCGCGTTTCACCCTCACGGTACACGCACAGATCGACGTGTAGCGGCAGGGCCACCAAAGAACGCATCATGCAATCGACACTCATCGGCGTACCGCGTTCGACGTAAAACGGGTGCGGGGCGAGATACTGGATATTCAAACTCAAACCGAATCCTCCTGATCGGGGGGCGTCGCACGGTTCGGCGTCAGGCCGAGGCTTGGTGGGGGACAGCGCTTAGTGTGAACGGCCGAGGCCCGATGGCCTCACAACCGTCGGCAACGTCTTGCGCCGAAAATCCCAATTCGGGGCCGAGCCGCTCGGCCAAGCGCCGCCCCACCTCGGGGTCACGCGCCCAAGCCGTCCGGCGGACCAGCAAGTCGTCGAGCCGACACACCGACTCTTCCTCGCAGATCGTCCGGGCCATCGCCACGACGTCTGCCCACGGGGCCGACTCGATCTGCGTGTCGCCCGCCAACGCCAAGCCGCCCAACCCCGCAGGCCGTGGCGGGTTGGACCTCGCGGGCGGCAGGCCCACGCGGCGGTAGGTGTGCTCGGCGACGAGGCGGGCCGTGGTGTATTTCACCCCCGCCACGCTCCACAATCCCGCGGGTCCGCCCGCCTTGGCGTGGTCGTGGATGACCGGGTGATCGGTGGGTTCGGTGTCGCCCTCGGCCGCTACCGGCAGGAGGCCGGGGTGGACCCGCAGGACTTCGTCCGTCTGCAGATTCAAGCCGGGCACCGCGCGGTTGACCCGTTCGATGTAGTCGGCGACATGGGTGCGCAACACCGCCTCGAACGCCGGGCCGGTGCGCGCGTCGGGCGGCGGCGCGGGAGCTTGGTACGTCCCGCCCAAGAGGTACGGGCCTTCGTGGTGCAGGAAATAAGTCTGCGCCCCTTTTTCCTTGGCCGTCACCGCCACGGCACAATCCGACAACGGCGCGCGGTTAAACAACACGTTCAACGCTAAACCCGGATAAAACAACGCGTCCCGCGCGGCGTTCATCGAGCGCGCCACCGCGGCGCACCACGGCCCCGCCGCGTTGATCACCGTCTTGGCCTCAAACCGCAGTTCGTCGCCCGTGAGTTTGTCCTTCGCCAAGACCGCGTGGACCCTGCCGTCTTTGCACTCGAGGCCGGTGCCTTCGACGTAGTTCAGCAGCGTCGCGCCGGACGCCGTCGCCCACCGGCAAAGCTCCATGGTCAGCCGCGGCGAGTTGGTCATCTGCCCGTCCTGCCACAACGCCGAGCCTTGCAACCCGTCGCGGTCGGCCAGCGCAAAACGCTCGGCCGTGGCCGACGACGAAATCACTTCCGCCCGGCCGATGTGGTGCGATTGATCCACCCCCACGTTTCGCCGACACGACATCGCGTCGTTCATCCGCAGCGCGACCTGAAACACCGAAGCCCGCCGCAGCCCTTGGCCGTACAACGGCATCAGGCAAGGCAACACCTTGGTCACGTCCGGAAAATGCTTGAGGAACCACCGTCGTTCGCCGACCGATTCGTAGAACCGTTTGAGGTCCATTTTCTGGAGATAGCGTAGCCCGCCGTGGAGGATGCGCAGCGAGTTGAACGACACCTCGCCGCCGAAGTCACCGCGTTCGAACATGACCACGCGTTGGCCGCGCTGCGCCGCTTCGAGCGCAAAGCAGATGCCGTAAATCCCGCCGCCGACGATGGCGACGTCATACGGCTCGCGGGTCGCCTCGTCGAGGTTGCGTTGTATCGTGATGGGGTTGACTTGGTGAGTCATGGACAACGCAATCCGATCTGTTGCACGATGCCGGCCACGCAACCCAGCCGTTTGCCGAAGGTCTGCGGGTTGGGCCCGGCATGCCGTAGTGCGTCCACCACGCGGTCCGACCAACCCGCGTCCATCGTGTCGCCGCCGGGCACCTCCACCACCACGCCCCAGCACCCCGCCCGCTGCTTGGCCATGCCCATCGGCAGCGGGTCCGAACCCACCAAGACCGTCCGCCCGAGTTCGCGGGCTCGCTTCAATAGCGCCTGTTCGCCCAGCCCCACCCGCCCGCTGTTGTCGCTGAACGCGATGTCGGCCGGGCCATCTTCCAGCAAGGCACGCACCTTCGCGCCGCGTGCGCCGCTCCATTTGCCCACGCCGTAAGCCAGCACCGTCAGCCCCTCGGTTGCCAACGCCGCCTCGACCGACGCCTCGAACGGCTGACGATCGTCAATCTCAATCGGCCGGCCGATCACAGAGACCTCCAACCCATCGTCGCACCGCACCTGCCGACCGCCGATCACGCCGACGGTAAACCCGTCGTCCCGCTTCGCAACTAACCCGTGCTCGCCCAACATGTCGATCCACCAAGGCCCGATCATCTTCGTCGCGGCCAACCGCCCCAGCGATCCCGAGGCATTGATTTCCGTCACACACAACACCCCCGCCTTCGCACCGGCCGACGAAAAATGGGCCGCCGCCCCGTCAAGAAAAACCTCGATGTCGTGCTGAGGGTGCAAATGCACATGCGTGTCGATCCACAAGCGCACCGCGCCCGCCTTCCCGTGCGCGGCGAGCGGCGGGTCAGATGCGGAGGCTTGAGGATCGAGGGTTTCGGTTGCTATCACGTCGGTCCAGTGGGGGTCAAGCGGCGCTGGTAACGTCGCCGCTAGGCGTGGCGGGCGTGGACTGGGGCGCGGACTTGCCGACGCCGATGTAAGACCGCCGCACCTTGTACGGACGCAGCGATTGGCTTTCGTAATAGATCCGCACCATCAGCTCCGACAACACGCCCATCATCAAAAAGATCACGCCGATGAGAAACGTCATCATCGAGAAGAGTAAAAAGATGTTGCGGTTGAGGCTCAGCGGCTGGCCGTTCTCGGTCCAGATCACGCCGTATTTTTGGAACACCGCGATCGCCAACGCGAAGAGCGACACGCCGATGGTGAGCGCCGCGAGCTTGCCGAAGAAGTAGATCGGCTTCGTGCCGTAGTCACCGAGGAACTTAACGGTCAGCAAGTCGAGCAGCACTTTGAACGTGCGTTTGAGGCCGTATTTGCTGCTGCCGTATTCGCGGGCGCGGTGGTTGACCGCCTGGTCGGTGACGCGGGCGCCGCGCCACTTGCAGATCGCCGGGAGGAACCGGTGCATCTCGCCGTAGAGCGTGACGTCTTTGAGCACTTCAGAGCGGTACGCCTTGAGCGAGCAGCCAAAGTCGTTGATCTCGGTGGTCCAGGTGAGCTGCTTGATGATTTTATTGGCGATCTTGCTGGGCAGCTTACGCAAGAGCGCGCCGTCTTTGCGGTCTTTGCGCCAGCCGCTGACGATGTCCCACTTGCCGGGTTCGTCGCCGTTTTCGTCGAGCTTGGCGACGAGTTTGGGGATGTCGGCGGGGTCGTTCTGCAGGTCGCCGTCCATCGGCACGATCACCGCGCCGCGGGCCGCGTCAAAACCCGCCGCCATCGCCGCGGTTTGACCGAAGTTGCGCATCAGTTCGATCACCGTCACGCGCGGATCGTGCTTGGTCGCTTCGATCAGGCGCGGCACGGACTCGTCCCACGAGCCGTCGCTGACGAAGATGCATTCGTAGCGGTACGCCCCGGCGTCCATGACCGCGGCGATCTCTTCGTACAGCTTCTGCACGCTGTCTTCTTCGTTAAATACCGGCACGCAGATCGAGACGTCGTAGGCGTAGGTCGGGCGGGTCATCGGGTGGGTGGAGTTAGCCATGGTCTGCCCCCAAAGGCAATGGGCCGGTGTGTTCGGCCGGTGGTGATGGATTCAAAATTCGGTCGGCGTTGGCCGGGGAATCGTCTCGATAGCGCTGGCGGTTGGCTTCGTCGATCGCGGCGGTGGCGGCGTCTTTGCCTTGGCGCAGACAAGCCCACTGGTACGCACGCAAAAAACGCCGAAACTCGGGATCGTCATAACGCTCTTGTCGGGTGAGCATCGCTTTGACATAACCCCACCACATCGCCAGCCCGCCGAGCACGATGGGCGGCCGGGTCATGCGAAACGCGGCGCTCGCGGTCATGTACGCCAACCCCGTGCCCATAAACCACTGCCCGAAGCCGTGACGCATCCGGCCGGTGAAAATACCTTTGTGGCTCGACCCCATCGGCCGCAGGTGCAAAAACCGCAGCTCGGGATCGTCCCACGAACACGCCACCCAGCCGTTCATCCGGCAGCGGTGGCAGTCGATGCCGTCCCACATGACTTGCCGCACAAACCCGCCGATGTCCTCGAAGCAAGCGGTGCGGTAGAACTTGATCATGCCGACCGACATCTCGTCGCCGCAGGCTTCGGAGATGAGCTTGCCGTCGAACCCTTTTTCAAAATTTCCGGGGGCGGGGGCGGGGAAATACGCCTTGCCCGAGCAGGTGCCCAAGCGGGCGTCGACTTCCATGCCCTGCATCAGGATTTCAAAATAGCGCGGCGGAAGTTCGAGGTCGAGGTCGATCTTGCAGACGTAGTCGAAGTCCTTCGGGTCGATGGTGTCATAGCCCGCGTAGAACGCATCAATCACGCCGGGGCCGACCTTGCGGACGCCGCGGTTTTCGCGGGTGACGATGCGGATGAAATCGAAACGCTCGGCATACTCTTGCAAGATACCGGGCGTCGCGTCGGTGCTGCCATCATCCACGATGACCCACCGCGTCGGCGGGACGCTCTGGGTGCACACGCTCTCGAGCGTCCGGCGGGCGTAGTCCGCTTCGTCACGCGTCGGGCTGATCAGGCAGTATCGTCGGCTAGGTTCAGGCATGGCGGGTCGCCCCCTTTCGCAAGCGGGGGCGTTCAAACTTCTTCTTTCTCGGACCTCGACGACACGGCCGCCGCGGCAAACGCGGCTTCCAACCGATCCAACGTCACCGACAACGAAAACTCCTGGGCCACCCGGGCTCGGCCCGCGGCCGCCAATCCCTTCCGCTCCGCACCGTCACGCGACAAACGCAACAACACATCAGTCAATTTATCGACCGAACCGGGTTTCACCATCACCCCGGTCTTATTATCGGCCACCAATTCCCGGATCGTCTCCAAATCCCCGCTCACCACACACACATTCCGCGCCATCGCCTCCATCAACACCACCGGGATCCCGTCCCGGTCCCCGTCCGCCGCCTGCTGACACGGCAACACGAACAGCCCCGCCTCACCCATCATTGCCCGCACCACATGGTTCGGCTGCGCCCCGGCAAACGTCACCCGATCCGCCACGCCCAGCTCATCCGCCAACGCCCGCAACTTCGCTTCCTCCGGCCCGTCGCCCACCAGTTGCAAACGCAGGCCCGGCACCTTCGCCAACGCCCGCAGCAACACATCAAACCCCTTCTTCGGCACCAGCCGCCCCACCGCCAAGAGCGCGTTACCGTCCGCCGCCGCCGGGTCCACCGGCGTAAACTCCCGCATATCCACCCCGCAGCGAATCACCGGCAATTGGTCATCGCTGAGTTGCGGCACCAGCTTCCTATAAAATCCGCGGTGCCACTCACTGATACACGACACAAACGCCGCCCGCTGGAGTTTGGTTTTCAGTGCCGACCGATCGCGGAACAAATCCGCCGCGTGGCCGGTGAAACTGAACGGCACGCCCAGCGCCTCCGCACACGCCATCGCCACCGTCGTCGGCACGTGGGCCATGTGGGCGTGGACGTGCGTGATGTCGTGGTTCTGCACGCGGTACGCCAACGCGTAGCCCGCTTCCCACTGGAACTGATACTTAGGCCAGTACGACGGCTTGAGTTCACGAAACCCTTTGGGCCGCCGTAAAAAACTCTGCCGCACCGCATCGCGGTAGACCGCCAGCTTGTCGCGTCGGCCCCGGCCGTAGACCTGGATCGCTTCGTCGGCCAACGCATCCAGCCCCGGGTCGCCGAGGTCGCCGTCTTCCTCGGGCCGAGGGTGAATCGTCGCCGGAGTGACTTGCACGCCGCGCTCGCGCAGCCCCAGCACCTCGCGGTACACAAACGTCTCGCTGCGTTTGGGCAGGATCGAGCCGAGGTAGAGGATATGCGGTTCAGCCGAACTCACGCCGTCGCCCCTTCCGCGGATTTGTATTCGATGATCTTGGCTTGTCGGCCGCGTTTGCAATTCAGTTGGTATTGCAGCACACCGCGAGCGTTCGCAAATTTCCCGATCACCGTAAAGAAACCATATGAGCGTGCTTCAGTACTTTCATCACCGATGCTCATGCGATACTTCCAAATTTTAAACCAAAGTATCAAATATCCAATAGGAATAATTAACGCCAGTATCGCCAGCCAAATACCCCATGATGTAAGCGTGATTCCGACCAAAGCGCTGATGACTAAGGCAATGTAGATCGCGGGAAGTGATAGCCCCCAAAACACAATACTCTTCACCTGCTTCACATTGTGCCCATCCGTCTTACCGTGCATCGCCGCCCCCTGGGCATAAGCGTGCCCGGCTCGGACGTTACGTTTCCACCACTGGCTGAACTTGGTCATCGCCGCGTCGTGCAGCGTCATCTCGGCGTCGAGGCGTTCGATGGTCCAGCCCGCTTGGCGCAATCGCACGCACATCTCCGGCTCTTCCCCGGCGATCACCGTGGGGTCGTACCCGCCGACTTCGCGCAACGCCTCGGCCCGGAACAACGCATCGCCGCCGCACGACCGGGCGATCCCGATCGGCGTGTCCCACTCCATGTCCGTCAGCCGGTTGTAGATCGTCGCATCCGGGAATCTTTCCCGGCGGCGACCACAAACCACGGCGTGTTGCGGGTTCGCCTCAAGCGCCGTGATCGCCGTCTCGAACCAGCCCGGCACGACTTCGCAGTCGCCGTCGATCATCTGCACATACTTCACGTCCGCCCCCGGATGTAACTCTTGGAGCCGAGCAAACCCTTCGTTGCGGGCACGGGCGGCGGTGAACGGGATCGACAAGTCCAACGCGACCACCGCGACGCCCAGCGACTCAGCCAACCCAACGCTGCCGTCGGTCGAACCCGAATCGACATACACCACCTGCGCGACCCGGCCGACGACCGACTCCAAGCAGAGCCGCAGCCGTTCACCCTCGTTGCGGCCGATGGCGATCACGCCCACCTTCTGCAGTAACGAGGTTCCACCGAGAGCCGCGGCGTCTTCGCCGCGCGGCAAAGCCGCCGCGGCAATATCCGGTGAAGGGTTACGTCCGTGTCCGCTCACGACGTCACCTCCTGCGTCGCGGCACCAAAAATTAAAGGGGTCTGACCCCTTTGATTTAAATACCCCGGCAGAATCTTTGCGGGGATGCCCACGGCCGTCGCCCCGGCGGGGACGTCCTTGAGCACCACGGCATTCGCCCCGATGTGCGCCCCGTCGCCGATCTGAACCCCGCCAAGAATGACCGCACCCGCGCCAACGCTCACGCCCTTACCCAGCGTGGGGGCCTGATCGGGCTGGTCTTCCCGGCGGATGCCCAAGGTGACGCCTTGGCGGATGACGCAGTCGTCGCCGATGACCGCGTTGCCGTGGATCACGATGCCCGACTGGTGCTCGATCACGACTCGCCGGCCGACCGTGGCCGAGTAAGGCAACTCGATCCCGTAGCCGTTACGCACCCGGCGATGCAAAAAGCGATACAGCACACTGAACGCAGCGCGGACGAGCTTGTTCTTAATCCCCATCCGCCAGACCCCGAAGCGATGCACGGCCACCGCGCGGAAGCCCGGCCGCGTCCAGTCGCCGCGGTGGGCGGCGTGGTCTTCGCGGATTTGTGACCACAAGCCAAGTTGTTCAGGGGGCTGATCGTTCATCGTCTTTAGCCACAAAAAATGAATTGGAATTCTTGTGACCTTTTTGTGCTTTCTTGTGGCTCATCATGCTTTAAAACCTTTGACAAAAACGCTGTGGCGGATGAAATCGCCCCAGAGTTTTTCGGGGTCGCGGTCGGGTTGGCCGGTGAGTTTGATGCGCAGGCGCCAAAACGACCAGCCGAGGATCCACACCGCGTCGGCGAGGGTCGCGGCGAGTTTGCCGTGGTTCTTGACGAAATAGCGTTTGCGCGACTCGAACCAGTAGGCGGGGCGACGCTTGGCGGGCTTAGCCGTGTCGTTTTTCGCGGTGACGCCCGAGGCTTGGCCGACGAGGTGGACCACGCGGCTACTCGGGACGTACCACGCCTCGAACCCCGCGCGGTACGCCGCCAAGCAAAAATCCGTCTCCTCGAAGTACATGAAATAGCCGTCGTCCAGCGGACCCACGGCATCAAACACCTCACGGCGAACGATCAGACTCGCGCCGGCTAACCAGTCGCAGCGGTGGGGGGTGTCGCTGACGGGCATGGCGACGAGCTTGTTTTTGAGCAGCCGGCTGATCGGCCCGAGGCGGACGGTGGTTTCGAATTCGCTGCGGGTCGAAGGGAAGCGGAAGGCCGACTGCTGGGGCGTGGTGTCGGGGTCTTCGAGTCGGCTGCCCGCGAGGCCCGCGGCGGGATGCGCTTCCATGAAGCGCAGCAGTTCGTGGATCGCGCCGGGGCGGACGACCGTGTCGGGATTCAGCAGCAAGATGAACTCGGGGGCGGGCGACAGGGCGAGGGCGGGGACGATCGCGGCGTTGTTGCCGCCGGCAAATCCCGCGTTGTCTTGCCGGGCATCGAGCGTGAGCCACGACGACCAAGTGTGATGCGTGATCGCCTCGGCCAATTGCGTTGCGGAATCGTCGGGGCTGCCGCCATCGACGACCACGACGTGTGCCCCCGGAAGACTAGCCAACTCGGGTTCGAGCGACGCGAGGCAGTCGATCGTCAGCTTTGGCGTGCGGTAGTTGACGATGACGATGCGCAGCGTGGTCTGCACCGCAGCGCTCGGATGGGCCGACGCGGCGTGGTTTGTTTGAACCGACGAGTCGTTGGTGATGGGCGCGGGCGTTTCGATCACGTCGTCCCCCCTAACGGCCGATCGCTTCTGGACGGTGGGTCGATCAGGATCAGAGGTTCATCGCTGCTCAATTCGTCGTGCACATCGTCATCGTCAGTTGCTTCGGCCAGCTGGGTCGCAGCGCGGCGACTCGTCAAGGGCTGAGCTTGTTTCGCGGGGGATCGGCTGAGCGACGCGGCCATGCCCGCGACCGCGCCGGTGGCGACGATGAACACGGGGTTTTCCATGGTGTTAAACAGGCAGTCCATCGCGTAGATCATGATGACCATCGCCATGCCGGTGATCGGGGCGCACTGGGCGCTGCACCACTCGCGGGCTTTGAGCTTGCTCAGCAGGACGATCGGGGGGATGAGGTAGTAGCCGAACAGCGACACGAGGCCCAGGATCCCGCCTTCGCCGAAGGTGCGGATCCAGAGGCTGTCGGGCACCGCGCGCGAGTTGTATTTGGGGATATAGACGTTGAATGCGTCGCCCCAGCTGGCCCAGCCGACGAGGATTTTTTCGTGGGCCCGGCCGACGATCGCGTTCTCGTGGTCGAGGCGGAACTGCAGCGAATTGGCCCGATCTTCCATCGGCGGGAACAGCCCAGCGATCGTGTCGCCGAAGTGTTCGCCCTGAAGCAGACCCGTGGCCCGGGCCAACAAGAACAACGGGATGCCGTAGAGGATCGCGTAGAGCAGCGCCTTGGTGTCCAAGTATCGCACGGCCAACATCGCAGTGAGCACGATCGAAAACAGGGCCAGCGCGCCCGTGGTTTTGCACAAGATCGCCGTGACGATGATCACCGGCCCGATCAACCACATCGGCACGCCGAACACGTCCTTGACCGCCTTGGTCCGCCACAACCAAAACGCCATCGCCGCCGTCGTCGTCATCCACACGCCGACCATCAGGCCGTGCCGCATAAACACCATCGGCCGCCAGCCGCCCCACCGCTTGACTTGCTGCCAGTCGTTAACCGGCCGAAAGCCGTACAACATTTCGTGCAGGTGCGGGCTCATCCGGATTTCGTACAGACACAGCGGCACATACAGCAGCCCGCCGATCATCATGCCAATCGCAAATTCTTTGGCATCGTCGGGCGTGCGGAAGTACAGCCGGCCGATCAGGTACGGCAGGCCGTGGGTGATCAATTTGTCGACGATCTGGGCCGCCCCGTCGTACAACCCCAAGCCGTTGGTCATCGACGAGAAGAACGGGACGATCACATACACCGCCATCGGGATGTCGATCCACATCGGCTTGAAGTTCAGCACCCGGCTCTTGGGGTCGAGGATCAACGCCCCCAAGAT